>JAYUKI010000117.1:0-21399 GCA_043764595.1 Myxococcales bacterium | reverse complement strand
GCCGTCGAGCCCCCACGTGCGCACCCGCCCGTCCCGCGTGAGCGCGGCGCCGAAATAGAGGCCCGAACGTACGGAGGATAGCCCATCTTCGAGCTTTTCGACATCGAGTGGGGCGAACGAGATGGCATGAACGACGGTGGCTTCCCCACCGGGTCTTACGAACTGCCCAAATAGGGAATCCCCCCAGCAGCTTGCCTTGCCCGAGTCGCTGAGGGCACAGTACGCATACGCCGATGCCGCGAGCGCAACGATGGTGGTTCCACCGCCCTTGATCGCCACCGGAACGCTGCTCTCCCTGACCGACTCGGCCCCCGTTCCGAGCTCCCCGAACTGGTTCCTCCCCCAACACTTCACGGTGCCGGAAGGAGCAATGGCACACGTCGAAGCTCCGCCCGCCGCGAGCCGCACCGACTTCCGTGGGTTGTCGATGCTCGTGACCGTAGTGTTCGGGACGGCGCCGTCGGGTGCAGCGTTCTTCGGATCACCGAAGGCCCCAACCTCGATGCGCACGGTGCACGCGACGAGCCCGACCGCAACTGCAGCGAGGAGTGTGGTGCGCGTGCCCATGTCCTGGAACCCTATCCCAAACGCCAGCACTCCTCGGCAAATAGCGGTTCGGCGCGCATTCCGTGGACGTTCGCGGGAAGCTTTCCAAGAACCGAGCTGCCCAATTGGATTCCTCGTCCAATCGCTCGAGCTTCGCGAGGAAGACCGACGAGCTCGCGTCGCGGAGCAAGTCCAGCAGGAATGCCTACGGAAGGACGCCGGCGGCGCGGAGGTTCGTCACCAGCTTCGCGCCTACCGGAGAGCCTTTTCGATAGAACACCGCCGGCGACCCGACAGGCGCCTTGACGGTGACCCTCGTGCCTTGGCTCGCTCGACCGTAGTCGGCTCCCGAGAAGAGGTGCACCCACGCCCCCGGGGGCAGATACACCTCCTTGTCGTAGGGGCATATCGGGCTCGTGAAGCACTTGTTCTTTACGGGCGCCACCAGGATCTCCGAGCCGAGCATCATCTCGTCGTCGACGGTCCACGACTCGGCGTCGTCGGGATACTGAAGAAACAGGTGCCGCACGACCGGGAAGCCGCGCGCCTCGGCCTCGGCGTAGAGGTCTTTGCGATAGAACCCGAGCGCCTTGTAGATCTTCGACATGCGCGCAAAGTGCGCGAGGGTATCGCCCGCGTCGTAGGCCTGCGCGTTTGCGGCCGGCTGGTTTCCTTCGTGGGTCCTCAAAACGGCCGTGAACGCGCTCATCTCCGACCAACGCTTGAGCTGCTCGTCTTCCCGAGTATAGCCCACTCCACCAGCGCTCAGCGACGTGTATCCCCCCGTGTCCGAGTGGTTCAAGGCCATCCCGGAGAGCCCTCCGTTCAAAAGGCCGTGCAGCGCGCTCACGAGGCCGTCGTACTTGTCCCATGTCGTGAGCTGGTCCCCCTCCCAAAAGAGAATGGACGACCCCGGCGAGCGGGTGTGCCCGGAGCGATTCCACACGAGCACCTTGCCGAGGAGGCCATTCTCTTCCAAAACTTCACGGTTTAGTTTGGCCCACTCCACGGGGTATCGGTTGTGGTACTCGGCACCGGTCGCCCCGGACGCCATCCGCGCGTCGAATGGCAGCGCTTCGGCGAAGTCGGCCATCCACCCAGAGCACTTGGCTTTGTCGATCATCTCGGTCTTGATGAGCGACTTCATGAACGTCCGCGCGCTCGGTTTGCTCGGGTCGAGGAGCGCGACATCGAACGCCGTGACGGGGAGCTTGTACGTGGCGCCCGTCGCGTTTTGTACGAATGCACCGAGGGCGAGTCCCTCGCTGTAGGTGTCGCGCTCGACCTTTCCCGCGTCCGCCGGAAGCTCGCGAAACATCGAATTTACGTAACAAAGAGTCTTTATGCCATTTGCCGCGAGCGAGCTCACGTAGCTCTGCCAGCCCGGGTGGTAGTTTGGATTGTACGCCCAGTTCCAGAGCACCTGCTCGCCGATGAAGGTCTTCGCTTTTCCAGGCCAGGTCTGGTTCCAAACCGCCGCAATTTCTACCCCCGCGGCGCGCATCCGCGACACGATCGCGAGGCTCTCGTCGAGTGGGCGCGCAATGGCTACGATGGCTCCCTGGTCGACCCATTCGGGGAGCTTCGGCATACGCCCGGAGAACTCGGTGAAGCGCTCGACGAGCTCGAGAGGGGTGCGGCCAGCGAGCACACGTCCGCGGAGCCGCGGGGCGTATACCCGAGCCCGGATCCGGGAGGGCTCGCGGAAGTCGAACACCGAGAGCTCCTCGTTTTCCAGGAAGAACGAACGCCGCTTGCTGGTGAGGATATGGGGCGCGGCGTAATACGTGGACGACTCGCTGCCGGCCGATCCCTTCGATGCCGCGCTCACCGCGCCGCTAATGGGCTGGTGGCCTCGGCCGACTCCCCCCTCCTGCGCGATCACGGGGATCGTGCGCCCGCGGAGGTCGAGTGTGTCGTGAGGAAACTGCTCTCCGAGTCCATAAATGCGCTCGTCCGGATCGGTCTTCGCGAAGAGGTCGAGCGCGGAGAAGCTCGGGTCCGACACGGTCGCATCGAAGCCCAGGTGGCCTGGGAGCACTTCGCAGAGGTCCATCGTGAAGGTGAGAGCACGACACGCCGCGGGCCCGGACTCGAAGGTTCCACGAAGCCGGAGGGTGCCTTCGCCGAGCCCTGACTCGCTCACGACCGCACCAGAGCAGGTCGTGGTGTCTTTCTCTTGAATGTCGAACGAGCCTTGATGCTCTTCGACGCGAAGCTCATGACGGCTTGCCGCGAGCACGCCCGTGGCGCCAGAGGCGAAGACTACGCCGTTCGCGCGTCCTTGGTTCGTGACGCGAATGCCTGCGGCGGTGACCTCGACCCGAAACTCGCCGAGCGTATGAGCTTGGGCGACGTTGGCGTCGAGCTTCAAGCTGGCCGGCACGGCGCACGTCGGTGGAGCGGGAGGAGGAGGGTTCGCTGGCGCCGTCACGGCCGGAGGGCTGCTCGCGTCGCGTGTTTGGCCCGGGGCCTCGACGCCTGTGCGTCCGGCCGACGAACCGCTTTCCGGCTCCGCGCCGCATCCGAAAAGCTCGAGGGCAAAACCGATAGGCAGAGCCCAAAACCAAAGACGACGGAGCCGCATGGTTCTCCGCCAAAGCAAACACCGCGCCGGGAACGAACCCCCGCGCGAGTGGGTTTTTGCATCCCACTATGCGGCCCGCACGAGGCGCTGCGCTACCCGGTCCTGGCCGTCCGATCCAGACACGGCGACCTCGCGACGAACGGGGAATGGAGGGTCTCTGCAGGGGGTAGAGCTTGTTTTCGAGTCGGAGCGCAATGTGCTCGCCTCTCCGTGCTGAGCCAGTCGTCGGTTCGACGCGTTTGACTTCGTGGCTCCCACCGGCCGACCGCGGTCCGTGGCGGGCGGCGACGGCGCTTCGTGCACGCACCACCCGAGGATCTATCTGCTCCTCTTCCAGTCCTGAGCGCGGGAGGTAGACCTGCAGAGGAAGTCGGGGGCTTCGAGCGTCGCGCCGGCACCGATTCGCTTGCTCAGCCGTTATCCATTCGGCAACACACCGCGGGAGCGGCGACAGTGCGCGCAAAGCCCGATGGGGCCCCTCCTGGTTTTGGGTCCCGAGCCCAAAGCGACCGCTTCACCTGATTGAGAATCGTGAACGGTCATTTAGGCGGCCTCGTTGTACTCGCGTGTATGCGTGAACATCTGCTCGACGAGGCCGATCGTGAGCTTTTGCCTCTCTCTTGCGTCGAAGAGTGTGACCCATTCGAGGGGTGTACGCCGCGCGCGTGCGGCCGCTGCGTCGAGATGCCGGACGAGAGCACGCGCGTCGTCCGCCGAAAGAGTCTCGATGAACCACCCGTGGAGATCCCAAGCGAGCTGCGCGTGCTCGGCCTCCTCTTCCGCGACCTCTCTGAAGAACGCCCGCACCGAAGGTTCGACGTGGACCGTCGACTCGTGGAGTGCGAGCAGCGCGGCGACGGACTCGTTCACGCATCCCTCTGCCGCATTGTGGAGTGCCACGTCGAGGAGAGTCGGCGCATCCGGAGGCCGGCGCCGCACTGGAGCTGGCACGAGCCCTCTCGCGCGAAGCTCGACCTCGGCGAAGCGCGCGTGCTCACGCTCTTCTTCGGCCGCAGAGCGACACCTCGCGACAAGCTCGTAAGGAGCACCGTTTTGCTCGAGTGTGTCTGCAAGCTCGGCGAAGGCAAAGACGGACGCCGCCTCGAGGTGTTGCGTGCCCAACCAGAAGCGCGCAAGCTCGCCGGCGACCTCGGTCCGAGCGGGCAGGAGACCAAGCGGGACGCGGCCGGCAGGACCACAACTGTCCAGGGTCTTTGCGAGCGGCGGTGTGCAGCTCAAGCTGCCCATGGCTACGAAGCACGAGGCCGGCCGAAGCGCAGTTTTCGAGGCAGGGCTGGCCGCGCAGATTCTGTAGCATTCCGCCCCGGCCGTCGGTTGTGCGCGTGCCTTCACCTGCTCGAGATCGGAGAGGGTGAGCCAAGCCTCCCGCTCAGCGGGCCCGAAGGTGGAGGCGTCCACCGGCACGCTCTCGGTTTCGTCTCGGCCATCCACCTTCCGGCCGACCAAACACGAAAAGGCCACCGGGAGCGGACTCGGATCGGATACCTCTTCTGGGCACTTGAGGTCGCGGCGCCCGCACACGTGGCTGCAGAGCCGCTCGAGCGGGCCGCTCCTGACCTCCGTCTCGGTGACCAGGGTGTCCGGCGGTTGATAGTCCACGGACGGGCAAGGGCCGCACGAAAATCCGTAGAGCGTCTGCCCCAAGGCTTGCCCTGCAACGAGGCGCCGGAATGCTTGCTTCACGTCGAACCGACGGCTTCGCATATCCCGGAGGGTAGCAGTATGGCGCTTGCGCACCATGCGAAGGCCAAGCGCCACGCCTCTCGACGACAGCGACGTTCGTCTCGCGCGAGACCGTCCTCAACGCGTCGAATCGCGTCCCCAACTACGGAGGAGCTGTTCGGTCCTGCGCGGGCGGAGCGCTGCGAGACTCCAAATCCCTCGACTTCACTCGCTGCAAGACCGGTCCCGAGAGACCTGAGTGACGGTACGGAATGCTCCGTTCCTCGCGCCTCATCGTTGGCGCTTCCGCGTGCGCCAAATGTCACTTGCACACTTTGGGCGCTGAGGTAGGCAAGCCGCCATGAAGACGCCCTGGTTCCACCGCTTGGTCCCCTGTTCGTTCATCTTCGCCTTGGCGGCCGCGGCGGCATCCACCGCGTGCACCACGGAGGTCGCGCAGGTCGAGGACCTCGAGTCCGCCGAGCAGGCCGTGAGCGCGGCGCGTTGTTTGTTCGGGTCCACCCGCGAGACCCTCGAAGCTTCGCCAGCGCTCGAGATCGGCGCGCCACGCACGGTGAAGGTCTCCGCGACCCTCTCGCCCGACGATCGTCGTCAGCTCGCCCGCCTCGGCAACGGCGATCCGCAGGCATTCCTGCGCGGCACCGACGACGACGAGGTGAGCGTACGCACCGTGACCGAGAAGATCTCGGGCCGCAGCTTCACGTGGGTCGGCTGGCACGCCGGAGACAACCCCCAAGGGCACCTCTTCGTGGGCAACTCGACGGCGACGGCCGCCGTCCTCGGCGACGACTCCATCTACTCCTGCAACGTCACGGCCCAGCCGTCCCCCGCGAGCTTCGCCACGTGCGCGTTCGGCTCGAACGTCACCGAGCTCGATCGTGGTCCTGGGTTCACCCGTTCGGCGTTTCGCACATTGACCGCGAGCACCAGTGTTTCCGCGATTCGCCGCGAGCAACTCCGGGCCATCGACGCCTACGCCAACGACGGACCGCGCGGCGTGTTCTCCTGGGTCGACGGCGGACGCATCTCCGTGCGAACACTCACCGAGACGAGCTCGAGGCGCCGGTTCACGGAGTACCGTGCCCTTCGCGGCGGCGCACTCGTTCACCGCATTTTCGGCGAAGGAACGCTCGACCTGACCCTGTCGAGCATCGAGGGCGGCGAGATCGTAAACTGCACGGTCGGCAACGCCGCAGCCTGCTCGCCGAGCTTGACCGAACGCGCGGAGACGCCCGCCCTTCGCATCGAGGAAGACCAAGCCTATTCCGACTGCCGCTACTGCACGGGGCTCGATCTCCGCGAGTGGGCCGCGGATTGCGCCCTCACCTCGGAGCTCGATACCGCCAATCGCCTCGGCCTCGCCTTCGGTCAAGACGCAGGCAACTACGAATTCACCCGGCCGCAAACGCTCTCGCGCGCGGACTACGAGCGCACCATGGCGGCGTCGAACCTGGGCCGGCTCGCGCGCTTCGTCGATGCGAGCGTGGGCGCGCAGGCGCGCTACCTCATCGTCGCTGGGCAATACCAGCCCACGGCCCCGAACGTGGACGGTCGCGAGGACCTCGTCGTCATCTATTCTCCCGTGACGAAGAAGGTCTTTTCGATCGCCAAGCGCGACGAATACCCGTAGGCCACGTGAGGTCCTGAACGGACGAAAGGGCCGCTTCGGTCGCGGGATGCTCCTGGCCGACGCGGCCCTTTTTTCCTTGGGTTCGAGACCACGGAGCCCATTCCCCGCTCACGACCTTGGTCGAAGCTCCTGACCTCGCACGAGCGCTCGGCCACACGACGGAAGCTCCGTCTGCTCGTTCCTACTACGTAGTGCTTTTCTCAAGCGACGCTCGACCCTAAAGAGCATCCAATGGAAATGCGCGTGTCGTATCTTTCCGTCGGGATTTCACTCGTGTTGGCCGTTGGCTGCGGCCGGGCTCCCACCTCTTCGTCGACGGTTCATGCCGCGAGCGCGAGCGCAGCCTTAGCGGCGTCCGGCCCTCCGCCGGCCGAAGCTTGCGCTCTGCCAGCGGCGCCGGTGTCTTCCTCTCCCGACGACCAGAGCCTGACGGGAGGGCCCCTCGCGGTGTGCTCGAGCGCACCGTTGACCGGCTGGTTTCGCGACGGGAAGTGCTCCGCCGGAGCCGACGACACCGGCGTGCACGTCGTCTGCGCCAAGCTGACGGACGAGTTTCTCTCGTTCTCGAAGTCGAAGGGCAACGACCTCGTGACCCCAAGGGGAGCGTTTCCAGGGCTTCGCGCCGGGCAGCAGTGGTGCCTCTGCGCGGCGCGCTGGGACGAAGCCGAGCGTGCGGGCGTTGCCCCGCCTGTCGTGGCCGACGCAACGCACGCGACCGCGACGCGGGTCGTCCGAGCGGAAACGCTGAAGGCCCACGCCCTGGTCCGCCCGTGACCGTAAGGCCGGCCGACAAGCTCTGCGCGCGCTGCGGGAGGCCGTTCGCCTGGAGAAAGAAGTGGGCGCGCGACTGGGAGAACGTGAAATTCTGCTCGGACGCGTGCCGCCGAGGGGCCGCGCCGGTCGGCGCAAAGGTCGACGCCGCGGTGATGGCCGCACTCGAGGGTCGCCACGAAGAGAGCTCGATTTGCCCTTCCGAGATCGCGCGCGAGCTCGACCCGAAGCACTGGCGCGAGCGCCTCGACGACGTGCGCGCCGCCGCGGTTCGACTCTCCCTCGCGAACCGCGTCGTCGTCACGCAAGCGGGGCACGTGGTGGATGCGCTCGTGGCGAAGGGCCCCATTCGCATCCGCAAGGCTCCCTGAACCTCCGGCGTGAATGCACAGTTTCAGCTCATCGTGACGCCGCTCGGGCTCTGCGCCGTCGGGTCGTCGAGGAGCACACTCAGGCCATCTTGCGGTCGTCGTCGCGCAAGGAGCACGTTTCGAGGGTCGCCCGATTGGCTTTTGCATTGCCCAGCCTCTACAAACCCATGGTGACGAATGATTCTGCGGCGCTCGACTCATCCACGGTGGCGCGGCTCCCGTCGCCCCCGAATGCGCTCCTCGTGTACGGCGATCATCTCTACGCAACGGCGCATTCCGAGCTTCGCTTCGTTCAAGGGAAACCGTTACCGGCCGATGACGGGCGCGGAGGGATCTTTCGGATGCCGCTCGACGGCCACTCGATAGAGGCTACGTGCTTGTGTCGTGCTTATGCGCCGTATCTGCTCCACGTCGATCCGCTTCACGTCTGGATTCGGGAGATGGGCGGTGTGCGACGCATCCCGCTCGGCGGTGGCGAGCTCGAGCTCATCGCCTACTACGGCGCGTCCGATGCCGCGATCGACGACACTCGTGCATTTATCGTCGTGCCATACGCGGCATTCTCGATCCCGAGCCGAGCTCCGCTGACGGGTGGCAACGAGGACGTCACGAATATCGCGAGCGGCGCGATCGAATGCATCGCGATTGACGAGCGCTATGTCTACACGAGTGAGCACGTCGACGGGCCGTACTCGCGCTACAGCCAGGCCGTGCGCATCATGCGCAGGCCCAAGAGCGGCGGAGAGGGTGTCGAGATCGCGTCTTTTCACGAGCGGCTCGTCGAGCTGCAGGCCGCGCGTGGCATGGTGTTCGCGAGCGCCGCCGGGGGCCCTGTCTACAGCGTGTCGCGCGACGGTGGCCCCGTGCATGAACTAGCCGACACGTTCGGAAACGAGCTCTTCGCGGTGGAGGGTGACTCGCTGTTCGTCTGCGACAAACTCGCCAAATCGGTCCGTGAATTCTCCGTCCGTGGAGACCGAGGTCGAATCGTCGCGAAGCTTCCGCCCGGGACGTCGATCGCAAAGGCCTTTACGGTCGCGGGCGGCTTCGCCTACTTCGGCGAAATACGTGAGTCGTATCGAGAGCGAGACTATGCGATCTCGCGGGTACGGCTCACGAGTTGACGACGCGGCCCGCAACCGTTGGTCGACACGAGCGTGGGAAATGGCTGACAGCAGGCAGCCCCTCGCAAGGCTCGCATCGAGATCGCTACGAACGACGCCCACTCTCTTGGATGCCTTGGATTCGCTCGAGCGCCTCGACGTCCGCCAGGTCCTGGATGCGCCCGACAAACCGCTTGTTCTTGATGAGTGCGCGCAGACCAAGCACGGGCACCTTCCGCCCTTCGACTTCGAGCTCCGTCCGTTCCTCCCATGCGTCGGCAAAGCCCACCCCGCCAATGCGCGTCAAGATGTCGATGCGAACGGGCGCAACGCCGAGCTGCAAGACCCCGTCGTACGTTTCGAAGTCGTCTGCCGTAATCTCGAATTGGGCGACGGGCGCGCCAAAACGCGCGAGCGCCGCATAGACGCGCGTTGCGTTGGCGGCACTGGGTTCTACCCACACGTCGATGTCCTTCGTCGCGCGGGGGTGTCCGTGGACGGCAACGGCGTAGCCTCCGACGACGAGGAACCGCGCGCCAGCGTCCACGAGCTCCACGAGTAGGTCTCGAAAATCGTCCGGAATTCCCTCGATCATCGGGCGGGTACCCAGCGGACCTCGATGGAGGCGCGGGACGCTCGGGCAAGGGGTTGTCCCGCAAACGCAGCAGCCGCAAACGAGAGCTTGGCTGCCAAGATCATCCCTTCGAGGCCGAACGGCCCAGGCTCCGCTGGCTCATCGCCGAGTCGCGCGCGCACCACCGTCATCCGCGCGCGGCGTGCCTCTGCGCGAAGGATGCGTTGGTGCTCGTCGTCAGCGCCCATTCCTCATTCTATCACGCCGGCGCCAGGCCAAGAGACGAGACCGGCCGGCCGCCTTCCGCGGACACCGGCGCGCCCCCGACGTGGGAAATTGGCCTACGGGCGGATTTGCGAAGCTGCGTCTTGGCCGGTGCGGGTGCGCCACGCGGCGAGCGTGAGCACTTGACCGTCGATCCCGAAGCGGTCCACGACCTGGTTTTCGTTGCTCGTGAAGGCCTTGCCGCCCGCGGTCGCGAGGCTGCGTGTGTCGATGCGAATGCTGCCGTTGGTGCTTCGGTTGACGAGCGTGTTCTTGACGATCGTGTTGCCGGTGCTCCCGCTCGCTTCGACCGAAGGCCGCTTCCACTCGGGGAGCGGCGGCTCGCTCGCGCTCGTGCAGGTGGTTCCCGCGACGTCGGCGCATCCGACGAGGGCCACGGCCCACCGCGCGTCCGCGGCCATGTCGATCGTGTTCTCGGTGACCGTGTTCCGCTGCGAGCCAGTGGCGCCGTTCTCTTGGAAGAGCGCGATGCCGGTCGCGTGGTTGTTCGTGAGCGTGTTCGCGCGAATGGTCGAGTCGGACACCCCGTCGAGGTTGATGGCCGCGCCGCCTTGGGTGCCGTTGTCGCGGATCTCGTTGTCTTCGATTCGAGCGCCCGTCGTCACGCCATCGACCTTCGCGAACGCTTTGTATTCGTCGCTGTCGAAGTTGTTGTCGGCGTTGATTTGGATGCCGGACGAAAGATTCCCGAACACTTTGTTTCGGCGAATGACGGGCCGATCGCCGCTGTTCGACAGGTAAATCCCGTGCTCTAGCTTCGAGCCGGACGCCGTGTTCTCCTCGACGAGGGCGTCGTCGCAGAACGCCCCAAAAATGGCCCAGCGACCGTTGTCGTGGGAGTTGTTCTTGCGAACCGTCACGTGGCGCGTCGCTTCGAGGCGAATGCCCGCTCCGCCGCGATGGAGCAGCTTCGCCCCCTCGCGCTCTTCGCCGGGCATTCCGCTCACCTCGAAGCCCTCGATGGTGACGTAGCTCGCGCGCTGGACGGTGATGCCATGCGGCCAGCGCGGCCACTCGAACGTCTTCAGCGCGGTGTTGATCGGCGGCTTCTTCGCGGCGGGCCCGGGACGCACGATTTTGGCGCCCGCCTCGCCGCGGAAGGCGATCGGCGCGCCCTCCGTGCCGCTCTTGTCCTCGACGTTGAACCCCGCGTAGTCCCCCGCCTTCACGAGCACGGTGTCCCCCGCACCGGCCACCTCGGCGCCCTTCTGGATCGTCGCGAAGGGGCGCTCCGCCGAGCCGTCGTTCGTGTCGGCGCCGTTCGGAGCAACCACGTACGTCATGTTTTTTCCAGGAGTCACGGTCGTCCCGGTGCCAGTCGCCGTTCCGGTAGGCTGCGTGGTGCCCGTCGCCGAGGCGTCGGCCGGGGGTTCGGTGGAGGTCGAGGAGCTGCAGGCGGAGAGCCCAGAGGTGACACCGAAGCCCGTGAAAAGTGCGAGCGCGACCAGCGGCAAGCGACGTGTAAGACCATTCATGGCGCGCACTCTGAAGCGCGATCGGCTTTCGTACAAGTGCCGAGCGCTCGAATGGGAGCCCAGGACCGCACGCCGTTCGAGCCGCTGCGCACCGCCGCCAGCTCGATCGGATCGAACATCGTTTACCTCCGGTCTAGACAACTCGGAGGCGAGCCCCTCAGCGGACTTTCAACAAGTTTTCTGAGGGGCTTCGTTTGTCCGCCCCTCGACGATATGGATCACGTGGCCGGCAACGCCCCTCGCTTCACGTGGCGATGCTCACGCAGATTCTGTAGCGCCGTGGGTCGTGCGCGTGCCTTCACCCGCTCAGCGGGCCCGAAGGCGGAGGCGTCCACGGTCACGCCAGCCCTTCGAGCGAGCTGAGGCTCTGAGCACGTGGTTTCGCTTACTTGGCTCATGACGGCATGGGCTAAGTAAGCGACACCCTTGCTTCGCGGGAGCGTTCGATGGCGGAGAGCCGGGTATGGGCACCGTTTCAGCATCACGGCATGGGCGAGTGCGAGGGCTGTCGCTTACTTAGCCCATGCCGCGATGGAGCGTCGGCGGGGGATTCGCTTACTTAGCCCATGCCGCGATGGCCGCGAGGGAGGCCGGAGACGCCTTTCCTTCATGCCGAGATGGGCGCGACGCGCTGTCCCCCCTGCTTGGCAGCATCGTTCCGTGGTTGGGAGGCGGCAGGGCGCCCACTTCGAGACCTCCACGAGCTCGTCTCCGAGGCACGCGGATCTTGCCGCGGAGCACGCTCGGCTCGCTCGTTCTTAGCAAGCGGACACTGGCAGAGTCGCGTGCTGCGTCGAGGCTGCCGACGAGCATGCTTTTGTGCTGAACGGGCCCTGGGATGTCGCAGCCGTGCGCGAGCACCGACGGTTCGGTCAAGTGCCTCGATTCTGTTGATTCGAGGGGTAAGCGTGGTCGGATCGCCTGGATCGCAAGGCGCGAGGAGGGCGCACAGTCTTCTATGCAACCGACGAGCAACGCCGCGACCCAGGATGAGGCGGCCGCGAACGACTCCTCAAATCAACAGAATCGAGGCGCTATTGCCGCGATGGGCTCACCCGATGGCGCCGCCCATTCGACGATTCGTGCCGAGCTCATCCACAAAATCGTCCCTGGAAACTGGCTGACCAAACATGGACCTTCGCCCCTCCACCTTCGAACAGTGCGCTTGCCGCAGAGCGGCGTAACTTTCCTTGGCGGCGTGAACCCCTGAGAGGAGTCGAAGTGTGAGTGTACGTTGGACCTTCTCCGTGGCCCGTTTGACCCAGCTGTTCCTTGGGACGGCTTGCGTGAAAACCGTAGGGCTGCCCGACATGCCGGCCCTTCTCGGGACGACCGACGCCCAATCCATTTCGGAAGCCAGCGGTCCCCGGATTTCTCCGGATCTAGGCGATCGTCAACACACGAGCAGGAACCCCGTTCGCGGCTACGTCGGGATTCGCTCCGCGAGGACGCCGTGAAGGACCTTGCCTTGGCCGTGAAGCCCGGCGACGTCATCGCTGGGAAGTTCCGAGTGGAGCGGGTGCTCGGCGCGGGCGGTATGGGCGTGGTCGTTGCGGCACATCATCTGCAACTCGACGAAAAGGTTGCCATCAAGTTCCTCCTTCCGGGCGCCCTGGCCTCCTCGGAGATGATTTCACGGTTCATTCGCGAGGCTCGGGCAGCGGTCAAGATCAAGAGCCAACACGTTGCCCGTGTCATTGACGTGAGCCAGCTCGAAGACGGCTCTCCGTACATGGTGATGGAATACCTGGATGGAATGGACCTCTCCGAATGGCTCGAAAAGCGGGGGCCGCTGGCCGTGCCACAGGCCATCGATTTCTTGCTCCAAGCTTGCGACGCGCTCGCCCAGGCCCATGTGCTCGGGATCGTCCATCGTGACTTGAAGCCAGCCAATCTCTTTCGTGTCAGGTCACCCGACGGGTCCGACCTCATCAAGGTTCTGGATTTTGGTATCTCGAAGATGCAAGGGCCGGAGTCGAGTCATTCGTTGACGCAGACCAATGCCCTGATGGGCTCCCCGCTCTACATGTCGCCCGAGCAACTCATGGCGTCGAAGTCCGTGGACTCCCGCAGCGACATATGGTCGCTCGGCGTCATCTTGTTCGAGCTTTTGGCTGGTCGTGCTCCCTTCTACGCCGAGGGCATCACCGAGCTCGCCATCAAAATCGCAAACGAGCCGCCGCCACCACTCTCGCCCATTCGTCCGGACATCCCAGCTGGCGTTGCCGCGGCGATCGAGCGTTGCCTGCAAAAGAGCCGAGAGAGTCGCTTCGCCAATGTCGGCGACCTAGCTTCGGCTCTCGCTCCTTTCGGCTCGCGTCCATCCATCGAACTGGCCGCGCGTATCGTTCGCACCATCGGGCGCGCGGGTGCGCTGGACGTCACACAAATTCCATCGGCGCTCTTCGGTTCTCCCGCAAGTGAGAGCGCGCCGAGGCCGTGGAGCTCGCCAGATATTCCCGTGTCCGCTTCCGCTTCAGCGGCGACACCTTCGGGAAACACGGCGGGACCTTGGAGCGAGGAGAGCAAGGCTGGCCCCGCGCCGGGTCCTCGGCTCTCGCGCATCGGTGTCGGGGCGGTTTTGGTGGCCATGGTTTCTGGCGCGGTGATCTTCGTGGTCTTGGCGGTTCCCTCCCTCCACAAGGACTCTGCGGCCGCGCGGTCGGTCGCCGCTGCTCCCGCGGATTCGTCCGTCGCTCACACTCCCAATTCTCCGACTGCGACCGCGGAGGCGGAAGCGATCGTCCAGCCACCGCCGCAGGGCGCTCCTCTTGCGTCGAATGTCCCCGTCCACCTTCCAACGCCGAAAGCGGCGCTCCCCTCGAGCGGCGCTCCATCCGCGCGACTTGCCGCGGTGGCGCCAGCCAAATCCGCTCCCTCGGCAGTGCCTGCCGTGGCCGCCAAATCGAGCTGCGACCCCCCCTTCACCATCGACGCGAATGGCACGCGCGTGTTCAAAAGGGAGTGTCTATGATCGCCCGATCTCGTGTCCCAGCCTGCATCCCCATGGTCTCGCTTTTGGTCTCGCTTTCGTTGTCCAACGTGGCATTCGCCGAGCCGACCAAAGACGAGTGCATCGACGCCAATGCGCAAGGGCAAAACCTGCGACGCGAAGGCAAGTTCTCGAGTGCTCGGCAAAAGCTCCAATCGTGTGCGGTCTCGGCGTGCCCTGCCGTCCTCCGTGAAGACTGCGTCAAACGCCTCGATGAGCTCGAGAGCGTGCAGCCCTCCGTGCTGCTCGAGATCAAGGACGCCTCGGGCGCCGACGTGCCACTCGTGTCGGTCATCATGGACGGCCGTGTTCTCGACGGGACCCGCAGAGGAGCTTCCGTGCCCGTCGATCCCGGCCCGCACACCTTCGTGATCGAAGCGCCCGGTCAGGCCAAGGCGACGCGAACATTGGTCATGAGCGAAGGCGATCGCGGCCGCCGCGAGCGCATCGTCCTTGAAGCAAGTCACGTCGCGCAGGCTCCACCGGCGAAACCCTCCCTGCTGCTACCCCCTTCGCCCAATGAGGAATCGAGCTCGCCTGGAGGTCGACGCTTGATTGGTATGACGATGGGCGGAGTCGGATTGCTGAGCATGGTGGTGGGCGGTGTCTTCGGTGCTTTGACGATGGCCAAAAAGGGCGAACAAGTGGAGGCCTGCGCGTCGACCGAGACGTGCACCCCTTCGGGGCGAAACACGGCACTCGATGCTCACTCCGCGGCGCAGACGTTCGGCACGGTCTCCACGGCGACTTTCGTCCTCGGAGGGCTAATGGCCGGCGCAGGCGCCGTCGTGTTCTTTACGGCTCCCAAAGACTCTCCCCGTCGCGAATCGGCGCGCGTTTCGCTGGCTCCGGGCGTGATCGCTGGGGGCGGATCGATGTTTTTGCAGGGGACGTTTTGACCGCGAACGAGAGGGCACGGGATTCTCGAGCAGAACCCGGGCGAAGCAGCGCGCAGCATGACGCCGACTCCGTCCGAACGGACGGGCTTTCCCTTCAAAGGGATACGACGGACATGAGGCGACGCACGTGCTCGAGCGACATCGAGAAGATGCGGGATTGCATCGTCGAGGGCCGGACCAAAAGGCTAACCTTGAGCTGGCTACCGACCGTCTTCTCGAGAACCGGCACGCCATCGTCCGGGGGCGAAAAGGCGTCTCTTGGTGGGCGCTCCGCAGGGATGAAGGCGATGCCGCAGCCGCGCACCGCACTCTGTCGAAGCAGCCACACTTCAGAGGATCGCAGGGCGGGCCGAATGGGAACGTGGCCACCTTCGAGGAGTGGCAATACATCGCCCTGCTTTTGCGGTCCGTCCCAAAGAAGAATGGGGTGATCTCCGAGGGCTTCGACGGTCAAAGGAGTTCCTTGGCGTGCAAGGTACGCCCGACTCGCGACGAGGCGTACCTTCACGGACAAGAGCTGATGGGTAGTCCACGACGCGTCGGGGGTCTCGTCCCCGAGGTGCATGACGGCCAAGAGGCCCGCTAGGGTCGTGGGCTGGAGGTCTTCGACAATGCGGAAGGTCCACGAAACGGACGGGAGGAGCTCGCGCATCAATTTGAAAAATGCGCTGAAGATCTCGGGCGGTAGGCCCGGCGGAATTCCCACGGCGATATCCCTTGGCGGGTCCGCACCCGTGCTCCGTGCCATCTCCCAAAGCTCGTTTGCGTCGCTGAGCAGAGCTCTGGCTCTGTCGACGAGTGCAACGCCGGCTGTCGTCGGAACGGCGCCGTCCGGGCTCCGCTCGAGCAGCTTCACTCCGAGCCGGATTTCCAGCTCGTCGAGGCGACGACGCAGTGTCGCAATGGGGAACCGAAGAGCTTTCGAGGCCGCTGCAATGGAGCCCCGGTCCACCACCGCGACGAAGGCGCGAAGCTCATCAAGGTGCAACCGAGTTCTCCATTTTCGACGATGCACGGGGTAGCGCATCTCGAAGGAAGTTCCAAGGGGCGACGGACGTGGAGGGAGCACCCAAGGCTTGCCAATGCATGAGCTCAGCCGCTCGACGAGAGTCGAAAGACCGCAGCTGCGGCCGTCGGTCGAATCGACTTTCTCACATCGATTTCGAGGTTCTTTCGACGGCTTCGTTTCCGGCGATCTCGGTCAAGAACCCGTGAACTACATCGGCCTCGCGGCTGTGCTTAGGCAGAAGCTCGCATCAGGACGAACCAAAAGTCCTCGCCGAGGCGGAAGGTCCTCGCCGAGCTTCTCGCCCGCTCGTGACGACAACCCACGAATGGCCTGACTGGACGGAGTAGCCCAGTTGGCCCAAGGGCGGGCGCGTGCGAAGCGGGCGCTGGGCGTGTCGGACGTCCCCTCCGGCACGGAGCAGGCTTGCGAAGTGGCGGCACATCCTGACAACGCGCGAATACGCAGACTCATGACCATGGATTCGTTGTGGCCCGAGACTCAGTTAGAGCGGCGAGCGCGCACAGCGAAATCCCTGGAAGTCCGCTCGCGCCTGGAGAAACTGACCGCGAACTGTGTTTCCGGTGATTGGGGCAGACGGTGGATCGCCGTAGTTGCCGCCCCGAACGATGACCTGGCCGCCCGAGAAGGTCGTGCAGTCGGTGCATTCGTCTGTCTGAGGTGCGTTCGGGAAGTTGCTTGAATTTCCATCGCCCCTGTCGAGCACGTACTCCTGGAGATTGCCGGTGAGGTCGCTTTGGCCGAATGCGCTGTCGCCGTTCATCGGAAATCCTACGGGGGCGATCTGGTTCACGGTGTTGCTTATCGCCTTCGTGTTCCCCACTGGGTAGTTGTGCCCGATGATAGCCAAAGCCGCATTCCCAACTGCACTTGGTGAGTTGCCATAGGGCCATTGCCTCTGCGCGCTGCCGTTGGCTGCGGCGTAAATCCACTCGGCCTCCGTGGGCAGAAATCCACCATCCCAAATGCAGAACGCGTAAGCCTCCGCCCACGTCACGAGATTGACCGGTCGCCGGTCGTCCGGCGGACTCGCTCTGTAGGTCGACTTCGTATCATTTACGGCCAGAAAGGCCGTCATGTTTGGGTCGAAGGCGTCTTGCCAGCCCTGTTCGAACCCACCCCCCGGGAGAGCAAGGCCGACGACGCTACCCCCCAAATCCCTGAGGTGAGTATGCTTTCCGCTCCCGGGCGCGGGCGAAAAGCCCATGGCGGCGGCGGCGACGAACGCGCGAAAGCGACCTACCGTGACCTCGTATTTGTCGAGTCGAAACGGGCTTACCTTCGCGCTCGCACTCCCAGGGCTCGAAATGAAGAGCCGATTGAAGGAGGTCCTGTCCGAGTTGACAAGGGGGCTCGCGCAGCAGTCTTCCGTACCCCGTGTGGCAGGAGAGGTGAATGGTCCACAGTCGTGAATGCCAGGGGCCGTTCTTTCCTTGCAACTGGGAGGTTTGGTTTGGCCCCCATCCGTCCCACCCTCTCCGTCCGGGCTTGCAATGTCGACGTCCAATCCGGTGTCCAATGCCGTGTCCGCGCTGCCGTCGCGAGACGGGTCGACGGCGCTGTCTGTCCGGGGTGGACCACTTTCCGGCGAATCGCCTTCGGCGAGATTGGGAACCTCTGGAAGACCGATAATCGAAACGCAGGCCGAGAGGGCCACGGCGAGCGGTGCGAACAGCCCAACCAGACCTACGAAGCGAGATGGATTCAGCACCGTCAGAGTGAACGAAGATCAACGCAACAAGTCAAGGCGCGGACCGGTCCAGCGCGATCCGAGTTCGGTCAGCTACGATCCGTTTTTGGTCAATCGAATCGAACGTCCATCGCGTGAACCTCCAGTCAACGGCCCCGAGCCTCACCGACTTCTCGTGCTTCTCGTACGTACGGGACGCGCATCGGCTCGCTGGATGTCACCGGTTTGCCCGCGCTCGAGGTCTTGAATGTCGCCCATTGTGGCCTCGAGGCGCTCGACGTTCGCCAGTACCCGAAGCTCCGGACGCTCGCCGCCTCGCACAATCCCCTCACGGCGCTCGATCTGTCGCGGAGCGAGCCTCGATCTTTTGGACGTCGAAGGGTGCGCCCTC
Source organism: Myxococcales bacterium (assembly GCA_043764595.1). GTDB lineage: Bacteria > Myxococcota_A > Polyangia > Polyangiales > Polyangiaceae > JAAFHV01. Next base: position 3,354 of record JAYUKI010000117.1, on the reverse strand, counting down.
CCCGCGCTCGACGTCTCGGGCAGAAAGCGCTCACGTCCCTGGCCCTGCGGTAGCACAGCCTTGCGCACACTCCAGTTCGCAGTGCTCGGCGCTCCGGCAGCTGCGCTGCTGCGACGCGATCCTCTCCGAGCTCGACCTGTCCGACGCTCCCGCGCTCGAGGGCCTCGTGCTCGCGCGAGTGCCAGGAGTGAAGGCGTGGACGACTCGGTTCAATCTCGCTAGCAGCCTGTTCGAAAACGGACCGAGTCCGTGCGTCCACTGGTTCATCGCGGCTCGGTCGTGCCCTGACCGGTGACCACGGCGGACCGTGTCGTCCTCGTGCCCGATTGCGAAGCTCTCTCGTGCGGAGTGGCATCTGGTGCCCCCTTCGTGGAACGCATTCGACACAGACCAGAAGTGCCGCGGCACTTGCCTCCAGTCTGGCACGTTTCCGTTGCTTGGGTTTGCGCAGTTGCTCGCCGAATTGTGACATTGGGCCGGCAAGGTCTCGCCCATGATCCCCCGCCACCGACGTTCCACACTGCCTCCCCAAGACGCTCGCTCGAAAGGCGAAGCGGAGACTCTGAACGACGTCATCACGAAACGGATGTCGCGCCGCCAGGTTCTCACCGGTGCAAGCTCCGCCCTCCTCTTCGGCGGCTGGCTCGCCGCGTGCGCCGATGAAACCCCAGCGACGCCGGCCCCAGCCGACGGAGGCGCCCCCGGTCCTGTTCCGACCACGCCGCCAACGCCCCAGGGCGACGCGAGCCTAACCGACGCCGCGAACGACGCGGCCGACGCCGCAAAGCCAGCACCCGTGGCTCTCGGGTTCACGTCCGTCGCGAAGAGTCTGGCCGACGCCGTGGTGTTGCCTGCGGGGTACTCGGCGACCGTGCTCCTTTCCCTTGGCGATCCGCTCGCCGCGGGCATTTCAGCGTACCGCAACGACGGGACGGACAGCGCCGAGTCGTTCTCCTCGCGTGCCGGAGATCACCACGACGGCATGTGGTTCTTCTGCGTGGGCGCCGACGGGCGGTGGGACCAAAAGACGAGCGACCGAGGGCTCCTCGTGATGAACCACGAGGCCATCACCCCGGCCTACTTGCATCCGACCGGGCCGTCCATCTCCGGCACGGGAACGGCCGCGATCCGCACCGACGCGAGTGAGGTCGACAAGGAGCTCTACGTACACGGAGTCTCGGTGGTCGAGGTGAACCGAAAGGGCAAGGCGTGGTCGTATGAGGCTCGCTCGGCGTTCAACCGCCGCATCACGACGATGACCCCGATGGACATCACCGGGCCAGCCGCCGGCAGCTCACACATGATTACGAAGTACGCCCCCGATGGCCGCAAAACGCGCGGCACGGTAAACAACTGTGCCAACGGGTGGACGCCGTGGGGAACCTACCTCACCTGCGAGGAGAACTGGGCAGGCTACTTCCGTCGCATCGCAGCCACGGACGATCCGAACCGCACCGCGAAGGAACGCGCCGCGTTCGCGCGCTACGGAGTGGCCGGCGCGGGCCGCGAGCTGTGGGCCACCGTCACCCCGGACACCGCGGACAGTCGGTATGGGCGCTGGCTCGCCGAGCGAACGGGCACGTCGCTCGATGGGAGCGACGACTACCGGAATGTGGCCAACACGTTCGGCTGGGTCGTCGAGATCGACCCCTTTGCCCCCAGCTCGACGCCGAAGAAGCGGACCGCGCTCGGGCGATTCGCGCACGAGGGAGCCTGGATAGGGCCTGTTGTGGCCGGGAAGCCGCTCGTTTTCTACATGGGGTGCGACAGTCGCAACGAGTACATCTACAAGTTCGTAAGCAAGGCTTCGTGGAGCTCGAGCGACGTCAATGGTGGTCTTGCCGCCGGCGCAAAGTACCTCGACGAGGGGAAGCTCTATGTCGCGAAGATGAACGCGGACGGCACCGGAACGTGGGTCGAGCTCCGCTTCGGCGCCAACGGCATCGACGCCGCGTACGGACCCTACGCGTTCACCGACGCGGCCGACGTGCTCGTCCATACGAGGCTCGCCGCCGACGCTGTGGGGGCGACGAAAATGGACCGGCCCGAGTGGGGGGCCGTGCATCCGGGCAACGGCGAGGTCTACTTCACGCTCACGAACACGAACGCGACGGCACGCCCCATTGCGCAGGTCGACGCAGCGAACCCCCGCTTCTATGACGATCCAAAGGGCGCCGTCGCGCAGAAGGGCAATCCGAACGGTCACGTGGTGCGGCTCGCCGAGGCCGGCAGTGATCCCAGTGCGACGTCGTTTCGTTGGGACGTTTACCTCTTCGGTGCGCGAGCGTCGGCGGCGCCGGCCACCATCAACCTGTCGTCCCTAACCGCCGAGAACGACTTCTCGAGCCCCGACGGGCTCTTCTTCAGCCAGGCACAGCCCGGTCTGCTCTGGATCCAAACGGACGACGGGGCCTACACGGACGTGACCAACTGCATGCTGCTTGCAGCGCTTCCGGGGCGGGTTGGCGACGGCGCAAAACGAACCGTGAACAACGTCGACGGCGAGACCAGCAAGAGCGTGGATACGTGGGTCGGCAAGCAGGCCGACGGCAAGACTCTGCGTCGCTTCCTCGTCGGCCCGAAGGAATGCGAGATCACTGGAATCGCCGAGACTCCCGACGGCTGTGCACTTTTCGTGAACATCCAACACCCCGGCGAAACGTCCCTGCCAAACTTCGCCGACCCAACCACCTTCGGGAGCCACTGGCCCGGCGGAGGAGCAACGCGTCCACGATCGGCGACGATCGTCATCACGCGAGACGACGGTGGCCGCATCGGCACCGTGTGATCTCCGCAAGCGGCGCGGCCTCGAAGCGCGAGGAAAGGTGCCCCCACCCGCCAGGGGGACGAAAGCGCAGGAACCTCACGACACAAGCTGTTTCCAGCGGTCGTCGAATAGCCCACGGGTTTGCTTTCATCCCCCTGTCGACCTCCCCCAAATCGCGAGCGCAAAGCCGCTCGCTCAGGGGGAGGTGGAGAATCCGCGATGCTTGCGAAACGCTCACAAGGGCCACGGGTTCTCTTTGGCCCGTTGCACGTTGCACAAGCACCCTTTGTCCAATCGTGTTCATTGTGTCCACCCTCCGAAAACCTTTGCGACGTCGCGCGCTCCCGACCGAAATGGGTCAACCACACTCGTTCGGCCAACGCGGACCTGCTGACCGGAAATGCACGTCATGACCCTGCGCCAAACGTGGACGTCTCGCATGACCTCGTGACCAAACGAAGCCCTTGGCCTCCGAGCCGGTGAGTGGGCCGGCGTCGAGCTATGGCGCACACTCCGCGCCAGCGGCACCGTGGCCGGCGCGATACGGCACGCGCCGCTGTCACGGAGCCTGCGCCTGTTGGCTCGAA
>JAYUKI010000116.1:0-5741 GCA_043764595.1 Myxococcales bacterium | reverse complement strand
AAGGGGGCTGCGGCGTTGGAAAGTCGGTCATCCAAAAACCTGAGCTGCTCGCCATGGCGAGCCTCATTGAAGCCCTCCGCGCCGGACTTCAGGCGCTTGAAGCCTACGATGGTGCTTTGAATGTGAAGGTTGTCTTGACGAACGGTTCGGCGGAGGCGGAAAAGCGTGCCTACGTTGATGCTCTCAACAGGCAATTGCTTCGCGTAGTCAAACCGAGTGCAATGGAAGCCTCTCGGCCGATTTTCATACGCTCCCTCGATCTTGCGTCTCGGGCGGCACAGGCCGTGTCGGCCACGGCTGCGACCCCAGCGAATGCGCTCTTTGATTGGAAGAAGCTTCCGGCCGACGTGGTGGTGGACTTCAAAACCTATTTTGACGTCGCGAAAACAGGCCTTTCGAGCAAGGAGCAGACCCTCGTGCCGAAGGTTTCGCCCGAAATTCGGGTCAACATGGATTCGTTCTTCGCCGAGCCCTTTGACATGGGAAAAGTGGCGGCGCCGATTTGGTCCGTCAAGCAATATACGTCGAGTCCAACAACTCCGCCAACGCCTCCCCAGTTCTACATCGCGACGGACACGGTGCCGCTCGAGAATCTGCTGGCTACTCGGTTCAGTGCGGGAACCTTCGATCGGTCTCGCAATTACACCGCCCCAGCGTTCGACGCGCTCACGAAGATCACCAGCGTAACGTGGGAAGCCGTGCTGGACCCTCAAAAGCGTTTCCAAGGGTACACGTGCACATCTTCTGCCGTGACGCCGGCGCCACTTCCGCCGCCGTGAGCGGCTCCTAGGCTCAAAACGCGACAGGGCCGAGGAGGGTCCACCACTCCGCGACATCGAGCGTGATCCCCCGGGACCGCCCTCGCCGAGCCGAAAGCGGGGAGGATCGAGGCGAGGGGGGTGCTCCCAAGCGTCGAAACGGGCTCCCTCCTGCTACCCTCGAAACGATGAACGACGCGCCGACGCGCGAGGGCCGTAAACCCGCGGCCAAGACGACGACGTATGGAATCGTGGCGCGAGACGCCCCGACGGTCGTCCTCTTCCGCCGCGGGCCGACACGCCACCTCCGCCTCCTCGTGTGGGACCTTCGTGACGACTCGGTCCGTCCGGGGCAATGGCTCGTGGCGAGCATCGATCCAGGGCCGTGTGGCGTCTCTCCGAATGGGGAGCTCTTGGTCTACGAGGCGCGAAAAGGAGGCCGCACGTACACCGCTATTTCGCGTCCGCCCTATTTCACGGCCCTCGCCTATTGGGAGACGGTCTCGCCGTGGACGGGGGGAGGATTCTTCGTCGACGACAAAACCTTGGTCCTCGGCCATAAGCTCGCCAATCCCTACTCCGCGGGCACCTTTCCTCCCGGCTTCGAGGTGACCGACGTGTGGACTCGCTTCGCGCGCCCGGGGCGACCCGCCTCGGAGCTCTCCCGTACCATTGGCGAGACACCGTATGCCAACCATGGCTGGACGATGACGGACCGGGGCCCACCGCGAAAGCCACATCCGCGGCGCTCGGAATGGGCACTCGAGCGCACCCGAAGTGGCCGCCACGACCGGACCTATACCCTCTACGAAGAACCCGGGCGCGACCGTGCATATCCCATTGGCGTGGTCGACTGGGCCGACTGGGCCCACGACGGGACACTCCTCTTCGGCAAACAAGGTTGCCTTTACCGCCAAACTCTCCCGCGTGCGCTCTCGGAAGCCGCGGAGAGCACGCCGGTGCTCGTCGCCGATTTGACGGGGCAGGTGTTCGAGGAGATGGCTCCGACGGAAGAAGCCCTTCGCTGGCCTGGAACGAAGAAGCGCGGGCGTAGGTGAGCGAGGGACAACCCCTTCCCCACGGCTCCGGACGCCGAACGCCCTTGCATTTGGCAGAGAGCCGGCTCGGCGGAGGCCATCTTCGAGAGCGATCCCATGTGGCATGACCTCCGGGTCCCGGGCACGACGCCACCGGCCGGTCCCGAATGGCGCCGAGGCGTGCTGCGTTCGAGCGCCCGCAGTCCGTCGCGCTCGATGGCTTCACGCAGCGACCCGGGCCGGCGGGCACGACGTGGAGGGAAGGGAGGCGCTGCTGAAGTACGTGCTACGCCTCACCTTCGCACTGGAACGGGTCTCGCTCACCGGCTCCGCCGTAGAGCACTAGCGCTCGTGGGCGCGGGCCAGACGGTCTCAGTCTTACGATTCGGCTTTGGCCGGACGTACGCCAGCGGCAGCGTCGTGGCCTCGGTTCGTGCCATGTGGAATGGCCTTTTCTTGTGAGGTTTGGGGCTCACGGCACCTTCGCGAAGAAATACGCGTTCAGGCTCTTCGGTCGCCCGGCGATGACGCACTGATCCCCGCTCCGCGCCCCGTTGTAGAGCTTGTCGCCGTCCACTTTGACGATATCGTAGTCGAACCCACACGCGCTGATCGGCTGGAAGAACAAGCATCCCGACTGCGAGACCTCTTTTTCTTCGTCGACGACGAAGTCCCCTGTTCCACACGACGCCGAGCGGAGCTGAGCCGCGGCGGCGGGGTTGTGGGCGACCGCGAAGAGCTTTTGGAAGGCCACGTCGAGCTCGAACGCGCCTGGCACGCCCGCCACGGGTTTTCCAACGGTTCTGCGGCTTTCGTTGCCAATCGAGAGAAACTTGGTCGTGCACGCCGGATCTGCGAACACCGTATAAGTGAATCGGGGGACGCCGGCCTTCTCGGAAATTTCGCTAATCGCGTAGGTCGTTTGCCCATTGTTGGTTTGGGGGGAGCAACCCGTTCGCCAAGTGCCCGTGATCGACGGAGAGCTCGGAGGCGTTGCCGCATCGGCGGCCGGGGGCGCCGCATCGGCGGCCGGGGGGGTGGACGCATCGGGTGCGCTGCTGCTGGTGGGCGTCGTGCTCGAAGATGCGGGGGAAGGTTTTGCGATGGGGTCGTCCGAGCAGCCAACGACGGTCAACGCCACGGTCAGCGAAACGACGGCAAAAAGGGTCGAGGGAAGCGCGATGGTTTTCAAGGTCATTCTTTCGGTTGGAGCGCCGTCGGTTCGACGACAAGACAACCCTAAGGCCCACTGGAATCGAGCGGTCGTGAGGGTTTTTCATGGCGATCGTGAGCCCCGTTCAGCAGGCGCGGATGGTCGAGTGAGAAGCGCGCGACGAGGCTCATGGTCTGCGCGAAGAACGAGCGCGCGCGGCCCGCACGCGGAGGCTTCCCTTGCGCCCGCGACACGCCGTAGCCTCCTCATGGATGGCGATCGACCGGCTCCGCGAGCTCGACTTGAACCTTCTCGTGCTCTTCGAAACACTCGCCAAGACGCGCAGTGTGGCTCGCTCGGCTGCGGCGCTCGGAATGACACCCTCTGCGGCGAGTCACGCGCTCACACGTCTTCGGGCGACGCTCGGAGATCCGCTGTTCGTCCGGACACCGAGGGGCATCGTTCCGACCGCGTTCGCGGAGACGCTCTCCGGAAAGGTCGGGGAGGCGCTCGCTCTGCTGGACCAAGCGCTCGGTTCAAAGGGTGATTTTTCTCCACGAACGGCGAGCGCCACGATCAAAGTGGCCACGACCGATTTTGGCGCGAAGATGATCCTGCCGAGTCTCCTGGCAAAGCTCGAGCGGGAGGCCCCCGCGATCGAGGTCGTCGTTCGCCAGTTGCCTATCGACACCGACGACGCCCTCGCGAGCGGACGAATCGACCTCATGGTCGGGCGCTATTTTGGAGACTCTGCGGACGTTCATCGCAAGTTCCTCTTTCGAGAGACATTCATGGTCCTCGCGCACCGAGACCACCCCTCGACGGGCTCGGACGGAATGTCCCTCGACGCCTACCTCGCGTGCGGCCACGTGCTCGTCTCCCCCCGCGGACGCCCCGGGGGCGATGTCGACAATGCGATCGCCGCGCTCGGTCACTCACGACGGATCGCGGTCCGGATCCCCGAGCTTTTGCTGGGGCCGCATCTCGTCGCCGAATCTCAACTCTTGCTTACGCAGGGCCAAAGACTCCTCGCGAGCTTCGAGAAAGTTCTCCCCGTGGTGAGCCACCCCTTGCCCTTTTCAATCCCGAGCTTCGACATTTACCTCGTTTGGCACGCGCGAACCCACGACGACCCAACGTCGGCATGGTTCCGACGGTGCCTGGTCGACGCGCACGTCGAGGCCTACGGCGAAATGGCGCAGGAGACGCGACCGCGGAAGTGATCGTCGGTTCGACGCTCGTCGTCTCGCCGCGGAGGCGCGATCCGCCGAACGAATACCGATCGCAATACTGGGGAGGTCTCGTTCCTGTCGACGTCGGACGCCTACGTGCCTTGGCTGCGAGATCTCGTCGACCGCGCGGCTCGCGAGGCCCTCGTCGCCGCTCGCCTCACCACAATGCACTCGAACGTCGGCCCTGTCCGATCCTCGCCCGAGCCGAACGAGGACCACCCGGACCAAAGGTTGGGGAAATAGTCTGGGTGGGCCAAGGTGGGATGAGCGGCACGAAACTTGGATAGGTGGTGTTCATGACGCCAAAGCTCTCGCTCACGCGCTCGCGACCCGCGTCGCTTGCCTCGCTTGCCTCGCTTGCCTCGCTCGTCGCCCTGTCCATCGGCTGCGTGGCGGACACGACGCAGGCCGAGCCCGACGACGACGCGCCTGCCACCGCGACGAGCGAGGAGGACTTGACCTTTCGTTCCGCGGCGACCTCGAACGTCAACCTCCGCGACGGCGAGCTCGTGTTGACGTTCGACGACGGTCCCGCGCAGACGAGCGTGGACGTCGCGGAGCTCCTCCGGAGCCGCGGCCACACCGGCATCTTCTTCGCCGTGTCGCACCACCTCGGCACCGTCGAGGGCGGCCGCGCGCGCCTCGACGACACGGCGGCGACGCGGCTCGGGGCGATCGCGGAGCGCGGGCAGCTCGTGGCGAACCACACCCACAACCACTGCATCCGCGGCGCGAGCGCGGCCGCCCCGTGCTCGGGACGCGCCTTCGCCGACCTGCCCGCGAGCGAAATGAAGCGCCAGGTCGAGACCGCCGACGTCCTCATCCGCGCCGCGCTCGAGCGGGCTGGGCGGACCTCGGCCTACCTCCCGTTCTTCCGCGCGCCGGGGAACAGCTGGAGCGCGACGGCCGCGACCACGCTCGCCAGCGCCTCGCTCCCGGCGAAGGCGTACGGGCCGATCGCCTGGAATTTGCCGCGCGCCGGTGAGGAGGACTTCCAATGCTGGCGCCGCGGCGAGAGCGTCGAGACGTGCGCGAGCCGCTACCTCTCGGCCTGGAAGGCGATGCCCTCCGGAGGGCAGAAGGCGGTCGTGCTGATTCACGACAACTTTGCGAACGCGGCCGCCCTCACCCGCGCCATCCTGGACGGGCTCGTGGGGCGCCGCACCAAAGCGGGGAACACGATCCGCGTCGTCCGCCCAGGCTGCATCGTGGGCTGCACGCGCTAGTCGCGTTTACGCCACGCCTCCGCGGTCGCGCGGAGTCTCCGCCATCGACGATCGATTGGCATTGATGTGAGCCTCCGGACGGTGGACGTGGCTCGACGTCAAGGCGCGCCGCAAAGATAGTTCGCGACCTTGGTATAGGTCTCGTCGAAGTTGGCCCCGCGGCAAGTGGCCTCCCATGCGGCGGCTTGGGCGGTAGCCGCGGTGCATTCGGGGCTATAGGCAACGTTCGAGCATATTCCGCACGCGGCCTCGGCCTGGCACGATGCAGATTCCTCTTTCGCGCAGCTGCTGCACGCCGACGACGTACAAACCACCTGCTTGCTGAGGGGCAATGC
>JAYUKI010000115.1:0-5749 GCA_043764595.1 Myxococcales bacterium | reverse complement strand
GTGTACGGGCTCGGGTGCGACCTCATGAACAAGAAGGCCATCGACCGCCTCTATGCCATCAAGGGCATGGACCGTTCGCACAACCTCGCGTTCATCTGCGCGGATCTCTCGGACATCGCGCGCTACGCCGTGGTCGAAAACCACCAGTACCGCATCTTGAAGCATCACCTGCCAGGCCCGTACTGCTTCATCCTGGAAGCCACGCGCGAAGTGCCGAAGCTCGTGCAGATGAAGAAAAAGACCGTGGGGATCCGCGTTCCGAACAACGCGATCATCCAAGCCATCACCAAAGAGCTCGGTCGTCCGGTCATCTCCACGACGGCCCAAAAGAACGGCGAAGATCCGTTCGTCGACGCCCGCGAGCTCGACGACGCCTTCCCGGGCTTGGGCCTGGTCGTCGACGGAGGCGGGGGAGGCTTGATTTCCACGTCGATCGTGGATCTCACGACGAATCCCCCCACGGTGGTGCGTGAAGGCGCAGGCGACGTGGAGATGTTCGCATAAGCGGACCTTCGAGCCCGCCCCTCGGGCCCGCTCAGGGCTTCCGGTGCACGCCCGCGAGCTTCTTCCACGCTGCTTCCAGGCGAGCGGCGCGTGCCTTTTCGGCGATGCGCAGCAAGGGCCAATCCCTATCGAATCGAGCCCGCTCTTCGGGGGCCACGTTCGTCATGGCCTGCTGAATCTCGGGCGATGCCAAGAAGGCTCGCACACGTGTGAAAAGGCCCGCGAGCGCCACGTGGGTTCCGGTCGCGCTGGGATCGCAAGACTCGGTGGCGCAAAGGGCCAGTACGAGCGCACATAGCTCTTCGACGGCCGCGTGGCCGAAATCGAAACGTCGGGCGAGCGAGAGCCAATACCCCACCGTCGCGGATAGGACGTGCAGATCTTCGAGGGTGCGAAAGGGCTTTAGGTAGCGGTCGTAGCCATCGCCTGGAAGCGCTTCGCTCGGTGCAATATGCACGTTTTTGAACGTGGCTTCGGCGTGGGGAATTTCGGGGACGAAGGGAAGGGCCATGCCCGCGGTGAGCACGATGCCTTCGCGCGTGGCGGGCACCCGGACCACGCGGAGTCTGTTTTTTCCATCCGATTCGCCCGTGCTAGCCACGACCAAGAGCTCCTCGGCGGCCGTGCCGAGCGTCACGAAGGACTTTTTTCCGTCGAGCACGAAGTGGCCTCGAGCGTCCTCGCGGAGGGTCGTGCGAATGGCTCTTGGGTGTCCGCCTCCGTCTTCGGTGGCGGCAAGGCAAGCCCGTCGCGCAACGCCAGGGACGAGACGCGTGAGCGCCGCACGGTAGCCTCCGGCGAAGGCGTAGCCGAGCCGATCGGCTGCAAATCCGGACAAAATGGCCCGTTCGATGCTCGACGAAACGGCCTCTTCGGACCGTTGCGAGGCCGCGTCCAACGCTTCGATCGAGTCGACACGAACGGGCACCGGCATCGGGCCTAGCAAGTGGGACAAGAGCGCATCCACCATGGGGACAGTCTTTCGGTGCGTGGACGATCAGACGAAGAGAACGCGAAGATCGCCGCCCACGTCGCGGGCTTCTTCCAGCGCTTCGTGGTGGACGCGCTTGGCCCACTTGAGGGCGTCGATCAGGGCGTCGAAGTTGCGCGCCGGAGCGCCGTCGCGTGCGAGCCGACCGGCGATGAGCGACGCGAGCGTGCAGCCCGTGCCGTGCGTCGGCCCGAGCTCGAGGCGGTCCTTGGTGAGCTCGACGGTCTCGCCGTTCTCGCAGACGAGGAGGTCCGTGGCGCGCTTTCCGGTGAGGTGACCGCCCTTCACCAGAACCGCAAAAGCTCCCGTTTTGAGCAGCTTTTTGGCCGCTTCTTCGGCCTCGGAGAGCCGCGTGACCCGAAGGCCCGACAGCGCTTCCGCTTCGGGCACGTTCACCGTGGCGAGGGTGGCGCGCGGAAGGAGCTCGTCACGAAGGGCCTTCATGCCGGTGCTCTCCAAGAGGCGCGCACTCCCGCGCGTCGGCAGCATGACGGTGTCCACCACGAGCGGCAGGTCCGCGTGTTTTCCGGCAAGCCGCGCGAGCGCGCGCACGTTCGCGGTGGAGCCCAAGGCTCCGGTCTTCAGTGCGCCGATGCGCTGGACCCGAAGCACCTCGCGCGCCTGGGCTTCGACCTCGGAGGTGTCCACAGCACGCGCCGAGCGCATGCCTGACGTGGACTGCACCGTCGAGGTGGTGACCACCGCACAGCCGAGCACGCCCGCTCTGGAAAAGGCTCGAATGTCGGCCAGAATTCCTGCGCCGCCGCCCGGATCGAGCCCACCGAACGTGAGCGCGCACACCGCCTCTTTCGCCTTGGGCGTTGCCATAACGCCGAGCCTAGCACTCCTCGGACACTTCCTTTTGGTGGTGGAGTCGTCCCACGGTTCGTCTCGGCTCCGAGGGACGCGAATGGAGGGCGCTCGGTCATGCGTCGTTGACACCGTGCACGGCCCAAGGTTGACTGACACAGGTTCGCTTTGGCCCTTCGTCTCTCCAAGACCCTCGTTTCGCCCTCCACCCCGACCGCGCTCGTGTCGCTGGCTTCACGCCGTGCCGCAAAGCTCTTGGTGGCTGGTGCCGTGGGTGCCAGCGCTTGGCTCGTTTGGAGCCCGCGCACCGCTCACGCCCAATGCGTGGACGAGGAGCTCAAGCAAGACCTCGTCGGTGGCCGCCACTACCGCGGCGTGCAGGATCGCCTCTTCCAGAAGGCCTTTCGGCACGAATTCTCGGTGATGGGAGGCCTCTATGCGGCCGACCTCTATTCGTCGAGCTGGACCCTCGGTGGCGCCTATACCTTCCACTTTTCGGAAGACCTCGGCCTCGAAGCCAGCGTCGCGTTCAGCCGCTTTCGCACGGCCGTCACCGACACCTACGAGCGCCGCTATCCGCAGGTCCAGGTCGAAGAACGCACCGACAAACCCGGTCGACTCTACTTCGGCCACCTCGTGTGGTCGTTCGCGTACGGAAAGCTTCGCTGGCTCGGCGGGGGCATTTCGCGCTTCGATTTCAACGCAGCCCTCGGCGCCGGCGTAACGGACGACTCCACCGCCCAAGGCGTTACCGGAAGCTTCGGCCTCGGCACCAAGTGGTACTTCGGGAAGTGGTTCGCCCTCCGCATCGACGCTCGCGATCGCGTCCTCCGCGAGACCCTCATCGGCGAGGACCACCTCGTGAACGACCTCGTCCTCACGTTCGGAATGAGCATTTTTGCTCCGTTCGGCGGGTAAACACCGCTCGGTCCCCGACTCGCGCTCGCGCCGACCGAACCGTCCTTTCCACCGAGTCGTAACCCCCCGAGAACCCGAACGTTTTTTGTCTTCGACTCCGGGCTTCGTCCGGACTAATGCTTTGCGTTTTCGGAGGATCATTCGTGGACCGGTCGACATGCGTCGTGCTCGTGCCGTACGGCGGGCACATCGAGATCGAATGCGAGCGCAGCCTGGGTCGCCTCGAGGACGACGGCTACATCGTGCGTCGCGTTCCATCCGGCGCCGGCATCGATCTCCAGCGCAGCCAGATGGCCAGCGACGCCCTCGCCGACGGCTTCGAAGAGCTCTTCTGGATCGACTCGGACATCGCCTTCGATCCGGCCGATGTCGACAAGCTCCGCGCCCACGACCGGCCCCTCACGTGTGGCCTCTATTCGAAAAAAGGCGCGCGCGAGCTCGCGTGCTTCGTTCACCCCGGCACCGAGGAAATCGTCTTCGGAAAGCCCGGTGGGCTCATGCCCGTGCGTTACGCCGGGATGGGCTTCGTGCACTCGCGGCGTGAGGTCTACGAGGCCATCCGCGAGGTCTGCCACCTGCCCGTCTGCAACCGCCGGTTCAAGCGTCCGGTCGTCCCGTTCTTTCTTCCCACGCTCCTCGAAGAGGCCGACGGCGAGCCCTGGTACCTCACCGAAGACTACGCGTTTTTCGAGCGCGCCCGCATCTCGGGCTTCGGGCTCTTCGCGGACACCACCGTGCGTCTCTGGCACGTGGGGCGCTACAAATACGGCTGGGAAGACGCCGGAAGCACGTTGCCTCGCTACGGAACCTACAAGTTTCAGGTGAAGTGAGCGCCGGGCGCAGCTTGACTACATTGGCACACGGCCATTTTGCGAGTGTTCTCGAGCGCTCGCACCGTTAAGCTCACTTCGTGCTCACACCCAGGCGACTCCTTTTTGCAGTGGGCCTCGGAGCCTTCTGCTTCGCCATACCCTTCGCTTTCGCTCAGCCAAAACGCGGAGGTGGTGCGCCCGCCCGGCCACGTCCCGCGGCGAGCGCCACGGCCAAACCCGGATCCACGTCCAAGACCGATGCCGAAGCTCCGAGCGCCACGTCCAGCGACGCGGGCTCCTTCGACGACGCCTCCGACTTGCCCGTATCGCACCCGGAAACGTGGGACGGCGGCGTTCGTCCGTCGCCTCTCACTCCGCTGCCGAACGAATACACGGGCAACGTCGATGCGGGCGCACCGGTCGACTACGACCGCATTTTGGCGGACATTGCCGCCCTTCGAGCGCGCGTCGCGGCGGCCAGCCAAAACTTGTATCTTTCACGTATCGCGATCGCCGTGCAGGCCGAAGGCTCGGACACGAAGGTCTCGAGGCTCACCGTTTCGCTCGACGACGGCGTCGTGTTCACGGCTCCCGCGGGCTTTCGCGCCGAAGACGGAAAGCCGGTCTACGATCACGCCGTGGCGCCCGGAAGGCACGCGGTCACGGTCGAAGCCGAGCGCCGCGACGCCAAAGAAGAGTCGTTTCGGTCCTCGCAGAGGTCGCGGTTCATCGTCGACGTACCGAAAGATCAGCTCCTTCGCGTGGACCTTCGTATCTCGGACGACTCCACCATGGGCGCTGACTTCCCGGGCGACAAGTCCGGCAAATACGATCTCCGCGTGAGGCTTCGTGCGAAGGCCACGCCGGCAGGGAAGGCGCCGTGAAGCGCGGCTTTTCCAGAGGTCGCGGCCTCGTCGCCCTCGTCCCGTTCGTGCTCGCACTGTCGCCGCTCGCGTCGGCACAAGCGCCTGCACCCACGCCTCCTGCCACGGCTCCTGCATCGGTGCTCGACGGGACCGCGACTGTTTCAAGCACGCCTTCGCCTGCGAGCTCCTCGAACGCCCCGGCCGATCTCACACGAGGCGAGGGGATGCGCGCGTACCAAGCCGCCATGACGGCGCGGCGGCTCGGCCCGCAGCGAGCTCCAAGCGCGGAAGAGTTCCGCGAGCGCGTCGCCGAAGCCGAGGTCTTCGCGCGCACCGGCCGCACGGACGAAGCCGTCTCTCGCCTGACCGAAATCGTCGAGAGCAAGGATTTTTCCCTGCAAGAACAGACCGAAGAAGGTCGCGCGGCTGTCTTGGTTTTGGGCGAATCGTACGCCACCGCCGGCGTTTACCAGACCGCACGAGGGTACTTGCGTCGCGTGCTCGCCACCAAAGGAGCTTGGGACTCACGTGGTCCGTACGCGCGTCGCGCCGTGAAGAAGCTCGTGGAGATCGGCCTCGAGACCCGCAATTTTGCCGACACCGAAGCCGATCTGAAAGACGTCCCGGACACCGCGCCCGAAGAGACCAAAGCCGAGATGGCCTACCTTCGTGGTCGCGCCAAAGAGTCCGCGGGCGATCCCGAAGCGGCGATCGGCTTCTACGCCAAGGTGCCCGAGACCTCGCGCTTCTGGTCGCAAGCCACGTACCTCTCCGGCGTCATTCACGTGGAGCGCGGCCGTGCAAAAGAGGGCGAGAACCTCTTCTGCAAGGTGGCCGATCCGAAGCGC
>JAYUKI010000114.1:0-5752 GCA_043764595.1 Myxococcales bacterium | reverse complement strand
CGCGGCTCGAGGCCTGGATGTACTCGCTCACGGTCTTGGGTTGACCGGCCACGACCATGAGCCCGAGGCGCGGAATGTCCACGCCGACCGAGATCATGTTGCTCGCCAAGAGCACGTCGCACGAGCGCTCGTGCCCATACGGCAAACCGAGCCTTACCTTGTGCTCGGAGATCTCCGAGGTCTTCTCGCGGCTCGTGAGCTCCAAGGTCTCGCGTAGGAGCCGCGGGCGGGCCCACGGGTGCGGCGCATCCTTCGGGAAGTCGGCCGGCACTCGCCGCTTTCCACCTTCCGCGGCGCGGCTCTCCAAGCGTGTGTGCACGTCGTCGTCGCACAGGCGCCGCATGCCTCCCAGCTCCCGCAGGCTATTGAAATAGCCCACGAGGGTGCTGTAGCCGTCGGCCGCGTTTTCCTTGGATCCGCTCGCGGCGATGGACTCGAACGCGAGCTGCGCGGCCGAGAGCAGCGCCACGTAGACCCTTATCAAGAGCTGTTTTTGCGCGCGGCCCTGGGCCGAGACTCCCACATAGAGGCGTCCTTCGCGCTCGTGATCGACCTCGGCAAAGAAGGTCTCGCCGTCGTCGATTCCGGGCGGCGGATAGACGTCGGTTCGGGCCCGTCCGAAGATGGCGCGCACTTGCTCTTCGGCCCGCTTCACCGTGGCGGTCGACGCCAGAATCTTGGGCGGTACTACGCGCCCCATGAGCGCCGAGATGGCCGTCTCGTAGAGGCCCACGATCGTGCCGAGTGGCCCGGAGATGAGGTGCAGCTCGTCCTGCACGACCACCTCGGGCGGCCACAATCCCTCGGGGAGCTTCTTGGCGTCTTTTGGGATCTTGGCGGTCGGCCCGAGAAACGTGTGCTCGAGCCTGTGCGTCGCCTGTCCAAAAAGAAGCCCCGCCTCGGCGCGCCAAGGCAGCATGGCGAGCTTGTCCACCGTGGAGAGCACGAACGAAGGGAGCTCACGGTAGATGTGCTCGTCCACGAAGAGCACCGGAATGCCCATTCCGTCGCCCAGTTTGCCATTCGCAAAGGCACACTCGCGGTCGTTGTCGCAGTCCACGCGCACGGCCACGGCCTCGTCCCCGGGCTCCACCCCCACCAGGTTTCGCGCGATGGGCGTGTTGCACCAAGGGCAGACCGAAATGGGCAGTGGGCTCTTTTCGCGCTCGTTGTCTTTCCACTTGTCGATGCCCTCACGGGCCGCCTTGAACGTGTTGGCCGTGGCGCTCTGCCCGACCCACAAGCCTATCGAAAAGCGTGTCTTGCCGAGCTCCGCGGGGTGCTCCCTCCGAAGCACCTCAAGCGCACAAATCAGGCGCGCCGCGCGCTCGAGCTGGTCCAGCGTGAGAAGCCGAAGCGTGTACCGAAGGAGCACCGCCACGCCGAGCCCTTCGTGCGCCGTGCCTTTTCCGCGCAGCCTGCGCGCCAAAAGCGCACACGCGATGAGCCCAAGGTAAGCTTCGGTCTTTCCGCCGCCGGTCGGAAAGTAGATAAGCTCCACGGTCTCGCGATCGGCGTGTTTCCCGTCCAGAGTGCTGGGCAACGCCAAGAGCAAGAACCCGAGCTGAAAGAGGCGCCAGCGCGGCTCTTCGTCCTTTCGGGTGCGGCGCGCGGCTTCGGCCATGCAGCGGTTCGCCCACGCGAACACACGGCGCGCTTCTTCGTTCTCGGCGAGGAGCTTTATGCCCGCCACGATGCGCTCTTTGGCGCGACGCGTACCGTCCGCCAAAAGACCCGCGACCTCACGGCGCTGGTGGCCGTCGTCGTGGCCTTTTCCGGTGAGCTTTTTGCCGCGCCCTTCCATCTCCACGATCCACTGCTCGTAGGCGCGGGGAAGCCCGCCCAAGGCGCTCTCCACTTCGGCCGCCGTAGTGAGCTTGGCCAGTACCTCCATGGCTGTTTCCACGGTCTCGCCAGAGAGCTTGGTGCGTGCGCGCACGGTCTTCACTTCGGAGCGCGGAAGAAAACACGTGCCGATTCGCCGCGCGGCGCCGCTTGGGGTTTCGCCCGCGCGCCCGCCTCCCATGCGTTCGAGCACACGCACCGAGACGCCATGGCCGACCGCGTACTCGCAGACGTCGCGGAATTGGACGTCGGCGATCTGCGCGTCGCGATCTTTGCGATTCCCACGCGTCTCGCGCGCCAAAATGCCGTTCGCGAAGCCGACCGTGAGCTCCACTTGGAACAAGGTCTTTTCTTCGCGAAGGTCGCGGTCCTCTTGCGGAGCTTCGCGGGCATTCTCCACGAAGAGCGATACGGCACGAACCGTCGTTCCAACGCCGACGGCCTCGTTCTTCCCGCCAGTCTCGGTCTTCCCGACGGTCGTCCGCGACACACGGCCCACGACCAGGACGCCGTCCGTGCCTTCGATCTCGACGCCTTTGCCGGCTTTGCCGAGCTTCGCGAGCTTGGAGAGCTCCACGGTGAGCTTCGTTTCGATAGGCGGTTTGCGAAGGAAGCCCTTCTTTTCGGACTCGAAGGTGCCTCCCCCCTTCTTCCGGCTGGCCTTCTTTTCCACGGTGTAGGGCGCGCCAGAGGTGTACTCCGCCCACCGCAAGGAGATCTCCAGCACGTCGCTGTCCGGGCCGTCCGGCAGGAGGAAGCTCATTCCGCACGACGAAGGCAAAAACTGCCTTTGTTTCGGCGGGGCTTCGGCGCCGGCTTCGGCATCGCCGGTGTCCGCGTCATCACCCATGCCGGCCAAATCGTCGTCGTCGTCCGGATCTTCGTTTACGCGCGCGCTTCGCGGGACCAAAAAGCCTGTCAGATAGAAGCGCGAAGGCGCAATCGGCAGAAGCTCGGTCGGCGCTTCGGGATCGAAGGGGCCGACCAAATCGGCTTCGAGGGCGCGCAAAAGAAAGTCACGAACGTCGGCGGGCTTCGTGAACGTAGGAAGCGGCATGGGAGGCGAAGCGTCGCGCGAGGGACCTCTCCAGTGCAAGCACCGCGTCTTCTTTTGACGCGCGCCTTGTCCGGATGCCGGTGTACCTCGCGGCCCGCTCCGTGTAGCCTGACGGGATGCTTCGTTCGCTTGAAATCGAGGGGTTTCGTGGTTTCCGGAAGGTCACCGTGCCCCTCCACGAGCTGACGGCCGTCGTTGGCCGCAACAGCTCCGGAAAGAGCTCGCTCTTGCAAGCCGTGCGCATGGCAAGCGCCGCACTCGAGCTCGCGTTGACGAGCCCCACGACAGTGAGCGTCAAGGGGGGCAGTATCGTCGTGTGCACCGGAATGGTCGTGTCGGACCCTTCGCGGCTCTGCGCCCTGTCCGACTGGCAGCAGCTCTTCACCCACGAGATTGCACCCGGAAAGACGAGCCTCGCCATCGACCTAGTCTTCGATCCCACGGACGCCATCCGCAAGCTGTCCGTGAAGCTCTTGAGCGGGCGCAACGCTCAGCTCTTCCTAGATGTCGTCGTTCAGAGTCCCACGATCGCCGCGAAGGCGAACGGCTTCCCGGCCAAGTCCAAGCGTCGGACACAAATTCTCCGAGACGAGCTCCTCAGGGAGCGCCCCATCGCGCTTTTTGTCCCAGCCTTTTACGGCGTAACGCCAAGGGAGGAGCACCGCTCGCTGCCTCTCGTGAACCGTTCGCTTGGCTCGGGCGACCAAAGCCACATCGTGCGCAACCTCGTCGCGCGGCTGGACGGAAGCACGCTAAACCGTTTGAACGGAATGCTAGGTCGAACCCTGGGCGCGCAACTGCTGACGCGCACGGCCCAATCCGATGCCGAGAATACCGAAACGCTCTCCGTCACGTTCAAAGACACGAACGGTGAGCTGGAGCTGTCCGCCGCGGGCACGGGGCTCGTGGCCTTGGTGGCGCTCTTTGCCACGCTCGAGTCGGTGCGCGCGCAAAAGCTCGCACGAAGCACCGATATGGTTCCCATCGTGCTCCTCGACGAACCCGAGGCGCATCTGCACCCACGGTTGCAAGGAAGCGTCGGCGAAGAGCTCGCCGATTTGGCCCGCGATTTCGGTTTTCAGCTCGTTCTCGCGACGCATTCCATTGAAATGATTAATCGACTCGGGCGCGCACGCGCGACCCTCCTGTCCGTCGATCGCGCCCAGAACACCGTGGTGGAGCTCTCGGACGAGAGCGCCACGGTGCAGGCCCTGGAAGACTTTGCCGATCTCGAGCCCTTCACGGCCCTCAACATGCTTGCCTCGCGACGAATCCTGTTCCACGAGGGTCCTTCGGACTACCTCTACTTGGACGCCTGTGCGCGGCTGTATTTCCGCTCCGATGACGCCCGAATGGCCGAATGGAACCGGTATGTGCCGTGTTCGCTCGACGGTTCGGGCAACGCGGGCGCCGCCGCAGCGTTGAAGCTTGCCTTGTCGTCAAAGCTGTTTCCAAAACTAAAAGGAGATCCGGTGCGGGCGGCCCTTGTCCTGGACCGGGACTACACGCGGGTACCGAAGCTCGCCCTGCGCGCGCAAGAGGCTGGCGCGAATCGGACGGGTGTCGAGCTCATCGAGTGTGTTTGGTCACGCCATTCCATCGAGTCCCTCTTTCTCGACGCTCCCGTACTTGCCGGTTGGCTTGCGACCGCCTCGGGCATCTGGGGCACGCCAGGAACGTGGGGCGATGGCGGGACGTGGGGGGCGGACGAAGGCGATCTGGCTCACGCGCTAGTGAAGGCCATCGCGAGGGTCGATACGAACAAGGACCTGGAGGACCGCGCGGTCGACGGGCGCACCGAATTCCACCGCCGCCCCGAGAAGGACCACCGGATGCTCGACGCGAAGACCGCCGTGAAGCGGGCCCGCGAAGAAGTGCGTGCTGCGCCGGAGACCTTTCACCACGGACGGGACAGGTCCAAACGCATCTTGTCCGAGCTTCGTTCGCTGCTCCTGCCCGACGAGAAGAGGAAGCTCCGCGGCAGCCTCCTCGACCTCGTGACCAAAGCCGACTCGAACAAGCTGGGCGACGCTCAAGTGCTTGTCCCGGCCGACATTCGCAAGCTCCTCGACTTGCTCGTCCCGCGCGCGCACGGACTCGGCCACGCACTGCCGAGCGTGAAGCCCGCGAGTCAGACCGTGTCGAGTATCGGGTTGCGGTAGCCCTACCGACGCACTGGGAGCCGGCAGAATCGCCGAGCGCCTAGGCTAGTACCCGAAGTCGTTCTTCTGCGCTTCTTCCGCGAGCTCCTCGAGGACGGCGTCTCTCTCGCTATCGTCCTGTCGCTTGAACGCCAGGAGATCGGCGACCCGTACACGTCGATGGGTTCCGACGAGGCGGAAGGGCATCTTCTTCGTATCCAGCAAACCGACCAAGAATGGCCGGGAAACATTGAGAAGGTCGGCGGCTTCCTGCGTCGTAAGCTCGGAGTGGACAGGCAGGTGTGTGACAGCCGGATCGACGAGGGCGGCGGCCCAGGCCAATACCTCTTCACGGGTCCTCTTCTTCGGTGGCATTCGGCTCTCCGTGGTCCGTTCACCGTAGCACCGGAAACGCAGGGCATTCCCAGCACCGCGTCTTCTTTTGGCGTGCGTCGCGGTCGCGGGTGCAAGGCAGAAGAGAGCCGTGCGTCCGCTTGGGCTCTACGCGACGTCGGACGGACCTCGAACGCCGTCGACCTCCGCTTTGAGCTTCTGGAACGCCCTCTCGTGGGCGACCAGCGGCGCACTCGTGAGGATCGCCTCTTCGCATTTGGTGCACCACCAGCCAAGAGTCTTGATGGTGCGGGACGCCCCTTCGTACATGAGTACGTCGTCGTGCGTCTCGTAGCGCATGAGGCTAGCGCACGCG
>JAYUKI010000113.1:0-21522 GCA_043764595.1 Myxococcales bacterium | reverse complement strand
CAAGAACTTCATTCGATCTATCTCCAGCTTATCGTTGCGGGCGTGCTCTAGCATATTCATCCCGCCACGCACACACGCCCCGAACCGAATCTTCCTGCGTGTTTCGCGGGTGTCACAGGAGCCCGGCCGTCCAGAGCTGGAAGCCATCCGTCGGCGAAGATAGGCCGGACGACATGGACCATCGCGTGACCGGCAGAGCACACCAATTGGCTTCGGTCTGGAGCGATTGGCGCAGCTCCGCAACTTCGACTCGGTGGGACCGCGCTCCCTGTCGAAGGAGCGCAAGGGAACCGCTATTCCAGGCGCTATTCCAGGCGCTATTCCCGTCCAAAGTGCACTAGTTCGGCGGCGGTGGTGCAGGCGGAGTCGACGTGGTCGTCGCCTTGGTGCCTTCGTCCATCGTGCCGGCGAGGGGGCGGTACCCCTCCCGCTTGTAGGAATAGTACTGGTAGTAGTAGCTCGACGCTTTTCGGTAGTCGACGGCGTTGAGCACGCACCCAACGATGGGCGCCCCGACGTCCGTGAGGGCCCGGAGGCCTTGTTTGCTGATGCCCATCGACGTCTTGAAGGCACGCACCACGAAGACGGCACCGTCGACCAACTTGGCGATGATCGCCGAGTCGGTCACGGCGGCGAGGGGCGGGCTGTCGAGCACCACGCGGTCGAAACGCTCGCCGAGCTCGGCCAAGAGCTGTTTGAACTTCTCCGAGTGGAACATGTCCGCAGGATTGGGGGGGATCGGCCCAGCCGGCACGCAGTAGAGGTTCGGAACCTCGGTGGGCAGGGCGATTTCCTCGATGGTCGCCTCACCGACGAGCGCATTCGTAAGCCCCGCGTCGCCCGAACGGTCGAAGATGCGGTGCAGCCGTGGGCGTCGGAGGTCGCAGTCGACGATGCAGACCCGCTGACCACCTTGGGCAAGGGCGATCGCGATGCTGCACGCGACCGTGGTCTTGCCTTCGGCCGGAGCCGCACTGGTCACGAGCATCATCCGGTACGGATTGTCCGGGTTCATGAAGAGGATGTTCGTACGGAGCGTACGCGCCGCCTCGGCCATTCCCGACAAGGGCTCGTGATGAACCGTGAGCTCGGACGCGCGATCGACGCCCGCACGACGTGCCTTCTTTTCCTCGCTCGCGTCGAGCGTGGGCAGAAGCCCGAGGAAGGTGGTGTTGAGCTCGTGCTCGACGTCGTCCGACGTCTTCACCGAGTTGTCGAGGCGTTCGCGAATCACGACGACCACGAGCGCGAGGAAGAGACCGATGACTCCACCTGCGCCGACGTTCGCCGGCACATTCGGGCGAATCGGGGCCTGAGGCTCCTGCGGAGGATCCACCATACGAACATTGTTGATGTTCATCATCCGCATGAGATCGGCTTGCTTCATCTGCTCGAGAAGCACCGTGTAGAGCTTTTCGTTCTCTTGACGGGTGCGATCGATGCGGCGGTACTCGAGCTCTTTCAAGTTGAGCTCGACGGCCTTCTTGCGCGTCTCTTCGTAGAGGCCCGACTCGCCACCTTCCTGACGCGTCACGATCGCGAGGTCCCGTTCGACCGCGCCTTGGATGTTCTTGACCTCTTCGAGGAGGTCTTTGCGAGCGAACAAGATTTTTTCGTCCGCGCGCTTTACGAGAGGGTGATTCTCGCCTTTGCCTTCCGCGAGTATCTCGCGGCGCTCGCGTACGGCGACCTGGTAGACGCTGCGAAGCTGGGTCAAGTAGCCGTTCGAGAGGAGCTCGGAAGCGGGGACTTGGTCGGGATTGTCGGGCGAGACCTTTCGGAGCTCGGCCACGCGAGCCGAGAGCTCTTGCCGACGCGTGCGCGTTCGCGTGAGTGCTTGGTCGTAATCCTGCATCTCCACGCGGATCATCTTGCTTACCTCCTCGATGGTGGAGCTCGGCAACTGATTCTGTTTCTTGAAGTCGTGGAGCTGGTTCTCGTTCTGTTCGAGCTCGACTTTGAAGTGCTCGAGCTGCCCACCGAGCCAAACGACGGCTTCGGCGGTGGCCACCGAGGTCTTTTCGAGGTTTTGACGGATGTAGGCTCGCGCGACCCCTTCCGCGAGCTTCCGAGCCACGCGCGGATTCGTGTCTTGGATGCGAATGGCGACGAGACGGCTTCCAACCAGAGGATCGATTTTCACGCGGGCGCGCACCATCGCGACGGCGTCTTCCGTCGCGACCGGCTTGTCGGGCGTTCGACCGAGAAATTCCCGGTCCGACGTGAGGTTCAGGTCACGCACCACCATCGAGAGGACCTTGTCGCTCGACATGATGATGTTCTGGGTATTGTAGTATTCGTGATTGTCGACGAAGGCACCGAAAACGCGCATCGGATCGGCCTTATCGGCCAACGGGCGAACGACGTCGGGATCGAACTCGATCGTCGTCACGGCCTCGAACACGGGAGCTTGGCTCTTGGAGAAGACCATGGCGATGCCCGCGCCAAGCAAGGACATCGCAGCCAAAATCGGCCACGCCTTGAGGACCGCGCGGACCACGCGCAAGGCCGCGGCCGTGGCATCTTGTGCTCGCGGCCTCGAAGTGCCCGAGTCTTCCAATTCTTCGTTTTCCGTGGACATCTGGGGATCCGAGGCCTCTCTTTAGTCGATCTTGG
Organism: Myxococcales bacterium; assembly: GCA_043764595.1. GTDB lineage: Bacteria > Myxococcota_A > Polyangia > Polyangiales > Polyangiaceae > JAAFHV01. Next base: position 18,906 of record JAYUKI010000113.1, on the reverse strand, counting down.
CCAGGGCGCCAGATGTGTTGCCGACGCCCCTCCCTGCATTCGCGAAAACATGCGGATTACATCGACACACATGCCGTGGCCAGCCCAAAGCGCTGCCTTTGCGTTTTGGACCGGACAAGCCGAGCCTGGCGATCGAATCCCGCCCGAGGCTCGCGCACCTCATCGCCCGACCGTGGGCCATGGGCCCTGGAACCTAAACGATGGATGATTCGGACCACGGGCGCGGAACAAGAGCCATCGCTGCCCGGATTCTCTTCGTGCTCGGTGTGGCTTTCGTAGGGGTTGCCATCGGGGGAATCCACACCGAAGCTCTTGCCCTCTCCACGGGTCTATTTTCGGCTGCTTTTGCGCTTTCGTACCTTCCGCGGTCGGCGCGCCCATTCCGCCCCAAGGCGAGCGCGACGGCCCTCGTCGGTGTCGGTATCGGTCTTTGCGCATTCACGGCGCTCACCACTCTGCCGCTGCCCGCGCACGTGGTGTCGACCCTCGCTCCCGCCAACGGCGACGTATGGGCGCGCGCGCTGCGCGGATTCGGCGAAGACGGACCGGCGTGGACGACCCTGAGCCTCGATCCGACGGCGACGCGCATCGAGGTGCTTCGTGGAATCCTTTACCTGCTGGTGTTCCTGACCGCCCACCGGTTCACCCAGTCCCAGGGCGGAACGGAGCTCCTGGAGCGGGTGGTGGTCGGCGTAGCGCTGTTCATGGCCGCGGCGTCCATTCTGCATCCGGTCGTGGGCGCCGAGCAGGTGCTCGGGTTGTACCGGCCGAAGAACGACTACGGACACCACATTGCTCCGCTCCTGAACGCGAACCATCTGTCAGGGTACTTGAACATCGGCCTAGCGACGGGGCTCGGCGTGCTCGCGTCGTCGCGTTCGGCCCAAGAGCGACTCGTCGTCGGCGGCATCGTCGTGTTCCTGGTGGGGGTCGAGCTCTACGTCGCGTCGCGTGGCGGCGTAGCCACGATGGTGCTGGCGCTCGTGTTCGTCGGAGTGCTCCACCACCGCCTCAAGAAGGGCCAGCGGGCTGGACTGCGTGCGGCTCCGGTCGTCGTCGGTGCGGCGGTCTTCGTCGGGATCGCTCTCCTGGTCGTCGCCGGGTCCGAGCAGGTGAGGGTCGAGCTCGGAAGCCGTGACGTGTCGAAGCTCGAGACGATTCGGCAGGCGTTCCGACTCGTGCCCCCGCACTTTCTCTTCGGGGTCGGGAGGGGCGCGTTCGAGTCCGTGTTCGCGGCGCACCGCACGGGTGAGGGCTTCGTGACCGTCACCCATCCTGAGAACGTGGTGGCTCAATGGGTGACCGAATGGGGGGTCCCCGTTTCCGTGCTCGCGTTCGCCGTCATCGCACGCGCTCTTTCCCCGAAAGAGCTTCTCTCCCGTTCACGGCCTCCGCTCGGAGCGTACGCGGCGCTCGTTGGGCTCGCCGTCCACAACCTGGTCGACTTCTCGACCGAGCTTCCTGGCGCGATGGTGCTTGCGTCCATTTGTGCCGCGATCGTGACGGGTGGCTCGGCGGACCCGTCAGCCAAGTCCGGACGCCCGTGGTGGGCTCGACACTCCCGCGTGATGGCGTTCGGATGCGTTGGAGCCGCGGGGCTCATGCTCTTCCAAACCCTGCGCGGCGCCTCTGGGGAGCTCTACGCCGACCAAGACCTCACGGGCCACCTTGCGCTCGACAAGAACGTGCCTCGGTCCGTATTCGACAAGCGCATCCGCGAGGCAAGCCTCCGACACCCGGCTGAGCCCTATTTTCCCTATGTTGCGGCGCTGCGCGGTCAAGCCTTGCGGGACGGTCCGATCATCGTTTGGGCCGCCCGCGCCCTCGAGCGATGCCCGACGTATGGCCCGGTGCACCTGGTCCTCGCACGGACGTTCTATCGCTCCGTTCCCTCCCAGTCGCGGCTCGAGTACCGCCTCGCGATGCAGCAACAGTTCAGCGAGGGCTTCGAAGACGAAGCACCGCATCTGGTCTCCGATTTCGACGAAGCGATGGAGCTCGTCCCGGACAACTCGATGGGCCCGACTGCGTTGGAGGCACTTGGCCGCAAGCTCGAGGACCGCCTTCCGGCCACGCGCTCGATGGTGGACGAGGAGCTCTTGCGGCGCGACCCGAAATCCCCGTGGGCGCTCCAAAGGCTCGCTCGGGACGTTCTGCTCGACCTTCGTCAACAAGCCATTTGGTGCACCGACCGGCGCGCGTGCGCCGACCGGGGGATCGAGCTCGCCCATCGGCTTCGGGACGTCGCACCGACGACGTGCGAAGGCCATGCGCTGAACGCAGAGCTGCGTGCGGAGGCCGGATTTCCTCGCGACGCGATTCGCGAGCTCGAAGAAGCCTCGAACCGTGTCGACGATCGCACCTCCTGCTTGATGCGACTCGTCATGTTGATGGATTCGACGGGGCTGACGGCCGAGGTCGAGCCGACCATCGAGCGGGTCGCGAACGCCGGCTGCGTGTCGCCTAGCGAGTGCGCCGACAACTACGCGTTCGCCGGGCGGGTCTTCGTCGAACGAGGCAGCCCACGACGAGCCATTGCGTATTATCGAAAGGCCGTCGACAGCGCACCCGAGAAAGAGGATTCGCTCCAAGAGTATGCTCGTCTCGCAGGAGAGCTCGGCCTGCACGCCGAGACGCTTCACGCGTACACGACGCTCTCGGAGCTTCATCCGGGCGTTCCCGAATACGCAGCTCGCGCAGCCGAGGAACGGGACCATCTCGCGCGCGTGCGCTTCGGCGGCGCTCTGCCTGGACCTCGGCCAAAGTGAAGGGCCTCGGAGGCCGCAGCGCGTGGGTGGCTCAGATGGCTGCAGCCCGAGCCCTCCGCGCGACCGTCGAAGTCGCAGCGAAGGCCTCGGTGGAGATCGTGGCCGTGAAGGGCGCCGTGACCTCGTTTCTCCTCTACAAGGACGTGTCCGAGCGCCCACTCGGCGACGTGGACGTGCGGATTCGCAAGGCCGATCGCGCGGTGTTGCGAGACGCGGCAAAGTCGCAGGGCTTCCGCGTCCTCGAAGACGGAGGTCCGTACGACAAGCTCACGCTCGCGTTCGGGGACATAGCCGTCGACGTCGAGTGCCACGTCGGAGCGCCTTACATGACGGCGCTGACCGTGGACGATCTCCTTCGGACGGCCGTCACGGTTCGCCATCCGCAAGGCTTTGCCGTTCGGGTTCCGGACATCGCCCACCATGCGTTCGTGCTTGCCGTGAACTGTTTCAAGGACAAGCTCGCGGACATCACCCCGTGGGCGCGCGAGGACACGAAGCGCATCGCTTTGGCGGAGGGCTTCTCGGTGGACAAGCTCGCGAAAGTGGCACGCGAGGCACGGGCGCACACTCTTGTCTACCTTGTCGCCGAGCACTTCGCGGGGGATGCTCCAACAGAGCCGAGCGCGGTCGTGTGGGAAGAAGTGCGGGTGGCCCTCGAGACAGACGCTCGTCGTGTGTACCTGGCAGCGTACCACGCACTCGAACCGCGAGCCCGCCACGGCGCGCTCTTTCGCGCACTCACGCGGGTTGCATCGGACTGGCCCATTGCGTGGCCCCTCGCATTGGAGCGCGCGCTGGCCTTCGAACGCACGAGGCGTCGAAACCAGCGCGACCCCACTCGGTGAGCTCAGACGTCGGCTTGCGCGAGCTGATCCAAGGCGTTTTTCAATGCGGCGCGGGTCTTGGGTCCGACGATTCCGTCGGCGGTGAGACCGGCCGTCTCTTGGAAGGCCTTCACCGCGGCCTGTGTGGCGGGACCGTCGATTCCGTCAATTTCGCCCGCATCGCAATCCACCAGCGCGAGCGCCGTTTGGACCCCGGCGAGGTCGTCGAGATTGATCGTGCCGTACTTCTCGGACTCGTGAACCATGGACATGAAGGCACCTCTTTTCGGTTGGGACTCTAGAGCAACCCGCCGGGGTTCGCCTATGGCAGAGATGGGGCAGCGCGCCGGACTTGCCTTTGTGTCATTCCAGCGCGCCCTCGGTCAAAAATCCGCCGCTCTCCGACGTCCACGTCCTGATTCTGGTAGTCTCCGTGCCGTGGCCGCGCGCACTTCACCGAGCTCTTCAGGCGAGCCGAGGTCGTCCCCCTCGAATGGACGCATGTTCGGCACCAAGTACGAGCTGATTCGCAAGCTCGGCGAAGGCGGGATGGGCATCGTCTATCACGTCGTCAAGCCACCGCGAATCCAGGGCGTCATGAAGCGCATGAACCCCGAGCTCGCGAAGCACGGCGAGTTCGTGAAGATGTTCCTGGACGAAGTGAGCGTGCTCGCCCAGCTCGAGCACCCGAACATCGTACGAGTGTACGACTTCGACCGCGGCGACGACGGCGTTCCTTTCTACGTCATGGAGCTGCTGGTCGGTCAGAACCTCCGCGACGTGCTCGACGCGAAGGGCGTCCTTCCTCCCCACGTGGCGTACGAAATCGCCAGGCAGCTTCTCGCAGCGCTTCATGTCGCGCACACCCACGAGATCGCGGTCGTCCATCGCGACGTGAAACCCGAGAACATTTTCCTCCATACGCCGAAACACGGTCCGCCGGTCGTCAAGCTGATCGACTTCGGTGTCGTCGCGTTCCTCGACGACAAGGGCTCGGGGCACTTCTCCGGAACCATCCGCTACGCGGCTCCCGAGCAGCTTCAGGCCAAGCGGGCTACGCCCAAAAGCGACATCTACGCCGCAGCCCTCGTGCTCTACGAGATGCTCGCGGGAGCCTCTCCGTTCGAGCACCGTGCCCACACGGACAAGACGATGGTCGCCGCCCATCTGAACGAAGTGCCTCCCCACCTCGCAGAAGTGGCTCCTTGGATCCCGAGAGCCGTGTCCGACTTGGTCATGAGCGCGCTCGCGAAGTCCCCTGACGCTAGGCCCGGCGCGACACAGTTCTGCGACCGACTTGCCGAGCTCGGGGTCGTGAAGAACACGGGCAACGAGGGCTCCCCTTGGGAGGCACGTCGGGAAGAAGTGCTGCGGAACCGCTCGAAGCCCCTAGCGACCGCCGTCGGCGCGCCAAGCCCAATCGCAACGCCCGGGCGCGGCCTTTGGCGTGAGATCGCGCTCGGCCTCGTGACCGGCGGTGTGGCCCTCGGGGCGCTGCATGCCGTGCTCTCCACGCGCTAGAGCGACAAACTTGATGACGGACCGAGGATTTCGCACGGTTGGCAAGCTGGCGCACCTGGTACGCGCGACGACGGATAGTCTTCTATCTTAGGAGCAGCAACGACGCGCAGCGCTGCTAAACGTGCGAAAGCCGACGGGAGTCATGGTTGTCGCTCTAGGCGGAGGCTCGGCTCGATCGTGGCGGCTAGCGGCTGAGGCTCGCCACCGGGGCGAGGAACTTTGCGCCGAAGCCGACGAGCACTTCGCGGGCCTCTGGACTGACGGAACCGAGCACGTAGACCCTCGCCGGAGTGGCAAGCGCGAGGAGGCCTGGAAGGTGCGGTCCAGTGCGCGCGATGTGCGCAAGGAAGGCGTCCGAGTCGGGGTAGCGCTCGGAGAGCACGCTCGTCGTGTTGGTCTCGTCGAGGAAGAACGCGTACGAGCTCGTGCGAGGCTCCTCCGCGGAGATGGCGCTCGTTAGCTCGGCAATTTTCGCGCGAAAAGCAGCGAGGTTCTCGGGCTTGATGTCGAAGCGGATCAGAATCTCGATGTTCGTGCTCGGCATGGTGTTCCCCTTTCGGGCCGAAAGCCTACACGAAACTCGCCCGGACGAAGCCCTCACGGCTTCTTGATGCCGAGCTCCTTCATCTTGTGGGACAGAGTTCGAATCGGGAGGTTTAGCGCGCGTGCTGCCGCCGTCTGGTTACCGCCATGGGTCCGCAGCGCTTCTTCGATGAGCGACACCTCGAGTGCGCGAGTCTCGTTCTTCACACGCTCGCGAAAGTCGGCAGACCCCGACGCAACCCCCAGCCCCGGGGGTGGCACGGACGCGTTCGCAGGCAAGCGAACCGCCGAGGCTCGGCGCACGCGCTCCGGAAGATCGGCAAGGGTGATGCGGTCGCGCTCGGCCACCACGACCGCACGCGCCACGGCATTGCGAAGCTCGCGGACGTTCCCCGGCCACGGGTACGCATGCATCGCGTGCGACGCCTCTTCGTCGAAGCCGACGCAAGCACGGCCATTGGCTCGATTCGATTCATCGAGGAACGCTCGCGCAAGAGGCTCGATCTCCGACGCACGCGCGCGGAGTGGCGGAATTGCGACGGCGGCACCTTCGAGACGGAAGAGCAGATCTTGGCGAAACTCGCCGCGCTCGACCATCGCGTCGAGGTCACGGTGCGTGGCCGCCACGATGCGTACGTCCACGGCCAACGGTCGTTCGCTGCCCACTCGGACGATGGCTCGAGTTTCGAGGACCCGAAGGAGCGCGGCCTGTGCCGCGGACGTGAGCTCGCCGACTTCGTCCAGAAAAAGCGTTCCGCCGCTTGCCAGCTCGAACACACCACGGGTCGTTTTTTCGGCTCCCGTGAACGCACCTCGTTCGTGCCCGAAGAGCGCCGACTCGAGCAAGGCGGGAGCAACCGCGGCGCAGCTCACGGCATGAAAGGGACCGCTTTTTCGAGCACTTCGATCGTGGACTCGTCGAGCGAGCAGCTCCTTGCCTACGCCGGTTTCGCCGAGCAATAGAACTGGAAGCTCCGACGCCGCGAGGCGATCGATTTCGGTACGGACCTTTCGCATGGCGGCGCTGTCGGCCACGGGTCCTTCGCGCGAACCGCTGACGCCGTCTCGGGAGGCAGCCACGAGCTCGTCGACGGTCGTGCCATCCTCGGGGAACGTGGCCACGCTCACCTTCGCAGAGGGCACCGCACGAGCGATCATCGCGGCGAGGTTGCGCGCGGCGTCGGGACCTACTTCGGGCGCCAGAATCTGGATCTGGCCCTGAGCGTAGAGGCCCATTCGGTCGACCGGACGAAGCTCTGCGGCGATGCGGGTGAACCGCTCGTGCGCCGTCGCGACGGGCTGGCCGGGCGGCCCTGGAACGAGGCGCACCATCAGCAGCGCCGCCGGCCTCCCGAAGGTCTTCGCGCGGACGATTTCCTGTTCCACGGCCAAGATGAAACGGTCGTACCCTTCGAGGCCCGAAGGCGCTGGACCCCCACGCCCCGCTTGGACGAGCACCGTGACGTCACCCAGCCGCACCGTCTCGCCCACGGCGACACGCACGCGCTGTACGCGCTTTCCGCCCGCGAAAGTGCCGTTCGTGGAGCCAAGGTCTTCCACTTCGACCTCTCCACTCGAGGACACACGTACGCGCGCGTGTTGACGCGAGAGACTTCCGTCGACCACCACGAGATCGGCCGGGTGTGCTCGACCGACCACGACGGTCCCACCTCGCGCGATGGGCATCGTCTTGGCGCCTTCGGCGTGAACGACCACGACGCTGAGCTCCGGCTCGACGAGCTCGGCGTCGGCCCCTCCTCGGAGGGTGGTCAGATCTCCCTGCTTGTGGCTCACGGTCATGGTGTTCGTCCGGCTTTGGAGAGGATGGGTGCCCATTGCCGCACCTGGCAACACCTTGCCGGCAAGAACCACGCAGCGATTCCGTAACTCCTTGAAATCATAGTTCCAACCGAGTGGCCAGAGTCTTGCGAAGGGGCACGTCGAGTCGAGCGTCACTGGCGGACGATCGCTCGCTTCGGATTGGCCGAGGCCAACGAACAGGGAGACTCAGCTCATGTATATGAACGCGATCATCGGCGGCGGAATCACCACGGCGGGTGGCATCTTGGCAGCTTCGAGCCTCGTGGCAAAGGCGCGCGCCAACGCGAAGGATCTCATCGACAAGCTCGTTCCCTACCAGGGCTGGATTGGGGCCTGCATGTTCTTCTGGGGCGTCTGGGAGACCTTCGGGAGCGTACGCGCGCTCGCCAACCTTGCCGAAGTCGGAGTGCTCCCGTTCGCCTTCATGGTGCTCACGGCCATTGCCGACTTGCTCGTGGGGTTCTTGTTGGCCTTCGGCCTCGCCACGAAGTACGCGCTCGCAGGAAGCCCCGCCGCCCTCGAGCGCGGCCAGGCGCTGCGCGGCAAGCTCGCGACGGCGCAGATTCCGCTCGGGATCCTTGCGATCGTGATGGGCCTTCTCTACGCGATCGTCGTCGGAATCCTAGGGTGAGGCACCGCACATACGAGAAACGGAGCGCGAGAGGTCGAGAGGCGTGAGGCCTCTGCCTGCTAAGGTGGCGGCGATGCTTTCGTCTCCTCCTTCGTCTTCGACCGGGCTTTCGCTGGGCGCCGCGATCGATCGCTACGAGGTCATTTCGGCCTTGGGCAAGGGAGGATTCGGGCAAGTGTACCGGGCGCGGCACAAGCACACTCGGCAGATCGTCGCGCTCAAGGTGTTGCGAACCCGCGCAGCACGCGACCCACGAGCGCTGGATCAGCTCTTTCGCGAGGCTCGCATCATGGCGAGCATCCGACATCCGAACATCGTCCAAGTGTTCGACTGCGGCTCGGAGGACGGTCGGGCCTTCGTCGCCATGGAGCTCGTCGAGGGGCGGACGCTCGAAGACATCATTTTCGAGGATGGACCGCTCGATGCCGCGAAGCTCCTGCCCCTCGCGTTGCAGCTTTTTGCTGGGCTCGCCGAAGCCCACTCCCGTGGCGTGATCCATCGGGACATCAAGCCCGCGAACCTCCTCGTGCAAGCGAACGGTACGCTGAAGGTGCTCGATTTCGGCATAAGCCGCGCCGATCTCGACGGCGCGCCGAGCGGGGCGTCGCAGCTCGGGGCGATGGCCGGCACGCCCGGGTTCATGGCCCCGGAACAGTATGCGTTCGAGCCGATCGACGCGCGCGTGGACCTCTACGCGGCCGCCGTCACGCTCTTCGCCGCCCTGTCGGGGCGCATGCCGTTCTCGCTCGACCAGACGCTTCCCGAGCTCGTGCACAAGGTCCTCCACGAGCGTGCCCCGGCGATGGCGTCGGTGGTTCCTTCGGTGCCGAAGGGCCTGGCCGACGCGATCGATCGTGGCCTTGCACGAGATCCGGACGCTCGGTTCCGCAGCGCCACGGCGTTTCGCGACGCGCTGCTCGGCGAAGGGTTTGGTCCGTCGGTGACCCGCGACGGCGGGCAGGTCGCCGTGCCGATCTTGCCGCCTCAAGCCGTGCTTGAAGGAGTGACTCGCTCTGCGCCACCGGACGCCCTCAACTTTCCAAAGACGGCGCCACTTCCCTTCTCGCCATCTCCTTCTGCTCCGCCCGACACGGCCAAAGGCTCGACCCTCGAGCCAGGGTCGACCACGGCACCCACGCGAACCTCGTCACCCGGCTGGGTTCTCGCTGGGGTTGCCGTCGGTGCTTTCGTGTTGGTCGCTGGCGCGGTGCTGGGGGCGCTTTTCTCGGAAGGTCGCGCGAAAAAGGACGGCGCGAACGCCTCGCATGTCGGGGGCAGCCCGAGCGCACCAGCACCCGGCGGCGCCATCAAGGAGCTCGCCGACCAAGGTATCTACGTAAATCCTGCCGTGATCGAGAAGACCGGAACGTTCACCACGACGCAGATCTGCGAGGGGCCGAACGATCTCAAGTTCGTGAATGCAACGTTCGACGTCAAGAACGGCCCCGCCGTACTCGTGCTTCATGGGTGCTCGGTCGAGCTCGTGTCGCCCACCATTCGAGCCACCGTAGGGATCCGACTTCAACACGCTGGCGTCGCCATCGTTCGAGGCGGAACGATCGTCGCGGAAACGTCCGGGGTCGACTTCGACGGCGCCAAGCTCGACATGCAGGACACCCGCGTCGAGGCCGTGAGCGCCATCCGCCAAAGTGGTGTCGGAGAGGTGAAGCTGCGAAAGGTCAAGCTCGTCGGAAGCTCGTTTGGGTACGTCGCGTCCTCTTCCCTCGAAACGGTGCTCGACGACGTGACGATCGAGGCTCCCATCGGGCTTCAGGCGGAGGGCGGCACGTTCAAGCTTCGCTCGAGCTCCATCAAGAGCACGACGTACGCCATCAACTTGGGCGGCGTCGCCGTGGCGGAGCTTTCGTCCACGACGCTTTACGGGGCGACCCACAAACGCGACCTCGCGGAAATCCACGACGGCACGGTCCAGAAGGCGAAGCCACTCTCACGCGACGAGCCGCTCGTTCGGGTGGCAGGGCTGTCGGTGACGGTGCCACAGGCGAACCCCGAGGGCCTGGACGTGGGCGCTTTCGCGCGCGCAATGGAGCGCGTGGCTCCGAAGCTTCTCGCGTGCGGTGCAAAGAAGGGAGAGAGCGTACGACTTCTCGTCACGATCAAGGGCCCCGAGATCGCCGCCGATCATCAGCGCATCGGGTCCGTCCTGCCTTGGCCGCAGGGTCCCGTCGGAGCTTGCGTGGTCCGCACGTTCCGGGGCGCGGTTCCCGATCCGTGGCGCGAAGCGGGCGATTCGCGATCGCTCATCTTTTCGATCATGTTCGATTGAGCGGGCGGCGGGAAGTTGCATCGTCTGCAATCTTGAGAGCCTACTATTTCTCGGGCTGCACTGCCTTCGGTGGACGGGGACGCTTCCGTGTTTGTCCCGAGGTCGGATCGCTCGCATCGAGGCGGGTTCGCGGACGGTCGTGGACGTCGGCGGCGCCCATCTGCGCGGCGCGCACGAGCGCTTGGCGAAGGAAGCGGTGGCCCGGATCGGCGTCGAAGCGCGGATGCCACACGATCGACAGCGCATACGGGCGGAGCGGAATAGGCACGTCGAAGAGGCGCAGACCGAGCGAAGGAGCATGCTCCCGGGCCACGCGTTCCGAGACGACGAGCAAATAGTCGGTGCGGGAGGCGAGATCGAGCGCCGTGAGAAAGTACGGCACCGCGCGCGCAACCCTCCGTGCGAGCCCACGCTCGCGAAGCACGTCGTCGACGTAGCCACCCGGCTTGCCGCGCGGGGCGATCTGGACGTGGGGCACACGCACGAAGTCGTCGAGGGTCAGTCGCTTGCCGATGCTCGTATGGCCTTCGCGAGTCGCACACACGAAGCGGTCGGTGAGGAGCTGTCGACTGCGCATTTCTTGTGGGAGGTCGCCATAGATACCGACGGCGAGATCGACTTCGCCTTCCCGAAGCACGAGGCCATCGTCTTGGGTGTTCGGCAAGAACCGCAGCGAGACGTCGGGAGATTCCTCGACGAGGATGCGGTCGAGCGGCGGCCCGAGCAGCGAGAGCACGTAGTCCGTCGCATGAACGACGAACGTTCGCGAGAGCTCGCGCGCGACGAACGGCCGTTCCTTCTCGAGAGCGAGGCGTGCCTGGTTGACGACGGCGTTCACGCGCGGCTTCAGCGCGAGCGCGCGTGGCGTCAGGACCATTCCCCGCCCGGAACGGACGAGCAAGGGATCATCCATTTTGAGGCGAATCCTCGCGAGCGCATGGCTCATGGCTGGCGTCGACAAGCCGACGCGGCGGGCGGCCCCCGTGACGCTCCCTTCTTGGAGCAGCGCATCGAGGGTCGCCAACAAGGCCATGTCCGACGGTTCCATCGAATAGAAGGATAGTGCACGAATGTTTCGAGTTCCATGGGTCGGTGGTTTCCGTCGTGGGACGTTTTGGGGACGCCGAAGTGCGTCGAGAACTGCCCCAGGAAGCGACTCGAACGTGTAGGTTGCACGCTCGATGGCCTTAGCGAACGAAGCCCCCTTCCCGAGCCGCGGCTCGTATGCCGACGGCTTCGCCCCCCTCGCCGAGACCTTCGCGCGTCACCTCCGCGACGGTCGCGAAGTGGGCGCTGGACTCAGCGTGCACCATCGAGGCCGCCTCGTGGTGGACGTGTGGGGTGGATTCGCCGACCGCGACGCGCGCGCTCCCTGGCAGCGCGACACGCGCATCGTCGTCTTTTCGGTCACCAAGGGGCTCGCTGCAATGGCGTTTGCGATGCTCGCGGATCGCGGAGCGTTCGATTGGGACGAAAACGTCGCGACGTATTGGCCCGAGTTCGCGCAGGGCGGAAAAGGACGCATTTCGGTGCGCACGTTGCTTGGCCATCGCGCGGGGCTCGTCGGGCTGCGCGAGCGGGTAGCCATGTCGGAGTGCCTCGACGACGAGAGTTACGCGCGCGTCGTCGGTGTGGCGGAACGGCAGGAGCCTTTTTGGGAGCCGGGGCAAGCGCAGGGTTACCACGCCGTCACGTTCGGCATTTACGCGGGCGAGCTTTTTCGACGCGTCGCCGGGGAGAGCCTCGGCGTGTTCCTCCAAAGGGAGCTCTTTGGCCCGCTCGACGCGGACGTCTCCCTGGGTACGCCCGCGAGCCTCGACGCGCGTGTCGCCGTTCTTTACCCGCCGAGCCCACTCGCTCGCGTCGCAAAAATGGTGGCGTCCGCCGTGATCGGGGAGAACACCGAAGACCGGGTTCTGAGGGCCACGGTGGCGCGCGACTCGATGGCCCGCCAAGCGTTCCTCAACCCAAGCCTTGGGCGTGGTGGAATCGGGACGTACAATAGCCTACCTGTACGACGCCGCGAGCTCGCTTGGGGTTCGGCCACGGCCAGCGCACATGGGATTTCGCGAGCGTATTTGCCTTTCGCCGGAGCAGGCCTCCACGGCGAGCGACGCTATCTGTCCGCCGGAGCCATCGAGCCCATCCTTGCGCGGCAAAGCTGGGCCGAGAGCGATCTCGTCTTGTGCAAGCCCGTGGGCTGGTCCCAAGGGTTCTTGAAGGAAGAGACGACGCTCTTCTCGCCCCACGCGGAGTCGTTCGGGCACGCCGGGATCGGTGGTTCGCTCGGCTGGTGCGATCCGGTCGCCGAAACGACGTTCGGCTACGTGATGAATCGACTCGACTGGCGCGTTCGCTCGGCGCGGGCCGTCGCCCTCTGCCAGTCGCTCTATACGTGCGAGCCGGTGCGGTTGCACTGAAGGTTGCGTCGTGACGGCGGTGCCGTAGGCGACCTGGAGCCGCCGACATAGAAACGGGACGCCTATCCCGAGCAACCCACGGAGGGTCGAAAGGACTGCCGTTTTCGAACAGTCTGCCCAACGCCCTCTGGCGCATGCGGAGGCCGAGTCGACCTGTGGCCGTTGGCCAGCGGCAAGCGGCAATCGGAGAAGTGAGCGGCGTAGGTAGAGTTCACGATCGGAAACGCCGCCGAACGTGTAGTCTGAGAGGACGCGCCGCGGTGCGGAAGGGCTCGGAATACCCTTCGGCCGACGCGGACGGAAACGATCTCGAGAACGGTCGCAGGATGAAGATTACCTGTCAGGAGTGCCAGTCGAATTTCACGGTCGCCGACGACAAGGTCGCGGGCACCGTCGTAAAAATACGCTGCAAAAAGTGCGGCGCTACGATGGTAGTCAACGGCAAGGACGGAACGACCCGAACCGAGCGCCCTTCGCTTCCGGACGACGCTCCCGCGCTCTCTACACGAGAGCTCGACGACGGTCCGGCGAGCGGGGACAAGCTCGAGAAACCCGCCGCATCCAGCTCGGACGTCACCGGCGCCCGGGCCGCTCGTCGCGAGGGTGGACGAGATCAAGGGAAAGACCTCTTCGGCGACGCCGCCATCGCGGGGAGTGAAACCGAGGACGAAAAGCGCGAAGCGAAGCTCAAAGGAGAGCGCAACGAGTCGAGCGTTCTCTTCTCGCTGAAGTCGCTCACGAATGACGAGGACAAGCCGAAGGAAGCGCCCAAAGCCGAGGGGAAAACCACGGCTGCAGGCGATGGCTCCGGCCTCATCGACATTCGTGCGCTGGCTGGCAACAAGGGCGACGAAAAGAGCTCTCGTGGTGTCGAGGACATCTTGAGCTTGGGCGGTGGCGGCGCTTTCGGTGCGACGCTGGCCGCGCCGGACTTGTCGAGCCCAGCGAACGTGAGCCCGAGCGTGGCTCCCGCGGCACAGCAGGAAAAAAACAACCGCGGGATCATCTTCGCGATCGTCGGAAGCGCCGTTTTTCTCGGTGTGGCGGTCGTGGGGGCGATCATCTTCACGCGCCCGAGTGATCCACCGCCAAAGACGGGTTCGACGCCCGACATGGGCAGCGCTCTCGCCATGAACGATCCGCCGAAGTCGACCGCGACCGTCCCCCCGACGACCGCCACGCCGACTCCGACGGACACCACGAACGCGAAGCCGCCGGGCCAGCTCCCGACCTCCGTTCCCACGAGCTCGCATGGCGGAGGCACGACGGCTCCTCCTGGCAAGTCCACGAAACCGGACGCCCCGGTCGAGCCGGTTGCGACCGCACCAACACCGCCCAAGCCTCTTTCGCTCGAAGAAGAGCTTCGCAAGAAAGCGGCGGCTCCTCCGACTGCGGCGAAGACCGCCGAAGCTCCATCGGGAGGCACCTTCGACCGCGCGGCTGCACAGATCGCTCTGAACGCCGTGAGTGTCGTCGGGTGCAAGAAACCGGACGGGCCCACAGGTGCGGGGCACGTCACCGTGACGTTCGACTCGAGCGGAAGCGTCCAGTCCGCCATCGTCGACGGCGGGGACTTTCCAGGCACTCCCGTGGGCGGTTGCATCGCCGGGAAGTTCCGCGGAGCGCACGTTCCCGCTTTTTCGGGCAGCCCCGTCAAGGTCGGCAAGAGCTTCAACCTTTGAGCTGAGGGCCCGTTAAGAAATGAATGGCCCCGCCAAGCCGCGCGGCCGAATCACCGTGGATTCGGCCGCGCGGGGCTTGCACGCGAAGACAGCTCGGTCGCCACGGCCATCACCAGATCGACGTGGGCTCTGAGACGTGCGGCGCGGTCTTCCGAGCGCCAGGAGCTCTCGAGGGTGATCTCGGGGACGCCCTCCCGTGAGGCATAGGCGTTGGTCGTCATCATGCCCAAACCGCCCGCCCAGAGCTTCACGAGCCACTCCGAGACACGTGATGAAGCGGCCAGCCCCTTGGGGACGAGCTTTCGTCCAAAGTAGTCGTGCGTTGCCAAGGTGGTGCCACGAGCCTCGAGCGCGGACAGAAGCCGCGCGGCAAGCGCTCCGTCGACTTCGGGGTTCGTGAACATGAAGGTGGCGTCCTGTGGGCCCTCGTGAAGTGCGACGACGAAGGTCGGTCGAAAGTCCTCGAACGCGACCCGGACAGCGCGCGCTTCGTGCGTCTCGAAGCGGACAAAATCTCTATTGATATCGTAACCTTCCGCATTATACCGCGAGAAGCAGGCGGCGCCGACCGGGTTCACCGGGGAGAGCACGAGCAACTCGACGTTCGGAAGCTCGTTCCGCTTCGCATCGAATACGTCGAGCAGCTCCGGAATCGCGAGGATTCCTGCGTGCTCGTTGCCGTGCACGCCCGCGAGAACCAAGATGCGCTGATTCGCCGCTCCCGTCCCCGACGCGATCGCGAAGACCGTGTGACTTGCGCCTTGGTAGGATAAGGCCGCCCTCTCCTCGACGCGGTACTTTCCTTCGTAGGACCGGAGCGTCGCCTCGTAGACATCTTTTTCGTAGCCCAGTGGCACGACGCCGAGCTCGGCATCCTTGGCTGGATGGTCGACGACACGACGGTAAAGGTGATGCTTGGCGAAGAGGCGCACATCTTCGAGCGTGGGCATGCCCGGAGCATCGCGCGCACATGGCGCGAGGGCAACGGCGGAGGAGACCTTTCCGCGGCGAAGGTGACGAGGCAGAATGCGCTCGTGGTGACCGAGAGCACGGACGACGCAAGCGAAGGGGGAAACTCGGGCGACGCAGCCTTCGACTGGGCGGCCTATGTGGATTTCGTCGTGGCTCGGGAAGGCTCGCTCACCGCCGCTGCCGACAAACTGGCGGCCACGCGGGCGTACGCCGACGACGTTGCAAGTGTCGAGCGGGCGCTACGCCGCCTTCGCCACAAAGGGACGAGCGACGGCGGCCGATGGGGCAGCCGCGCCCTCGCCACGTTTGGCATGCCGAACGAAGTGCTCGGTCGTCTCGCGTGGATGGCCTCGTACCACTCGCGATTCACCGACCTGCCCGTGCCGGTCGCCGCGGACCTCGTGAGGGCATGGGACCGACCGCCCGTGAACGGAACGCGAGCCGCACGGGCATGGCTCGGCCTGGCGCATGCGTCGGTGGCCCTACGTCGTGCCGACCTCGACGGGGCCATCGCCCACCTCGAGCGAACGAGGGCAGACCTCGTGATGGCGCCCGCGCATGCGCGGGTCGAAGGTTTGCTCGTGCGCGCGTACGTGGCGAGCCGGCGAGCCCCTTCGGAGGTGCCTTCGTTGCTCGCGGACGCGACCGAGCTCTTGCCTTTGGTCGCCGATCCAGAAGAGCAATCCAGCCTTCGCGCGCGCCTCGCCGACCATCGAGGCTATGCGTTCGGTCGCGCGAATCCACCGGACTACGAGGCAGCCGAAGCGCTGTACCGTGCTCTACCGGACGAAGGTGCGACTCCGTTCGTGCGGGCCCGCCGTGCGAGTGGCCTCGCCCACGCCCTTTGGAAAGGCGGACATCACGAGCAAGCCGCTCGACTGGCACGCGAGTCCGTGTGCCACGCCGGGGACGGTGGGCACGTGCGGCTACGAGCCATGGCGCTCTCACTCCTTGCACGCATCACCCGTGGGGAAGAGTCCGCACAGGCCCACGCTCGTGCGATCGCCATCTCCACGCGGCTCGACGACGAGACGTTGCGCATGCGCCTCTCGGGGCGGTCCATTCGCTGAGCGAGGCGAAGCGTCAAGACGCGTTTCGTGGCGAGCGCTAGCTGGCAAGCACGACGGCCGCGAGATCCGCGAACGATCGAAGCAGCACGTCGGGTTTCTCGGCAAAAAGCTCGGCGCGGTTTCCAAAGGGTCCCTCGATTCCGACCGTGTAGGTGCCGGCTGCCCGACCGGAGCGAACGTCCACTGCGCTGTCGCCAATCATCGCAGCGGACGAGAGATCGGCTTTCGTGAGGCCGAGTCGCTCGCACGCCAAAACGACCATTTCGGGCTCTGGCTTTCGCGTCGCTGTGTCCCCGGCGGCCACCAAAGCGCGAAAGTGGACGGAGAGACCGAGTCCGTCGAGAACGGCCTCGGCGAGGGCGCGAGGTTTGTTCGTGCACACGGCGAGCGGAATGGCGCGCGAAAGAGTGGCCAGTGACTCGGCGACGCCCGCCATCAGCGTGGTTCGCTCCACCGGCTTGGCGAGGTAGTCGGCCACATACGGCTCGAGGAGCGTTTCGACCAAGGGATCGCTTTCGGCAATGCCTGCCGCGCGTGCCAGCAACATCCTTGCGCCGTCACCGACGAACGACAAAACACGGGCCTCGGGAAGGGCCAGCCGTCCGACTGCGACGAGAGCGACATTGCAGGCGCGCACGATGTCTCCGCGCGAGTCGACGAGCGTGCCGTCCAAATCGAATACGAGCCCGCGAAACCTCATGCTCGAAGGCGTACCGCGAGTGAGGGCGGTATCTTCGCGGCCGTCACTCCGTATCACTTGGCTCGCCGGTGACCTCGAGGCCGACCTCCGAAAGACGCTTGCGCGCGTCCTCGAAGGAATGATCGTAGGCATCGTCTTCGGTCGATAGGCCCGTGGCTTCGAGCGTCCAGTGGGCCCAATCGGCAGGGACCGGCGCGCTTTGCTTCAGGGCTACGAGCGCCTGGGACCACGCTTCTGCGGGCGCGTAAGCGGCAAGCCAGCGGCCCCAAACGAGCAAGTGGCTTTCCCCCTGCCCCATACGCCACGCGATGTCGAAGGGATGGACTCCAGGCAGCACGACCCACGGCGCACGCACCTTGCCATGGGCGTTCAGCTCGTTTTCGAGAAGGGACGAGAGGGAGACCTTATCGGGGGGCATGGCCGAATGAAGAGGCTAGCAGCGCAGGGACCGTGCGCCCGCGAATCAACCAATATTCGATATGGCCGAGTCGCCCATCCTTCATACGCAGCGCGGAGCGCGAGAGGTCGATGTGTGGCATCTGCAACGTCCGGAAGGCCGACGACACGAAACAGGTCCTTGGCCCCGTTCACGTGGACTTGACGACGACGTGAGGCGCGGCGAGGCTCCCACCATGTCCACTCTTGCATGGCTCGGCACCGGCCTCCTCGGAACCGCTTTCGTGGAGGCGGCTCTCGGGCGAGGTGAGCGGGTCGTCGTCTGGAACCGCACGGCCGCGAAAGCGGCGCCCCTTGCGAGCTTCGGGGCAACGCTTGCCCCGTCGGTCGCGGACGCCGTTCGTGGCGCGACTCGAGTACACATTTGCCTTTCCGACGACGAGGCCGTCGAATCGGTCCTTGCCGACGTGATTCCCGCGCTTGGTCCGGGTGCACCGATCGTCGACCACACCACGGTGTCGCCTGCCAAAGCAAAACTCCGGGCCGAGCGTCTCGCGGCAGCCGGAGTGGGGTATCTTGCGTGTCCGGTGTTCATGGGTCCCGTCAACGCCCGAAACGGCACGGGGCGAATGCTTTGTGCGGGTCCTCCGGCGCTCGTGGAGGCGCTTTCCCCTGCCCTCCGCGCCATGACCGGGGAGCTTCTCTTGCTTGGGGACGATGTCGCGCGCCCCTGCGCGATGAAGCTCGTCGGCAATGCGCTCATCCTCGGGGTGACGGCCGCGCTCGCCGACGCGATGGCCATCGGTTTGGCGACGGGGCTCTCCACGACGGAGGTCCACGCCTTCGCAACGGCGTTTCCGTTCGGCAACATCGTGCACGGCCGCGGGGCGAAGATGGCCGAAGGCGACTATTCGCCGAGCTTCGAGCTCGCGATGGCCCGGAAGGACGTACGGCTCATGCTCGAAGCTACCGGAACGCAGCCGATGTCGGTGCTTCCGAGCCTTGCAGCGCGCATGGATGCATTGTTGGCCGAGGGGCTGGGCGCGCTCGACTTTGGCGTAATTGCCAAAGAGTCGGCCCCGAGAAAGTCGACCTAGGTGACTGGTCCTTTTCGTGACGCTACGTGATCCCACGTTGCCCTACGTGATCCCGTGTGTTCCCTCGCGAATGCTGTAGCCCGCCGGGGCCCGGTTCGGCGAAATGCGCGCATGAGCGTTGGCGAGACACCGAAGCACGACGATCTGTTCCGCTCGAGCACGAGCTACTGCGAG
>JAYUKI010000112.1:0-21524 GCA_043764595.1 Myxococcales bacterium | reverse complement strand
GTCGTCACCCGCGAGGAGGCCGAGCGTCGAGGCGCGACGAACGTAGCGGAGGCGCTCTCGTCGCAGCCCGGGGTGCAAGTGAACCCCGGCGCCTACGGCTCGATCGGCGGCGTGAGCGCGATCCAAATCCAAGGCTTCGATCGCGACCGCGTTCTGGTGCTCGAGGACGGTGAGCGCATCGTCGGCGACGTGGGCGGCGCGATCGATCTGGCGTCATTGCCAACCGCCGACCTCTCGCGCATCGAGATCGTGACCGGCCCCACGAGCTCGCTCTATGGCACCAGCGCGATCGGCGGAGTGGTAAACGTGATCACGCGCGGACCGGACGCGCAGGGTCCGAGCGGGAGGTTCCGCCTCGAGGGGCGCACCCAACCGGGGTACCTCGCGCAGGGCGCGCTCGCCTACCGCCGCGACTCGGCGTGGCTCGCGCTCGACGGGAACCTGGTCGGCACCGGAGAAAAAGCAGAGAAGCCCGGCCTCCCCGATTTCACACTCCCTTCCGTCTCGCGGCGCATGATCGGCGTTCGCGCCGGGATGAAGGTGCTCCCCCGCGTCGACGTGCGCCTCCGCGCGCGCTACTTCGACGACCTCACGAGCGGGCTCGAGTCGACGCTCGCTCCTGGGCTCGGGAGGTACCTCGTCGATCTGCCGACGAGCACCCGCCGCGTCACGTTCCACGTGATCGAGAACATCGATCTCGGAGGCGGCTCGAGCCTTCGCCTCACGCTCGGGAAACAGGCCGCGTTCGGCGACGCCACGAAAGACCGCCGCGACTCTCCCGTCGACGAGTCGCGTCTGCGCAACCACGGGATGCAGAGCGCGGAGGGCACCCTCACCCTCGCCGACGGCGCGCGCACGTGGGTCCTCGGCTCGCGGGTGGAGGCCGAAAATTTCTCCCAGGACCTACGAAAGACCGAGAGCCAGACCGGAGGCCTGGTCACGACGGAAGGTCCCGAGGTCACGCCCATCAGCTTCGGCAGCGCCGCCCTCTATGGGCAGCTCGCGTGGAAGATGGGCAAGAAGCTCACCGTGCTCGCGGGCGGGCGCGGAGAGATCCACTCGCGCTACGGCGGGGTCGTCGTGCCGCGGCTGTCGGTCGCGTACAGGCCGCGTGAGGCCGTGCAAATGCGCGCGTCGTTCGGGCGCGGATTCCGTGCGCCGAGCGCGAAGGAGCTCGGGTTCTCGTTCGATCACTCGTTCTACGGCTATCGCGTGATCGGGAATCCCGCCCTCGGCCCGGAGACGTCGTGGGGTGGCAACGCCGACATCTCCTATGCGCCGCACGAGGTGGTGACCCTCCGCGCCTCCGGGTTCGTGAACCGCGTGAGCGGGCTCATCGACGTGGACCTCGCCTCCGGAACTTCCACCGGAACAGTTGCAGACTACACGTACGTGAACTTCGGCGACGGCACGACCCTCGGCGCCCAGGGCGGCGTGGTCGCGAAGGTGGGCGACGTGCTCCGCGCGGAGGCGACGTACGACTACCTCTACACGCGCGACGAGAAGAACGAGCGGCCGCTCGGCGGGCGCCCCCCGCACACGGTGACGGCGAGCCTTCGCGCGGTGCCGTTCTGGAAGCTCGAGGGGATAGCTCGCCTCCGCGTCGTGAGCGACGCGTTCGTCACCGAGGAGCTTCGATCACCTGGGTATTCCACGCTCGATCTGCGCGTCGGGAGGCCGCTTTGGGCGAGCTCGCAGGCCTACGTGGGCGTGACGAACGTGTTCGACGTGAAGCAGGAGCCCGGTCGTGTCGGTGACTTCAGGCCGCCGTTCGGGCGCGTCTTTTACGTCGGTTTGCGCGCCGAGTTTCCCTGGGAGGACGACAAATGAAGACGATCTCTGCCCTTGTTTCGACGCTCGTGCTCGCAACGCTCTGCGCCGCGGGCACCTCCGCGTGCAGCGACAGCGCCGCCGCCAAACCCGACGCCGGTGGGCCGACGGTGACGGATGGAGGCAAGCCCATAGACGCCGCGGCGTCGTTCTCGTCCGGCGAGGAGATCACGATCCCGGTGGCCGAGAAGGGCCGCGTCTTCGTGAAGCTCTCTCCGCTCTCGGTCGTCGCTGCGCCGGCGGATCCGAAGGCGTCGAACGGGTGGGACATGGCGTTCGAGGGCTACGACATCACGACGAACGGAGGCGTGTCCGGACGAGGGAAAGCGGCGGGCTTCGGCCCCCTCGACGGGATCGCGTTCGTGGCCGAGAGAGCGCCGACGGTGCCGTTCCTCACCTCCGACAAAGCGGCGGGCGCGTTCCTCGATTGGTACGCGTACGAGGGCGCCCCGTCGCACGCGCTGTTCTCGCGCTACCACGTGGTGGGCGTGAAAGACGGGGAGCGCCTCTGGAAGGTGCAGCTCCTCTCGTACTACGGCGAACGCGACGGCGCGCCGATAAGTGCACTCTACAACCTACGCTACGCCGAGCTCACCGCGGGCGGCGCGGGGCCGACCCAAGAAGTGAAGGCGCTCGACGGCACGGCGGGTGGCGCGGGTGGCGGCGTCGACCAAGCGAACGAGCTCCTCGAGCTCGACAAGGGAGCACGAGCGAAGCTCACCCCCGAAGGCGCCCTCGCGTCGACCCTCTGGCACCTCTCGTTTCGCCGACAGAACGTGGGCGTGAACGGTGGCCTCGGCGGACCGCGCGCCATCGTCGCGTGCGATCTCGACGAGACGTTACGCAAAGACGAGACGGTCGACGTCGTTCGTACGCGCACCGCGGAGAGCGAGCGCGCGCGGTTCGACGCGGTGACGCGCGCCTCCTTCGACGGCAAGGCCTTCCGTGCCGACAGGGTGGTAAGCGCGTTCGGCGAGCTGTGGCTCGACCGCGCCGGCCCGGTGCCAGCGCCCGCCTACGCGACGTGGCTCGTCGTCGACGCGAGCGGCCAGAAATACCTCGTTGGATTCAGCAAATTCGTTTCCGCCACCACGACGTCACCCGGCGCGGTCGTGATGCATCGCAAGCCGGTCTCAGGATGAACATGAAGCGCAATACCCTCTTCGCACTCGGTCTTCTCTCCATCACCGCGCTCGTGCCCGTGGCGGCCCCTGGCTGCGCGGATACGGAGGCCACCGCAGACGCCAGCGCGACGCCTACCGTTGACGCCGTCGCGACGGCGGAGCCCGAGGCCGCCGCGACGACGCAGCCCGACGCGACCGTGGCCGACTCGGCAAAAGAGACGTCGGTTGAAGGGTGCACGGCTGCGCTCGAGACGCTGCTCAAGCCGATCAACAAGGTGTCGACGGGGGAGGTCACGATCCTCGCGGACGGCGGCGGCGAGCGGCTCCTGTTCGTCGACGCGACGGCGGGCGGCGCCGCGGGGGCGAGCCAGAACCCACGGACTTACGTGAGCCTCGCGACGGGGAGGCGCGTCGACGTGACCGACAAATCGGCAGCGACCTCGACCGATTGGGACCTCGCCCTCGAGCGCGCGGTGCTCTTTGCCAACAGCGGCCATGGGGGCCCGGGCTCGGGCTCTGCGGTCTACGTCGCCAAGCCGTTCGCCGACGTGACCGCCGCCGACGCGACCGGAAAGACGTTCCCCGCCGAGGCCTTCGTCGACGGGAGCTGCAACCCGATCGTGGACCAAACCGGCGCGATCAAGAGCACCTTCGACGGCTGGTACGACTACGACGGCGCGACCAACAAGGTGGCCCCGAAGACCGGCACGTTCGTCGTGAAGGGCGGAAAGGGTGCACTCTACAAGGTGGCGATCACGCAGTACTACGCGACCGCGGACGGGGGCGGCCCCGGCCTCGCGGGTGCAAACTACACGCTGCGCGTCGGAGTGCTCTGACGTGAGCCGGGCGCGTCGGTCGCGGTGGCCTTCATTTGGGCGAGCGCCATCTTGCTCGTCGGGTCTCGGGGGCGTGGCCTTCGGGCTTGGCCTCGTTGCGAGCGCTTGGAGCGCGCCTGCCCTCGCGCAGTGCGTGCGCCCCACCGATCCGGCGGGCTACGGCGGGCGGGCTTACGGCGCCGACGCGGCCACCTCGTTCGATTCGATGCGCATACGTGTATGGTACACAACAACCGGGCCCCACGCGGTGCGCGCCGATTCGACGAGGCCCGACGAGGTGCCCGACGACGTCGCCGAGGTCTCCGCGATCGCGGAGGGAGCGCTCTCCTCGTACGCGGCGGCCGGGTTCCGCGCCCCTCTCGCCGACGACGATCTCGCGTGCGGGTCGAACGGGGGGGATGGCCGCCTCGACCTCTACCTCGTCGACTTCGCCGCCGCAGACGGGACGACCGTCGCCGAGCGCTGCAAAAAAGCGGGCAAAGTGACCGCGTGCGCGAGCTTCATGATGGTCGAGGCGCGCATGGATCAGCGCTACGCGACGGCGGGGGAGGGCTTCCGCACCGTCGTGCCGCACGAGCTCTTCCACGCGGTCCAAAACGCGTACGACGCGGAGCTCGACCGTTTCTTCTCCGAGGGCACAGCACAGCTCCTCACGAAGCGGATCTACCCCGCGCTGCCCGACCTCGAGCGCTTCCTTCCGCAGTTCTTCGCGGAGACCTCCCGCTCCCTCGACAGCCCGGGCGGCGGTGTGACGGCAGGCTTCTTGTACGGCTCGGCGGTGTGGCCGCTTTTTCTCTCCAAAAGCTACGGCGAGCCGATCGTGAGGCGCGTGCTCGAGGCGCAAGCTTCGGGGAGCGGGCCGGTCCTCGACGCGACTGCCCGTGTGCTCGCGGAGGACGGGAGCTCCCTCGGCGCCGCGTTCCTCACGTTCGCGACATGGAACACGTCGACCGGTAAACGCGCCGCTGCTGGCGGCTACGACGACGCCGCTCGGTATCCACAAGTGAAGGTCACAGCCCTCCCCGAAGGCGGAGCGGGCGTGCTCTCGGGCCTCGGCGCGTTCTACTACAGCCTTGCGGTCGACGCGCCGCGGTCCGTGAAGCTCGAGGCCGATCCCGCGCGCGTCGGCGCGACCCTCGTGCCGCTCGTCGACGGAAGAGCCGTGCTCGCGGAGGCGAGGCCGCTCCCGCACGACCTCGCGAGCGGCGAGGCGATCGTCGTCGTCGCGGGGCTCACGACCGCGAAGAGCGACGCGCGCTTCGCGATCACGCTCGTTGATCCCGTCGTCGCGCCGACGACGCCCTCGCCCGCGAAGCCTGGCCCCGAGCCCACCGCCCCGGCGCTCACCGAAGAGCCTGGTGGGTGCATGACACA
Organism: Myxococcales bacterium; assembly: GCA_043764595.1. Lineage (GTDB taxonomy): Bacteria > Myxococcota_A > Polyangia > Polyangiales > Polyangiaceae > JAAFHV01. The sequence continues at coordinate 16,360 of JAYUKI010000112.1, read as the reverse complement.
TGGAATTCCGAGTGACGACCGCGAGGCGATCACGCCGTTCGTGGTCGCGCTTTGTGCGGCGCTCTACGCCGTGTGCCGCGCGCGAAGGCGCGAGAAAGCCCGATCATGAAATCAAGAGCCAAGGCCGCCACTCTTTTCTCCTGTCTTCTCGCGACGATGGTCGGCCTCGGGTGCGACAAGGGAAAGGGCCCCGATCCGGCACCGGGGAGCGCGACCTCGGCAGAGGTGAGCAAGCCCGCCGCCCCTCGGTACGTCACCGTCGGGGCCGGTAACACCGAGATCGTGTTCGGGCTCGGGCTCGGCGACAAGGTCGTCGGCGTCGACACCTCGAGCCTCTTTCCGGAGGAGGCCACCAAGCGGACCAAGGTCGGCTACCAGCGCGCGCTCGCGGCGGAGGGCATCCTGTCCCTCACCCCGACGTTGGTGATCGTCGGCGCCGAGGCAGGTCCGCCCGGGGTGCTCGATCAGCTCAAGGCCTCGAAAGTGCGCATCGAGACGATCGACTCGGAGCCCACGATCGAGGGGACACGCTCGCGGATAGCCAAGCTCGCGACGTTGCTCGGCGCCGACCCGAAGCCGATGCTCGACAAGCTCGACCAGGACCTGAAGGCCGCCGACGTGCTCACCAAGAAGGCGAAATCGAAGCCCAAGGTCCTCGCACTCTACGCGCGCGGCGCGGGCTCGGCGCAGGCGTTCGGGCAGAAGAACGCGGCCGACACGCTCGTCACTCTCGCCGGCGGCGAGAACGTCATGAAGGGCTTCGAGGGCTCCAAGCCGATCACGGCCGAGTCGCTCGCGGCGGCCGATCCGGACCTCGTGCTCGTGTCCACCCGCGGCCTCGAGAGCCTCGGCGGCCCTGACGCGCTGTTCTCCCTTCCCGGTCTCGCGATGACGAAAGCAGGTAAAAAGAAGGCCTTCGTCGCGATCGACGACCTCCTCTTGTTCGGCCTCGGGCCGCGCGCGGGGGAAGGCGTCATGACGCTCTCGAAGAAGCTCCACCCCGAGCTCGTGTCGCCATGACGATGGCGGAGGCGCCTTCGAGCCGGCCGACACCTCGCGCCGTCACTCGTCCGTTCGCGTGGGCCAAGTCGCGGAGCTTCGTGCTCGCGGCGGGGTGCCTCGTCGTCGCGCTGAGCGTGGTGCTCGGGTGCTCCGTCGGCGCGGTGCACGTGCCACCTCTCGAGGTGCTCCAGAGCGTGCTCGGGCTCGAGACGCCGCATCGCGAGATGCTGATGTCGATCCGTTTTCCGCGCGTGGCGTTGGGCCTGCTCGTGGGCTCCGGGCTCGGGCTCTCGGGCGCGTCGCTGCAAGGGGTCTTTCGGAACCCGATCGTCGATCCGGGGTTCCTCGGGATCTCGACCGGGGCGGTGCTCTTCGCCGTCGTCGCGGTGGTGCTCGGAGGGCACGGCGCGGTCTCCACGATGCGGACCGCCCTCGGCGCGCCGCTTCTCCTCAGCGCCGCGGCGTTCGTCGGCGCCCTCGTCGCGATGCTCTCGGTGCGCTGGCTCGCGACGGTGGAGGGCCGGCTCTCGCTCACCGCGCTGCTTCTCTCTGGCCTCGCGGTGAACACGGTCGCCGGCGCGCTCACCGGCGTGTTGCTCTACGCCGCGACCGACGTGCAGGTCGTCACCGTCACGTTCTGGACCTTCGGCAGCCTCGGCGGAGCGACGTGGGGCACCGTGCTTCGGGTCGCGCCGATCTTTTTCCTCGGCCTCCTCACGTTGCCTCGCCTCGGTCGCTCGCTCGACGCGTTGGTCTTGGGCGATGCAGAGGCGGGGCACTTGGGGATCTTGGTCGAGCGTACGAAGCTCCTCGTCATCGTCGTGTCGGCGCTGCTCGTTGGCGCGCAGGTGGCGGTCTCGGGTCTCGTCGGATTCGTGGGGCTCGTGATCCCGCACGTGCTCCGGCTCTGGGCGGGAGCCTCGCACAAAACGTTGCTCCCCGCGTCGGCGCTCTTCGGCGCAGCGCTGGTGGTGCTCGCCGACACCACCGCGCGCATCTTGGTGAAGCCGGCAGAGCTCCCCCTCGGTGTGATCACGGCCGCCCTCGGCGCTCCGTTTTTTCTCGCGCTCCTCCTCAAAGAGCGAAGGAGGCTCGTATGATCGAAGGACACGATCTCGACTACGTGGTCTCCGGGGTGCAAACACTCCACCGCGTGTCGATCAAGGCGGAGGCGGGCGAAATCGTCTGCGTGCTCGGCCCAAACGGCGCCGGAAAATCGACGTTATTTCGCCTACTTTCGGGCGAGCTTGCGCCACGAGCGGGCAAGGTAACGCTCCTCGGACAAGACGTGACGACGACCCCGAAGGACACCCTCGCGAAGATGCGCGCGGTCATGCCGCAGGAGTCGGTGCTCTCGTTTCCGTTCACCGCGTTCGAGGTGGTGATGCTGGGCCGCACACCCCACGCGAGCGCCGGCGAGACGATGACGGACCGCGCGATCGCGCGCGCCGCGATGGCCGCGACCGACTCCCTCGCCTACGAGGATCGCACCTTCTCTTCGCTCTCCGGGGGCGAGCGTCAACGCGTGACGGCGGCGCGGGTGCTCGCCCAGATTTGGGAGGGAGAAGAAGGACGCGCTCTCCTATTGGACGAGCCCACCTCGAGCCTCGATCTGCTCCACCAGCACGGGCTCCTCGAGACCGCAACGACGATGGCCGAGAAGGGCTGCGCGGTCGTGTGCATTTTACATGATTTGAACCTCGCCGCCCGCTACGCCACGCGCGTGGTGGTGCTCCAGGGGGGCCGCAAGGTCGCCGAAGGAACCCCGCGCGAGGTGCTGACCTCTGCTCTCCTCGCGGACGTGTTCGAGGTCGACGCGCGGATCTTCTTGCCGGAAGGCAGCGAGGTCCCCGTCGTCGTTCCTCGAGGTCCGCTCTCGAAGAAAAAGCCACCGCCTGCCACAGGAGCCCTTCTATGACCACCACCACGCCCGAACGCCTCTACGCCGATTGGTCCACCCTCAGGTCGAGCGAGAAGGGTCTCCACGCCCTCGACATCGCGAAGAAGCTCGCGGTCTCGGAGGGAGAGATGCTCGCCTCGGCGTGCGGAAAAGACGGACCCGTGCGCGCGCGGCGGCTCAAAGGAGACATCAAGGAGATCTTCGCGAAGTTGCCCTCGCTCGGCACCGTGAAGACCGTGACCCGCAACCCGAACGCGGTGATCGAGGTGCTCGGCACCTACGACAAAATCGAGTTCTTCGGGATGATGGGACAGAGCGTGAGCAGCATCGATTTGCGCATCTTCGCGTCGCGCTACGGGCAAGCCTTTGCGGTGCGCGAAGAGACCAAACGCGGCGTCTCGGAGGGGATCCAGTTCTTCGACCCGTACGGCCGCGCGGTCCACAAAATGTACCTCAAGGAGGGCAGCGATCGCGCGGCGTACGAGGCGCTCGTCGCGGAGCACCTGTCGGCCGATCAGAGCCCCGCGATGGAGATCGATCCCGAGCCCCCGCCGCCGGTAGAGCGCCCCGACGCCGAGGTCGACGTCGCCGCCTTCCGCGCCGAGTGGAAAAAAATGACGGACACGCACCAGTTCTTCGGGCTCCTCCGGAAACACGACGTGACCCGCACGCAAGCCCTTCGCCTCATCGGGAAAGACTTCGGCGAGTCGGTCGACGGCGGGGCTTTCACGCGGCTCCTCCACGAGGCCGCGAAGCGCGCGATCGACTTCATGATCTTCGTCGGTAACCCGAGCATGATCCAAATTCATAGCGGTGCGGTGAAGAAGGTCGTCGCGATGGGCGCGTGGATCAACGTGCTCGATCCGGGCTTCGATTTGCACGTCGTCGAGAGCGCGATCACGCAGACGTACGTGGTGCGGAAGCCCACGGCGGACGGCATCGTCACGTCGCTGGAGGTGTACTCCGAGGACGGCGAGACCATCGTCCACGTGGTCGGCAAGCGGAAGCCAGGACAGAAGGAGAGCGAAGAGTGGCGCGAGGTGCTCGGCACCGCGACGCAGCCACTGTACGGAGACGCGTCGTGACCGAGGTTGCAGTCCACTCGGACGACCTGGCCTCTCTCGCCGCGCGGGCCGAAGCACGCACCCTCTTCCCAGAGGTCACACTCGCTGACCCTTTCGCGGAGGAGCTCGCGCGCGAGCTTGGCATCTCGGCGGCGAGATTCGACAAAGGTCGGCTCAGGATGCTCGCCCGCGGCGAGGTGTTGGTCGACGCCATCGTCCGCGATTTTGTGTGCCGCCACCCCGCCGGGCTCGCAGTGTCCGTGAACCCGGGCATTTGCACGCGCTTCTCCCGAATCGACAACGGGCACGTGCACGCAATCGACTTCGACACCAAGGAGCTCTGCGCGTGGAAGCGGAGCACATTCGGCGCCCGTTTGCGGCGCTTGGAGCTCGATTCGGAGAGCCGACTGTGCGCGTCGTCAGGCCTTCCCCACGGGTTTCGGCGCACGATAGACACCTCGCAGCGGCACGTGCTCGCCACGGCTTGCGGGGTCGGATGCACCGGCTTTCTGCGGCACTTGCGAGATGTTGCGAGCTTGCCGGTAATGGTCGTGACGGGGAGCGCGCTGCTCCGCGCGGACCCGGCCGTAGTCGACCGTTTTGTCACCGCGCTCGTCACCCGAGCGCCAGCGAACACCGAGTGGATCGCGGCACACGACGTGAGCGCACCGATGCGCCCGTCGAAGGGCTCGCAAGGGTGCCTCGAGCGGCTCGCGCCTGCCGGCACATCGACTAGGACGGGCCCTCATGCACCGGATACGAAGGACGGGCCCTCATGCACAGGCTACGGATCTTTGGCTGGGACGTCGCCTCCGTGCTCGCCGCCGCCGCGCCTTGCGCCGACAGCCGGTACGCCCACCACCTCAACGTGCTCGCCGCGTACTCGCGGCCTGACACGAACTCGGCCGCGGTCTGCCCGCTCTCACGCCACGCAGCTACCATCGCGGCCGATCCGGCTTTTTCGGATGTCGCTGCGTGTGTCGAAAAACGAGCAAAATTGTGGGGATTTTCACCAGGTTCACCAGGAGACCGTGCAGTGGAAGCTCACGTGCCCTTCATCTTCGTGGCCGAATGATCCGTCTCGAGCGCGCCCGCTATTTGCCTTTGCACATCGCACCAAAGCGTTGGTTCGACCCACAATCCGTAGAGTCAGAATGTGCCTGTCGCCATAATTCCACCACCTGCGAGCGAGGGGTTCGGGACGACCGAAAACTTCGTTGCACTGGTTTTGTCTTTGCTGACAACGACGAGCGTTATTCCCGCTGCCACCAGAAACGCGCCCCCTATGAACGCGATTGTGGAGCCAGTCGCCAATGTGCCCGCCGTTGTACGCTTGCTTATGACATCGCCCGTGAGATTGGTGCAGCTGGAGGTTGTTTGGTCGACATCGGTACACCCCCCGTCGAGCTTCGATGCGTCGTAGGAGTTCTTGGCCATCAATCCAAGCACTCCTCCCGTGATCAGACCGGCGCCACCTAGGCCAAGCCCGATGTAACCCACAATGCGCAAGGGCGGCGTGGGCACGATCGGCTTGGGTGGCTCCGGAGCCTTGGCGAGGCGAGGAACGGTGATTGTACAGGTCTTCCCCGCCTCGCTGCAGTCGACTTCGCCGTGCCAAGGAGTGAAGCCTGGTGCGCTTCCGTCCAGTTTATGCACGCCCGGGTCGACGACCACCGGAATTTGCCACTCTTCGCGTGAGGTTGGCGCGCCGTCCTTCAGGAGCTGAAAGTCCTTGGGGGGATTGCTTACGTGGAGCACGAGGTGGATCAACTTTGGCGTGAGCTCCGCGATACGCGCCTCAGCGCGCTCTGCCCACTCAAAACGGCCTTTGTTGCGCGCGTAGGCTGAGAGTTCTTGGTATGTCGCCCATGCACTTCCAAGCTTTCCGATCGTTTCGTAACATAGGCCAAGGTTGCCTAGCGCGGAGCTCTTCGGGTCCAGCTCAAAGCTGCGCTTGAACTTCGGGCACGCGTCGGCCGCCTTGCCCAGGCTCATTTCGCGAATGGCTTCGTCGAAGAGTACCTGCGCGGTTGCCGACTTCTGGCCTGCAGGATCGGCAGAGGGACTCGTGGGCTCGGCCGCACGTGCCGGAGCGGAGATCACGATGCCGAGGCTTGCGCTGGCGACGTGAGCCGCAAGATGTTGAAGGAATCGCATAGCAATTCAATGACAGCGCACTACGAGGCCCGGAGCAAGAAGCAGTTCAGTCGCCGCGGTCGCAGATCGTCCCTGGTGGTGCCCCAGGCGGACACGGCTTCACAATTTTTGGTGGAGGTGCAGGGACGGCAAGGGCGGACGGAGTGGGATTGGGAGCCGCACTGGCCGTAGACTTTGGCTTGGGCGAAGACCCCGCCACGATTGCCGAGGGTCTTGGTTTGACTGTGGACGGCGTCGGCTGTGCCGGCGCGACGACCTGGAGGGCTGAAGCGTCACGCGCGTCGGTCACCAACGCGGTCGCCGATGCCGTCGCCGATGCCGTCACCGACGCGGTGACCGACGTACCACCCGCGGCACCCTGTTGAGGGTCCGAATTAGCTCGCGCCTTCGCGAGCACACCCAAACCGACGCCAAGCGCCAGCAGACTCGCCGCAGCGACTCCGATCGCCTTTGGGGTTCTGGTGGATGCACGGCGTTCAGGGGCGCGAATGGCCGGCACCGTGGCGGCGCTGGAGATCTGCAGCTCTCTGTCCGAACTCCGGTCGACGTCTGGATACGGAAGGCTCGACACCCGCACCACAGGACCAAAAGCGACCTGCATCACAAGGGGCCCCGGCGGCATTGAACCGCCAAGCTGTCTCTGCGTCACCCAGGGGTCGAGCAGCGTTGCAAGGGCTTGTGCATCTGCCGGTCGCTGCGCGGGATTCTTCGCGAGGCACGACTCAATAACCTGGGCCAATTCATTCGGTACGCCGTTGAGACGCAAATCCGGTGTTGGATCTTGTGTGATTTGCAGCGCCAAGGACGTCATGCTTTCGCCTTCGAAGGGTGGCACGCCGGCAATCGCTTCGAACAACACCGCGCCAAGCGACCAAACGTCGGTGCGCGCGTCGATCCCCTTGGCCGCACGCAATTGTTCGGGCGACATGTAGTGGGGCGAGCCGAAGACCGCGCCCGTTTGCGTGAGCTTGAGCTCGGTGTCGAGTTTCTTCGAAATGCCGAAGTCGAGGACTTTCACATGGGTGTGCCCCGTGCGGGTCTTCACCAAAAACAGGTTGTCGGGCTTGATGTCACGATGCACGAGACGCCGCGCGTGCGCCTCCAGGATGCCCAGAGAGGCCTGGTAAACAATCGTGGCGGCCTCTTGGAACGGGACGGGACCACCTTTTTCAATGCGATCGCCCAAGGTGGTGCCCTCGAGCAGCTCCATGATGATGTAGGCGCTTCCGTCTGCGTTCTTGCCGAAATCGAACACGCGAGCGACGTGGTCGCTCTTGATGCTCGCTGCGATTTTTGCTTCCTGTATGAATCGCTCCGCCAAGGCTCGATCGCTTGCGGCATAGGGCAACAGGACTTTGACCGCGACCTTCTCCCCCAGATCTACGTGCACCGCTTGGAGGACAACCCCCATACCGCCTTGGCCAATCACGCGCTCCACACGATAGCGGTGCGCAATCGTCGTGCCGATCAAGTTGTGGCTTGTGTCAGGCATGTTGGCGGTACGTGCAGGCAGAATGATGCCCCCCGAGGCGTCTGGAAGCAAGGGAGGTCTTCGGTGCCACCCTGGAGCGAATTCGACTGCGATCTTGACGAGGCGCCTGCTTTGTGTAGACCGCGCGGAATCAAGACATCGCTTACAGGCAACGTGAGCCCTCGTTCACCCTAAACGGAGCACCCGCACAAATGACGCGCCCGTTGCCGGCGAACTGATAGCATCTGTGCGGATGTTTTCTCCCTCTCGGCGTGTCACGCTTCGGAAGCTTGTCGGCCGCGTTGCGCTTGTCCTAGTCGCTCCGGCGTTGGTTGCAGCATGTGGTCAGGTCCTCGGGTTCAAAGAGCTGATCCAAGCCACACCAGACGCAGGGCCTTCGCCGAGCGCCAAGATCCTGTTCGTAGATGCACGCCAAGGCAACCCAGAGTCTGATCGTGACCGCGATGGGAAAACCCCGGAGACGGCGTTTGCAAGTATCAAGAACGCGATTGGGCGACTTGCAACAGATCCTGGCCTCGCGGAGTACGAGATCCACGTCTGCGCGGGGGATTATCAAGAAAGTGGGTTGGAGATCACTTCCGATGTGGTGCTCCGAGGTGGGTACGACTGCACAACTTGGGCACGCCCCGTTGACTTCGGGTATCCGATCTTTGGCTTGAACAGCGTGACCAAACTCATGGCACCCGCGGAGCTCCGTCCAACTCTGACGGTCCGCGGCACGAAGGTGACGGCAGCAACCGTCATTGAAGGATTTACGGTATTGGGTGCGTCTGGGCTCAGCTCAGGAACCAACTATGAGGAAACCGGCGTTGTCTTGTTTGCCGATGGCTCTGCAGCGAAATTTGCTCAGAGCGTGGTGATCGGGGGAACGTTGCTTGGGACGGCAATGCCACGTCAGGTTGGACCCGCGGCGATACTTTCGTATCGAGCCAACCCTGCGCTGCAAAAGTTACGCGCGACCGGCGGGACCGTTGGCAGTAAGGCAGTCTTGACGCTTGTTGGAAGCGCGGGGCTGGTAGTGGAAGGCGACGCGACCGCAGTGAATCCGCTGCCGCTCGTTGTCGACACCTGCATCCTGCGCGGGAACCCGGGAGGGAGCCAAGGCACGGGTGGCGCTGCCCTCCCGGAGGTCGGTGCGGCGGGAATCTTGGCGGACAAGAGCGCAACGCTCCACATCACGAACTCAACGGTGAACGGGGGAACGGCGAATGGCAAACGGTTCCCGACGACTGGACTGTTCGCCTCCGATCAATCGCGCCTTCGGATTGACCGCAGCGCGATTGACGGAGGCGAAGGCGGGCTCTGCATTCCAACTAGGTCCGAAGCAGATCCGTGCGCTCGAAGCGGCATATCCCTCCTGACCTCAGAACTCCTGCTGAGAGAGTCGGTTGTGCATGGCGGCACAGTGGTGCCCGAAGGGATCACATTTGGTCTGACCGCACAGCAAACCAAGATGTTCCTCGTCAACAATGTTCTCCACGGCGGAGGAAGGCTTGGGGCTGCGGGTGAGGCCGGAGGGGCTTCTACGGCGGTTGCCATTCTTGGAGGCGCCCGCGCCTTTGCCGACTCTCCAACGCTTGAGTCAGGGTTATACGCAAATACGCTCATCTTGGGCTTGTCCCGGGCTGCCCCCTACCTAAGCAGTGCAATCAACTACCGGCCAGTATTGCCAACCAAACCAGATTCGCCCGAAACCCGAGGTTGGGCGTTTGTGGGGAACCTTATTGTCGGAAACGATTATTCCGGCGGGAGCCCTCTATCGTTGCATGACGCCGCAAGATCTTACGGGATCGTGACGGAGGATTGTCCCGATCCAAAATTGCGCGTGCAATACAACGTGTTGTTAGACGTCCGAAAAAGCTGGGGCAATGTGCGGTGTGGGACGAGCAACATTCAGAACTCCTCCCTGACGCAACTTGAGTCCAGCGAGAACATCACAGGGGACGCTGGTCCGTCGAGACGCAGCAACAACGCCCAGTACGCTGTCCAATGCGACGGAGGCGATATGGACGCTACTTTGTGCACCCCGTGTACCGGTACGAGCTGTGGGGCTGGCCTGATTGAGAACTTTGACGAGATTAGGGGTATCGAGCTCGCTCCTGGCTTCTTCAAAGCGAACGCATCGACCGCGTTCTGCTCGCTGTACCGTGCGGGGGGGCCCTTGCAGATCGGCGCCGACGGGGGCGCTGTGGTCTACGAAGACAAGGAGGGCAAACCGCGCACCGCCCCGTTGACTCCGGGTGCCTTCGAAGTCGATTGTCCGTAGACGTCGCTTCCTCGTCTTGAGCGCCGGCTACTTGCCTTTGCGCCGCTCACTGACGCCAAGGCCCGGCCTTGGCAGTCGATGCCGAAGAATGAGCCGAACTCGGTGAGTTTCGGGTATTCCACCCAATTGCCACCCGCACCCGCTCCACTGCATGAAAAAAGAGCAATGCTTGCTACACCAAGCCAACAGAGTGACCTTCTCATGACCATGTCGTAGCAGAAACACTGGGGAAAGATGGTCAATGGTTGTGGATCGAGGGCTGATCAAACGGCGAACTCGTCGGGTCCACCCTTGGCCAGTGGTTTGGCTACGGCGACGTGGCGGGAGCCTCCGCGACTCACCTCACTTCAGGAGCCCGGTCCAGACCTCGTCCGCAACGCCACGATTCAACTCGAACGCACGATTCGCCTCGTCCACCACCTCGGCGCATTCCGCCCGCGAAAGCGACGCACCGTCGAGCCGAGCGTGAAAGACGGTACGAAACGCTTGCGGATCGAGGTGGTCGAAGTCGAAATACGCGAGCCCTTCCCGCGACGGCAGCTTGAGGACTTTCTGCGCGACGCGGCGAGCAAGGACTCCACCAGAAACGTCGGCCATGTATCGCACGTATGCGTGGGCGATCAGGCGATGGGTCGGCAGGCGCCCCTCGCCGATACTCGTGATGCGATCGACGTAGGCCGCGGTCGCAGCCGACAAGGCGGCGCTCGGGAAGCGCCCAAAGTGGCTCATGTCACGCACGATTGCGCCGGCGCGGTAGACCTCCGGCAGGTGGAAACCACCGAGCACCGACGTGCGCGCGGCGACCGAGAGCAGCCGTTCCATCGCCGCGTAGACGGGAAAGATGCGCGTGAGCGATTCGGCGTAGACCGCTTGCGTGAGGGTGCCCTTAAAGAACGCCTTCGCGAACCGGGTCGCATCGACGAGGCGGTGCGCGAGGCGGGTCTCGGCACGGAGGCGTACCGAAAGTGGCCGCCCCGGTTCAGCCGTGGGGCTCGGGCCGAATCGGCCGCCCCACGTAGGTCTCTCGCGCGTCGAATCCATTTCGCCTCCCGCTCCTTTCGTCACGATCTATGAAAAACCTTGCCCTTATTGAAAGTGAAAGTCAATATCATCCTACCGCGCGAATCAGCGCGTACAAGGAGCCTCGTTCTCATGAGCCACGATACCTGCCACCCCGAGACCCTGGTCCGAACAGACGTCGTTCACGTGCAAAGGTGTGCGCACTGCGGGTGCGTCTCACTCCACATGGGTCCATTTTCGCTCCGGCTCGACGTGCCCGCGCTCGAGTCGCTGAGTGAGGCGCTCTCAGTTGCGCTCGCGAAGCTTCGCTCCAAGGCGCGCGAGCCTCGCTGCTCGGCGCACGGAAATTTGTCATGACCGCACGGCGTGCGTGCGTGATCGTGGCCAGCCGAGCGTCGACGTCAATCACCGTGATCGGCGTCGGCTCGATCCTAGGATTCGTCGGCTTGCTTGGGGCTTCTGCGCTCGGCGTCATTGACGAGCCCGCGGCGCTCGCGTGCGCGACCCTCGCGCTCGGCACGTTCGTCGTGTGCTGGGCAGTAGCCCATGCCGGTGTCCCCCTGGAAGGACCGGGACGCGAGGAGCGGAGTCGGCGAGGACGTGTCGAGCTCCTCCGCGCTCATGCGCGGCTGTCGGTCCCCCCTTCGGTGCATCTGGAGCAAATGCCCCGAAGCTCGTGGGAGTGGCCAGTGAGCAGGAAACCGAAGCCAACCGCGACCTCGCGCTGAACCTCCTCGATCTCCTCGGAGTGGAACTCGACGACGGCTCCGCATCGGATGCACACGAGGTGGTCGTGGTGCTCACGCTCGAAGGCGCGCTCGTAGAGCGTGCCCTCGTCGCAGTGAACGCGAGTCTCCTCAATGAGTCCCGCCTCGATGAGGAGCGGAAGGGTCCGGTACACGGAGCTGGCGTGCGTCACCTCGATCTGCCCGCCTTTCGAGCGGCGGACCAGGTCGTCGACCGTGAAGTGGCCACTGTAGAGCAATGCGGCGCGCGCGACCCGCTCCCGCGCGACAGAGTTGCGAAGACCCTTTTCAATCACGACGCGGCGGAGCATTTCTAGGGCACGTCGGAGCCCGGCTTCGTCGAGGGGAGGTGCTTTTCTCATAGGGTCTCGGGAGCGTTCGGCCATGCCACACTACAAAGATTCGAGGAAGGCGACGAGCGCGTCGCGGTCGGCCGCTGGCATCGATCGGAAGGCGCGCGCAGAACGATCCGCCTCTCCTCCATGCCAAAGCACCGCTTCTGCGAAGCCGCGCGCGCGCCCATCGTGGAGGAGGCGAGTATGCCCCGAGACCTTGGCCAAGAGCCCAATGCCCCACAAGGCGGGCGTACGCCACTCGTTGCCGTCGGCCTCTACCTCCGGTCGACCATCGGCGAGACCGTCGCCCATATCGTGGAGCAGGAGGTCGGTATACGGTCTTATCTGCAGTCCGTCACGCCAGGGCTCTACGGCGCGGGTCGTGAAACGCTCGATATGGCACGAGGTGCAACCAGCGCGCTGAAGCAGCAGCTTGCCGCGCCGCACCGCGACAGACTCCACACCGCGACGGGCCGGGACGGATGAGGCGCGAGTGAAGATCGTGACGGCGTCGAGGCGACTGTCCGAGATCTCCGGCGCCGCTCCTGCACGCGCCGCGCAGGCGGTTTGGGGGAGTGGGCAATTCTCGGTCGGAAAGAGGGAAGACGATACGCCGATGTCGCCGAGGAACGCGGCCGCGTTTTGGCGAGACACCGTCGGCTGCCCTGCTTTCCACCCGAAGCGGCCTAGCACGAGCGCAGACGTTTCGGGGCTCCACACCCGATTGGGCTTTCCGGATATGCCGTTTCCGTCGCGATCGTCCGGATCCGCGAGTCGCAGGATATCGGCCTCCGGAATGGCCTCGATGAGACCCATTCCGTAGGTCGCGGGCGAGACTCGGAGCGAGGTAAGGAGCCCGTTCGCCGGCAGCCCAAGCGCAAACGAAGCCTGAGCCGTAGGACGCAGGAGGGAGTAGCCCGTCCCGTCATCGTAGGCGCCGCGTAACTCTTCGTACGCGACGGTGACCCCGCCTTCCCCGGGAGCGCCAGCGATCCCGAGCGGTTGAATTTGGTCGCCATAGGTCGGATCGCCGAGCGGCTCGCCGTGGTCGCCTCGCCCCCGCACGCTGACCCGAAGGAGCGATGTGACGAGCGGTTGCCCCGCATTCGGGGGCACCCCGCGCCCGTTCCGGGTATGGCACGCTTCGCACGACGCGGCGTTGAAGGTGGGCCCGAGGCCGGCCCGGTCCGAGGTCGACGCGACATCGGCCCACGCGAGCTGGAAGATCGCTTGCCCCGCATAGAACCGGGTCCGTGTCGCTGGATCGAGGGTAGCTGCAGGCTGCTCGTAGCCCGTCTCGTCGATGACACGCACCGTCGCTGCGCCGGCGGAATTCTCTTCGCCAAGCTCGATCGGCGCGAGCTCGAGCGGCGGGCTGGTTTCGCCTTCAGCGGAAGCTCGGTCGGAGGGCGGTGCCGCATCGGTGAGCGTCGCGTCGCCGTCCGTCGTGGCGGCCGGATCGGTCCCGCATGCGACAGGCGCGAGCCCCGCCAGAGCGAACGCCGACACGAGGACGACGCTCGCGCGCCCCCGAAGACGAAGCGCCGGGCTCATCGGCGCGGCTCCGGGGAGCGCGCGGGCGTACGGGGACGGAGAGCGCCGGCGGAGCTCACGGCAACTTCACGACCACAGGCGTCGGCTGGCGCCAAATGGCGGGGAAGTCGGCGATTCCGAGCGTTCCTTGCGTGTTCCAACCCCAGGAATAGAGCTCGTTCTTGTCGGTCCAGGCGATGACGTGGAGCGCCCCGACCGCGATCGAGCGATACTTCAGACGCTGATCGAGGTACTCGGGAGTGCCCCCCGGCGTCGAGAAGACACCGGCCCGTACGGCGAAAAGCACCTTGTTCGCTTTTGCACCATCGCCCCCTGCGCCGCCTTGCGCGAGGGTACCGTTGCCATCTTCGCCGAACCCCCACAACGCACCGGTTCGCGACAGCGCAAAGCTGGTGTTGCCATTGGCAAAAACCAGCGTGATGTCGGCGAGTGGCTTGGTGGCCGCTTCGTCCGTGACCACAGGGCCTGGCGCCGTGCGGTCGTCCCCGTTGGGAGAGCCTGTCCCGAGCTGGCCTGACGCGCCGAGGCCCCAGGAAACGACCGAGCCGTCGGCTTTGACGGCTACAATGTGGTCGCGTCCGTTGGCGATGTCGACGACGTCGGTGAGGCCGGGCACAGCGGTGGGAACCGGGTGGCGCATTTCGTCGGTGGTGCCGCCGCCCAGGTTTCCGTACCGGTTGCGGCCCCATACGAAAACGGTACCCGACGCGGTGAGCGCTGCGGTGTGAGCCGAGCCAGCGATGACTTTCACGACGTCGGCAGGAGGCGAGGCGACCGCGATCGGCGTCACTTGTTTGTCGGTGGCGGTGCCGTCCCCTGGGACGCCGACTTGGCCGACGTCGTTCTTTCCCCACGAGACGAGCGAGCCATCCTTCTTCACGACGACGACGTGACCAAAGCCGGTCGCGGCGATCGCAGCGTCCGCGAGCGAGGCAATCGCACTGGGGACGTTGCGACGTGTGTCGACCCCCGAATCGCCAAGACCGAGCTCGCCATTGGTATTCTCGCCCCAAGTCCACACCGCCCCCCTGTCGGACACGAGGACCGAGATGTTCTGATTGAATGCGAGGCTCGCGGGCACCGGCGGAGTCGGAGTCGCAGGGTTTCCGAACGTAACCAGTGGCGTCGCGCTCGCTATGGAAGGATCGGTGACCCCGAGGCCGAGCTGCCCGACGTTGTTTCGCCCGAAGACGTAGGCTTTGCCATTCACGACCGCGCCGGAGTGGCTGCCGCCAGCCGCGGCCACAAGGCCGAAGCGAAATGGGATCTCGTTCGCGGTCTCTATGCCGCGAGAGTCGACAGCGACGAGCTTCACGGTGTTCGGTCCGGGCACGAGGGGGAGCGCCGCGGCTACGGTGACCCGCTTCGCCTGCGCGGGCACGGCGACGTCGACCGGGGCGCCGCCGTTCACGGTGTAGTAGACCTTGGCGAGGCCATCTCCGTCGCTGACCACGGCGCGGAGCAGCCTGCGTGACTCTGCAAAATCGCGGAGCGGCGCCGCGACCGCGAACGTCGTCTCGATCGGCAACGCAGCGTCGGCCACGGGCACCGCGGCGTCGGGCGTCGTGGTGGCGCTCGGAGGCGAGGTCGATGTGGTCGCCGCGTCCGGCACTGCCCTCGGAGGCTGCGTAGCATCGGACGAGCACGCGGCGGCGAGGCCCACCGACATCGTGGAAAACAGCAGGGACAAGAGCGGGGCTTTGCGCATGAGTGCCCTTATTGAAAATGACATTCATCATCAAGTCAAGGCCGAAGCCGAAATCTGTTGCGAACGCACCAAATCCTCCGGGGCGTCGATCATGCGCCCGAAACACCGAAGTGAACGTGCGGACGGTCAACCGCCGGCGGCGGTGCTGCTGGTTCGTAGATTCATGAGGCTGCACTGCACCGGCAGAGGGCTGTCCCGTGCACCGCGTCGAGCGAGCGCAACCGCAGGCTTGGACCGTCGGCGCGCGCCTCGACGGCAAACTGGCCTCGAATCGCGGACATCGGCGCAGGACACCCATCCTCTGGGTTGTTGGCACGGTGATTGTTAAGGGCGATGCGAACGGTTCCTTCGACCACTGCGCAAGAACCTCGCCCTCGCGGAGTAGGCGTCCCGCAAGCGATCCGACTCTCCGTGCCGAGCCAGCCATCTGCTCGGCTCACCAGGTGGGAGTGCCGAGTGAAATGCAGCGTGGCTCCGACAAGCACTCGCCTTCGCCGCGGAAGTGCCCACGGTGCGGCTGAGGCAGGACTCGCGACGGGAGGTTCCTGGACAGGATGACGCTACGAAATTGAAGCAGGAGGGCTCCTCAGGAGCTCCGGCCGACTCGAGTGGGGCCCTCGGAGGCTCCCGTGGAGCACATCCCATCCGATTTCAGCCGGTTTGGGGCTCCTCGGGAGCCTCGCGAAGGTCAGACCGGACGCTCGCCGGCTCCCGAGGAGCGCTCCCGAATAAAAAACGGAGGCTGTTCGGCTGCTTGGGAGCCACCGGCCGCCCAAGTCGACCGTCGGAGGCTCCGGCGGAGCTTTTTGGTGGGAACGTTGGGCGAGTCGTCGTCGATGGTGCGGGAGCGCGAGAGATGGCGACGAACAAGAAGTTCGCACTCTCTCTTGAAAATGACTTTCATCATCATTAAGCTACGAATTCGAGCCGGGCGCAGACTCTCGACACCGTCCGCGCCCGCGCCCGCCTCCATTTCCAATTTCCTCGCGACCTGTTCGAGAAAAGGAGAGTGAGATGTCATCAGTCGGCTACACGGCGTCGAGCGTTCATCTGGTCGGCGTCCCGGAGACCATGCTGTGGACGCTGCACAACCGGGCGCGCGAGGCGAAGCGCCCG
>JAYUKI010000111.1:0-5772 GCA_043764595.1 Myxococcales bacterium | reverse complement strand
TCGTCGGCTGCATCTTGACGAGCTGCGCGTGGTAGCCCTTCGCGCCCGTCATGTCTTTTGCGTCGAGCGCGAGGGTCATCAACGTGCGAAGGGTTTGCTCGCGTTCGGTCGCCGCGGTTTGGAGGGCGAGGGCTTGGTCGTAGCGTGTTCGCGCGCCAGCCGTGTCGCCGCGGTCTTGGAGGAGCCTCGCAAGTGCCAAAATGGCCGATGGATCACTCGACTTTAGCGCGATCGCTTTCTCGAACGTCTTCGCGGCATCGTCCGCGCGTCCGTCGATCTTGTAGATGCCGGCGAGGGTGGCCGTAGCGGCATATTGCTCGGTGCCAGCCTGTGCGGCGCGGGCCTCGAAGTCTTTGACGAGGTTCGCGATGTTTCCGTCTTTGTCTCGATAGAGTTGTGCGAGGCGCTGGAGCGGGAACGGCGAGCCTGGCTGCGACAGGACAATCTTCGTATAGCGCTCGATGAGCACGGCCGCTGGAGCACCGTCGCCCGTTGGCGCGGGTTTCGCGGGACCTGGGACGGCCGGACCTGGTTTGGCTGGCCCCGGACCGGGCTTCGCGGGACCTGGTTTGGCGGGACCTGGCTTGCCTGGCTTTCCGGCGCCGGGCTTCTTTCGGCCGCCCGGATTGAAATCCTGAGCGAACGCTTGCGAAGTGTCGCCCACGGAGAGTGCGAGCGCGAGGCTCACGAGCCCGAGGGAGGTGAGCAAGCGGAGTTTCAAAGGCGATCGGGCCACCCAGGAAGACTACGCTGCTCGCGCCGCACCCCCAAGCGATCCGCGATCGAAGCGGTGTGGCCAGGCACCTGCAAGGACGAGCAGGGTAGGCGAACGTGGGCGAGGCCGGTCCGTTCGGAGTGATAGGATGATCGAATGTCGCGATCCGCCCACGAAAAGGCCGTTGTTGTCGTGGGCCACGGCGCACCCGCGAAGGACACTCCGCCTGCCTTGGTTCGCCGTCTGCGCACACTCGAAGCGGAGCGTCATCGCTCGCATTCACCGATGTCCGAAGAGGAGGAGGCCCTCGACGAGCAAGTTCGGAGCTGGCCACGGACGGTCGAAAACGATCCGTACCGCGTGGGAATCGAGGGGCTCGTGTCGCGTGTTCGAGCCCTCGCCACGCCGTTGCGCGTCGAGGTCGCCTACAACGAGTTCTGCGCGCCAAGCGTGCCTACCTGCGTCGGGAATCTCGTGAGCGAAGGCGTTCGCGACATCGTCCTCGTCGCCACCATGATGACCCCGGGCGGCGTGCACTCCGAGGTGGAGATACCCGAGATCGTCGCCACGCTCGGTCGGACCTATCCGGACGTGCGAATCGTCCACGCGTGGCCGTTCGATCTCGACGCCGTGGCCAAGCTGCTCTTGGACCAAGTAGGTCGTTTCGGGTAGCGAGAAAATTCGGGCGTCGTGCCCATTGAACGAATCAGGTCTTCGTGGCTAGCCACAAAACGTGGATGAAATTGCCTTTTGGCCGGGCGGGAACACGCCTTTTGCGGGCGTGAAAGCCATTGGCGCGAAGGCGGTTCGTGAAGCTGCCATCGTCCCACGCGGACCAGAGGCATAGGACGCCGTTCGGGCGAAGCGCCTGCCCGACGGAACGCAGCCCGTCATCCGTGTAGAGTGCATCGTTCGACTGGGACGTGAAGGCGAGCGGTCCGTTGTCGACGTCGAGCAAGATCGCGTCGTAGAGCTCGTTGGCGCACGCCAAGGTGCGCCTCACGTCTTCCGTACGCACCCACGTTCGAGGATCGTCGAGCGGGTGTGCGGCGAGATGGCCGAGCGGGCCGCGGTTCCATTCCACGACTTCGGCGAGGAGCTCGGCCACCTCCACGGTGGCGTCCGCGGGCAGCACGTCGAGGGCCGCGCGCAGCGTAAATCCCATGCCAAGCCCTCCCACGAGGACCCGCGCTTTGGGCCGCGCTTGGAGGTGCGCACACCCAAGCACGGCGAGCTGTTCCTCGGAGAAATGGCTCCGACTGTTCATCAGCACCACGTCGTTCACGCTGACCGAATACTCTTCGCTCCGACGACTCAGCGTGAGCTCTTCCCCGGTGGGGAGCGAAACGAGACCAAGTTGCTCCCAGGCTATCACGCAGGAGCTTCTACACCCCACGCGAGCGTTTTGCACCTTGCGCGGCGTGGAGGGAACGAGCTTTCCATCGAACGGGCCTACCGAAGCATCCTGTGAATCACGAGCACGACCAAAGCTCCGCCGACGGCCAGGCCGAAGCTCGGCAGGTTGAACCCCGTGATGCTTCCCCAGCCGAAGCGTGTGCCAATGAAGCCACCGAGGATGGCGCCCACGATCCCGAGGAGCGTCGTGGTGATGAATCCGCCGCCATCTTTTCCCGGCATCACGAATTTCGCGATAAGCCCCGCGATAAGCCCGAACCCGATCCAGCTGAGGACTCCCATTTGCCGGACAATCTAGGCAACCAAGGCGAGCTTCGCCAGTGCTGCGTTCGGCGTCATGCCGTGCATCGCGCGCGCGAAAGCTCGAGAAGGGGAAGCTCGCTCTCGCATCCGAGGCGGAAGGGATACCAGTGGCCGAAGCCGCTCGTCGTGTAGAGGCCGGTGCGCGCCCGGGTGTATGGGCCCCACAGATACCCGTCGCGGGACAAGGCCTCGAACGCGCTCTTCCCGTTGAATCCGATTTGCCCGCCATGGGTGTGGCCCGAAAGTACGAGACCGAGGTCGAGCTCCGAGGCCGGCAAGATGGCTTCGGGTCGATGGGACAAGAGAAGTTGGAAGTCGCCGGACGATTTGGCCAACGTACGCTCGAGCGAATATTCGAGAGCTGGCCGGAGGTCGCCGCCCATGGATCGGGGATCGTCGATGCCGAGCACCGAGAGCTTCGCGGTGTCCGTCGTGAGGCTCAGTGCTTCGTCTACGAGCAGCGGAACGCCCTTGCGCTCGTAGGTCTTTCGAATGTCCGAGATCGACTGGAAATACTCATGGTTTCCAAGGCAAGCCACGACTCCGAGCTTTGGCCGGACGGCAACGACGAGGTCGAGTGCGTCCGGAAGGAGGTCCCCATGCTCGACGAAGTCTCCGGTGATGACCACGAGGTCCGGGCTCTCGCGAGATGCCAGATCGAGCGCGGCTTCGAGGTCACCGAGCTGCCGGTACACGCCAAGGTGAACGTCACTCAGCTGGAGAATGCGAAGACCCTCGAGTGATTCCGGAAGCAAAGGCAAAACGAGAGAGCGTTTCCGTATGGCCACGGGCGAAAAGCCGCGCCGAAACCCTTGAACGCCCGCGCCCATTGCGAGCGCAGGAGCCACCGCCGCCGCAGCGGTCAAGAGCCCCCGTCGGGTGAGGCGGCGCGTCGGGGCAAGCGGAGCAGGCTCGGCAGGCTTTGCGGCGATTGGAGCGACGAGTGAAGGAGCGTCGACGGCCGGAAGGGCGGGTTCGACGTCGGGCTCGACCGCCACGATCGACCGGGCGCCACGTCTCGCAAAGGACAGGAATATTCCGGCGAACGGAATCGACAGAAGGGACAACGTCAGGAACACCGGCGCAACCGAGGCCATCGTAATGCCAAGTCGCCCCACGATGTTCGCGTCGGAGAAAAGGGCCCACGCAGCATGTGCGCCAACGAGCCCGAAGAGCGCAAGTGCGAGGCCCTTCTTGTACGTGCGGGTCCCGAACAACGAGGGCAGAAGCGCCCGCGAAAGCATGGCATTGCCGAACCACAAGCCCACGACGCAAGCCGCCGAGTGCGAGCACCGCAAAAGGGGATAGATCATCACGATTCTCCTCGCTCGAAGATCCCGAGCCCGTCCGCGGGCGGAGCCTCGAACCAAGCCGCTGCGTGCGCCGGACCATGCTCTTTGCTCATGGAAGAAAGGGTGGACACGGATCTTGAACGCTTGGCGTGGCCCAGGTGAATCGAAGTGGCCGAACGTGTGAAAATGCCATGAACACGCGGAGAGGGCGAAGGCGACTTGGCTTGTCCAGGCCGACCGATCGGGGGGATGGAGGCCAAGAACGTGCCGATTCGCCGGTCCATTCCGACCAACTGCGTCGAGCTCATCCGATTGTGGGATGTGCTCTCGAGTCGTTCCGCGTGCTACGCCTCTCGGGGTGCAAAAGTCGAAACCTTCCGCGCTCGCCGAAGCACGTCCGCTCGCCGTTCCGGTGGGGCCGCGCTTCGAGCGAGTGATTGCGGTGGCCTACCGCGCCCGCCGCGCCGTGCTGCTCGAAGGGCCCACGGGCATCGGAAAGAGCGAGATCGTCCACGCGGTCTCCGCAGCGCTTGGAATCGGGACCACGGTCCTCGACCTTAGCCTCCTCGAGCCTCCCGATCTCGTGGGCCTACCGTTCGTACGCGAAGGCCGAACCCACTACGCTTTGCCTGCCATTTTGCCTTCGAGTGGATCCGGGATCTTGCTCCTCGAGGAGCTAAACCGCGCGGAACGCTACATCCAACAGCCTGCGCTCCAGCTTTTGTCGGCTAGGCGCCTTCACGACTACGTGCTTCCCGAAGGCTGGACATGTGTCGCTACGGTGAACCCGCAGACCAGCGACTACCATGCGACCGCTCTCGACAAGGCCCTTCGCGCGCGATTTCTCACGATTCACGTCCGAGCCGATCGCGCGACGTTCCTCGCTTGGGGCGAGAGGCGCGGCATCCATCCCGGGGTTCTCGCGCTGGCGCGGGCGCACGAGCGCATCCTGGAGGACGTGCCGCCGCGCACGTGGGCCTATGTCTCCGATCTCCTTGGAGTGCTCACGAAAGAAGAGCTCTCGGATGGTGCTCTTCTGCGCGACGCGCTCTCGGGAACGCTGCCCATGGCGTGGGTCGAGGCGCTGCTCGCGTCGAAGGATGCGTGGGGGAAGTCGTTTTCGTTCGACGTTCGGGAGATTCTCTCGCGCTATTCCGAGGACTCCCCTTTGGCACGCGAGATCGTAGGCTATCGGGAAAGCGGAAAGACGGACCGCCTCGACGAAATCGTCGCGCGTCTCGCGCCGCTCCTTGCCGGACCCGAGGCTGGGGTCCTAGTCGCTCAAAAAGAGCTCACCCTCGGCGCATTCGAGGCCTTTCTCGCGGATTTGCCTGGGGATCAACGCGAGAAGCTCCAGGAGGCCATTGGCGCGAATGCCACCGCGACGGGCCTCGTGGACGTGCTGCCCACCGAGCTCTTGCAGGGATATCCCGGAAGCGCGGCCCAAAAGAAGCTCGACGCGTGGAAAGGCTCGCCGGTCGAGCAACACCGTGTAGCACTGGCCATTACGGCGCTGCGCGCGCACCTCGAGGACCCGTCCAAGCTCGCCGATCTGAAAAAGAGCAACGTCGCGCGTACGTGCCTCGGGCACTTGCTCTCGGGGCTTCGCGAGCGCCACGCGATGCCGCTCGTCGAGACCCTGAAGCGCATCGGGATTACGCCGGTACGTCCCGCATGAGCGTTCCGTTCTCCGAGAGACCCCGCTCGAAGAGCG
Source organism: Myxococcales bacterium (assembly GCA_043764595.1). GTDB lineage: Bacteria > Myxococcota_A > Polyangia > Polyangiales > Polyangiaceae > JAAFHV01. The sequence goes on along the minus strand of JAYUKI010000111.1, from coordinate 332 downwards.
AGCTTGCCACGTGGCTCGACGAGTTCGTGCAGAATGCAGGATTTCTCGAGCGATACCCTTATTATGCGGCCATTTTGGCGAAAATGTCCAAAGTGGCGGATCCTTCGGTCAAGCGTATGGCCGTATCGCTCCACGACGGAGCGTTCTTTCTCCACGTGAACGTGGAGTCGTTTTTGCGCGAGCCCGAGACCCTTCGTGGGGTCTTGCTCCACGAGGTGCACCATGTGGCGCTCGGGCATCTCACGCATCCGAAGTTCGCGGAGTGCGAAGAGCCCGAGCTCATGGACCTTGCCATCGAGATGAGCGCGAACGAGTACATCGAAGAGCCCTTG
>JAYUKI010000110.1:0-1741 GCA_043764595.1 Myxococcales bacterium | reverse complement strand
AGCTCGGGGGTCGGGATGCGGGCCGTCGAGGTCTTCGACGCTCTCCTCGGGAAGGATGCGGACGCCACGGAGACCCGCCCGGCCTCGCTCCTCGACCGTCTCCAGTTCGCCTGCGACCTCGACTACTTTGGACTCCCTCCCCGCGAAGAGGTGCTCAAAGCGCTGTTGGCGATGAGCGGCCACGACCCTTCCAAGCGGCTCGAAAATCTCGGTGAAGCGGCGGCGAGCACCCTCGTCTCGGAGGCGGACGCCACGACGGCGCTGCGACGGACCGTCGCGTTTCTTCAGGCGCCCCACAACGACCCCGAACTGCCGGGCGCCGGGATTCCGGCCTACGCGTTCCTTCCATATCCGGTGGTCTTCGGGATTCTCGCGAAGTGGTTCCACTTCTTTCCCGAGCCCGACTTCGCCACGCGCCAGCTGCTCTCGCGATGGGTCTGGCGCGGGATCAGCACCGGAGTCCACCAACGCGCGGCGGTATCGGCGATGCGCGACCAAATGACTTCGCTCCGAGAAAACGACCCCAAGGGTTCCCTGAAACGGCTGCTGATTGCGGTTGCTTCGGAAAAGCGCGTCCGATGGGCGCTGAGACCGTTTTCTGCCCGCAACGCGAAGAGTCGGGTGGAGCTGCTCACGTTGCTCACGCTAAACCCCCAGGACAGCAACGGTCCACTCCACTGGCGCGCATTGCTCCAGGCGGGCCAACGGGTCGCGCGCGAAGTCTTGCACGGCACGAAGCAGCAGGAGTTGAGTGCGGAGGACCAAGACCTCGCACGAACTGCCGCGAATCGCGTGCTCCTCGACAGCCGCTCGTCGGGCCTCGATGGCGAGCTGCGCACGTGGAGTTGGGCGGAAGACCGTGTGCGCATCGAGAGCCACGCCATCGACGAGAAGAGCTTCGAGTTCCTCCTTGCGAAAGACCACGCGGCGTTTCTCCATCACCGCGCCGAGCGAATCCGCACGGAGGTGACGGCGTTCCTCCACGCCCGAACCGGCGAAGGTGCGCCGACGTACCACCCGATCGACCACTACCTCGACGTCGACGACCCCCTGTCATGAAGCACCCGACGAAACTCCAGGTTCGCCTGCCTGGGCGCGTCGTTGGCGTGCTCGAACAGCACAAGAGCGGCGTGATCTCGTGGACGCCCGAGCCGAGCTGGCAGAAAAACCCCCTCCCGCCCCTCGGTGCCGATCCGGCGCTGCGCCAGTCGATGGTCACCACCAACGGTCTCCTCCCCCCGTGGTTCGAGAACCTCCTGCCCGAGTACGATGCGCGGCAACCGAAACGGCTCCGCCAGTACATCTGCGAGCGGCTCAATATCAAGCCGACCCAGTCGTTTCGGCTGCTCGCCGCGCTCGGTCGCGACCTTCCTGGCGCCGTCGAGCTTTCCGTCGTGGACGAAGCGCCCTCTGCTCCGCAGCTCCGCAGCGATGCGGAGGCGGAAGACCCAAGCGTGCGCTTCTCCTCGGTCGCGGGCATGCAGCTCAAGTTCTCGATGTCGCTCGTCCAAGACGGGTTCGTGCTGGGGGCACAGCGAGGGGCGCGCCAATTCCTGGTGAAGCTCCCCGGCCGCTTCGACGGGTCCGGCGGTGCCGATCTGGTCGCCGTCGAATACGCGACGATGAACTGGGCGCGCGCTTCTGGGTTCTCGGTGCCTCATCACGAAATCGTGGGGACAGAAACGCTCCACGGAATCGATGAGGGGTGGGTCGCGTCGAAGACGGCCTTCGCCATTGAGCG
>JAYUKI010000109.1:0-21564 GCA_043764595.1 Myxococcales bacterium | reverse complement strand
CTGGTGGTCGCGTTGAAAAGAACGATGTCCGACGCGTAGCCGGCTTTCAGCATGCCGGTGACCTTGTGGAACCCAGTCGCGAAGGCCGCGTTTTGCGTAACCATTTTCCAGAGGGATTTGTCGGTGAAGTACTTGCCGTAGTACTTCTGATTGAGCTCGTCGGCGCAGCGAAGCTCACGCGACATGTTCATCGAGCCCGAGGCCACCCAGTCGGTGCCGAGCGCGATTTGAACGCCCATGCGGTCGTACATGGTGACGGCGGCGGTGTCGCCGTAGAGGTCGACGTTCGAGCGAGGCGACCACACGAGAGCGGTTTGATCGGCGCGGTACTTTGCGACGTCTTCGGCGGTGACGGCGATGCCGTGCACGACTGCGGTCTGCTTCTGGACGAGGTCGTAGGTGTCGCCGTCCTGGCTCTGGCAGGTGAACTCGGCGTGGGCGGAGTCGTCGATGCCTTCGGAGATGTGCGGGAGGTAACCGTCGACCCCGGCGATGCTGGCGGCGGTGTCGCGCGAGGTCGACGTCCAGCCACCGCACGTGGTGGGGAACGTGGTCAGGTTGCTATCGCCGAGCGGGAACGTTTGCGAGTCCGCGGACTTGCCGGCGAGCCCTTCGAGCTGTGCTGCGCCGTTGTCCAAGTTGCGGAGGAGTCCGGCTTGGCCGCCCGCGCCGGCGGTGGACGTCGCCCCGCTCATGACGAAGCGGAGCTCGGCGTGACGAACCACGTTGGCCGGTGCGCTGCCGCGGGTGGCAATGGCCTTGTGACCGCGGGCGCCTTTGCGCCAATCGTGGCGGTGCTCGAAACGCTCGGTTCCGTGCGTCTTCGGGGGATTGTTGGCGAAGGCGATGTGGTCGTGCGAATTGATGAGGCCCGGCGAGATCACGGTGTCCGTGCAGGTGACGACCGAAGCGGCCGCGTAGCCCGGCGTGGTCGAACAGTCGGCCGCCGCGCAGAGAATGGTTGCGCCGTCGTAGAAAACCTCGCCCGCGTCCGCGACCGTCTCGGGAAGGAGCACGGTGCCCTTCAAAACGACGCCCTTCGTGCCCGTCTTCGTCTGCTTGCACGCCTCGCGACCGATGGGTCCGCTGTCCGGCTTGCTGCCATCGGGGCTGCTGCCATCGGGGGTGCTGCCGTCCGGCTTCGGCGTGGTGCCATCCGGCTTGGTGCCGCTGTCGTCGGGGGTGCTGGCGTCGTCGTTGACGACGATGCTCGTGTCACCGCAAGCGCCGAGGTATGCGGCGCCCGTGAGGAACGGGAAGAGAAAGAGCGGCCAACGTTTCATGGGATGGTGTTTCTCGTGGTGCGGGTCAAAAACGACCGATTCGCTGAATCGGTACCCCCGGAAAAGTGCTGCACCATAGCCCGGGAAATTCGGAGTGCACGTGTCCAAGCTGTGACACGTTGCAGCGTCGCGCTTCCACGCGTGCCTCAGGAAAGCGTTACGTTCCGCTTGCGCTATGCATCTTTTGGCGACGACGTGACTTGCGGCATCCGAGAAATTCCGTAGAAGGAGCCTCCTATGGCTGCTCCCGAAGTACTCCGTGAACGCATTCGACGGAGGATGGCCGACGAAATCGGTCGCATCGAGAAGCAGGCGCCTTTCACCGTGGGCCTCGCCTACCCCTCGCCTTATGCGGCGGGGATGAGCTCGCTCGGCTACCAGCGCATCTACCGGGCCATCATGGAGACGCCCGGGATGGCCTGCGAGCGCATCTTCCTCGACGATGAGGCCGAGAGCTCGCTCGCCGAACAGGGGCGGCCGGTAAGCTACGAAAGCCGGCGATTTCTCGCCGACTTCCCGGTGGTCGCGTTCAGCGTGGCCTACGAGCTCGAGATCGCGGGCGTCGTAGCCCTGCTCGACGCGGCGGGGATCCCGGCGAAACGCGAGGACCGGGATGATCGCCATCCGTTCGTGCTCATGGGCGGGCCGCTCACGTTCTCGAATCCACTGCCACTCGCGGGGCTCGCGGACGCGGTCGTGATCGGGGAGGCCGAAGAGATCGTCCCCGAGGTGATTCGGATCCTCGAAGCGACGCCGAAGCGCTCCGATCGCATCTCGGCGCTCGCCAAGATTCCCCATGTGTTCGTGCCGGACGAGCACGGCTCGATTCTGCCGACCGTGGCGAAAGTGGACGACTCGCTCATCCCGGCGTGGGCGCCCATTCGCACGCCTCACGCCGTGCTCTCGGACATGTTCCTTCTCGAGACCGAGCGTGGATGCTCGCGCATGTGCACCTACTGCGTCATGCGCCGGAGCACGAACGGCGGCATGCGCATGGCCTCGATGGAGCGCATTCTGGAGCTGATTCCGGCCGACGCGAAGCGTGTTGGGCTCGTGGGTGCGGCGGTGAGCGATCACCCGCGCATCGTTCAAATCGTGAACACGCTCGCCGACCAGGGACGCGAAGTGGGGCTCTCGTCCCTTCGTCCCGACCGGCTCTCGGACGACTTCGTCGCCGCGCTGAAGCGTGGAGGATACAAGACGCTCACCACGGCCATGGACGGACCGAGCGAGCGTCTGCGCGCGTCGCTCGAGCGAAAGGCCAAGGAAAAGAACCTGATTCTTGCGGCCGAGCGCGCCAAAAAACACGGCATGGATCGGCTCAAGCTCTACTTGATGATTGGCCTTCCGTCCGAGACCGAAGCCGACATCGACGAGTGTGTCGCGTTCACCACCGAGCTCTCGAAGATCGTGCCCGTGTCGCTCGGGATTGCTCCTTTTTGCGCGAAGCGAAACACGCCGCTCGACGGTGAGCCCTTTGCCGGCATCGACGTCGTGAAGAAGCGGCTCGACCGCCTCACACGCGGCCTGCGTGGTCGCGCGGACGTACGCTCCACGAGCGCGAAGTGGGCGTGGGTCGAGTACGTGCTCGCTCAAGGGGGCGAGGCCGAGGGGCTCGCGGCCATGGACGCGGCGCGAGCGGGCGGCGCGTTCCACGACTACAAAAAGGCCTTTTCGGCCCTCGAAGAGCGCGTGGGCAAAGGCAAACGGAGGCGCAGCCTGGCGGTCGCCGCGGTCTGAGCTCCTTCAGCGGCAGCGTGGGTCGCCAAATCGGTCTCGACCTCGTTCGTCGACGGAGCCCGCGCCCGGGGCACTTTCTCTCGCCGACCCCGGCCCAACTCCATGATATTGCTCGAATGACGCAAAAGTCCGGGCGCCCGGACTTTTGCGGCAGTTGGGTCAATTCGGTCTTTGCGTCGCCCATTGCACCACCCTGTCGACTTGGTTCGGTTCCCAGGTCACCCTTCGTATCCGTGAAGTCCCTGTTCGCCCGAGCGGCTCTCTTCGTAACGCTCCTCGGGCTCGGGTGCTCGCGCGCCGTGCCCCAGCGGGCTCTCTCCGGCGAAGCGAGCGTCGACCACGCGCCCGTTGCATCGGTGCCAGTCTCGGCATCGGAAGGCGACGTAGGTTTCCCTCCGCCGAAGCGCTCGGTCCCGGAGCCGCCGAAAAATGGCGTGTACCTGGGACGGAAGCTCGCCACACCGATGAGCCATCTCGGTGCGCCATGGCTCGACCGCGCCACCCGCGACGCCGAGCAGAAGCCCGAGCACGTGCTCGACGTGCTTGGTGTGCGAAAGGGCCAGCGGGTCTGCGATTTTGGCGCTGGGAGTGGCTACTTCACGGTCCACATGGCGCGTCGAGTGGGCGCCGAAGGGAGAGTGTTCGCCGTCGACGTCCAACCCGAAATGCTCGCGCTCCTCGGTAAGAAGCTGGCCGAGGAGAGGCTCGCGAACGTCACTTCGGTGCTTGCGAAGCCTTCGGAGCCGAGCCTTCCGCCGCAGTCCGTCGATCTCGTGTTGATGGTCGACGTGTACCACGAGCTCGAGCGACCCGACCTCACGATGGCGCAGCTCCGCGAAGCGCTCGCTCCAGGCGGCCGAGTGGCGTGGGTGGAGTACCGCGCGGAAGACCCCAATGTTGCCATCAAAGCCGAGCACAAGACGACCCTCGTCCAACTGCGGAGAGAGGCCGAAGCGGCGGGCTACACCGTCGAACGCGTAGACGAGTCACTCCCTCAACAAAGAATCGTCGTGCTCGTCCCGTCGTAGTCCCGTCGTAGTCCCGTGCGGAGCTGCGGCTCAGAGCTGCGGCTCAGAGCTGCGGCTCAAAGCTCGATCGTGAGGCCTTCGCGTGCACCTTGCACGTTTTCGAAAAGCTCCTTGGCGCGTCGTACTTTGTCGTGCACTTGCGCGTCCGATTGCATCGGATCGTGGTGGAAAAGCACGAGCTCTTTCACCTCTGCGGCATTGGCCAGATCCGCCGCTGCCGCGAACGTGCTGTGGCCCCAGCCTACTTTCGGTCCGCCGCGTCCCGAGGTGCCGGCGTACTCTTCGGGCGTGTATTGCGCGTCGTAGACGAGAAGGTCGACGCCCTTTGCGAGTCGGAGGAGCTTGGGATCGACGATGGCGTAGTGCTCGGTGTCGGTCGCATACATCATGGTCTTGCCCATGTGCTCGACACGAAACGCCCACACTCCGTTCGGGTGATTGCCTCGTGCCGTGGAGATGGTGACTTGTTCGCCATCGCCCGAGTCGAGGATGACCGTCTGTCCCTCGTAGAGGTCGTGAAAGCTCATTTTCGCGCCCATCTCCGAGAGGTGGACGGGGAAGCTCGGGTGGTCCATCTGGCCGGCGAGGGTCTCCTCCAGGGTGCGAGAGACGTTGTTGCCGCCGTAGAGGTGAATCGTATTTCCCGGAACGAACGCCGGATCGAAGAAGGGAAAGCCCTGGATGTGGTCCCAGTGCACGTGGCTGAAGAAGATGTGTGCCGTGATGGGCATCTCCCGGAGGAGCTTCTTGCCGAGCATGCGCAGGCCCGTCCCCGCGTCGAACACGACGAGGGCGTCGCCGGCGCGGACTTCCACGCAGCTCGTGTTGCCGCCGAATTCGGTCGTGTCCGGGCCGGGCGCAGGAATGCTGCCTCGAACGCCCCAAAAGGTTACCTGCATCGTGTTCGCCTCGGCTCCTGTGGGCTCGGACGAAGCCCGCCATCGGTCATACGGCGGGGCTATCCCTTGCGTCAATGTAGGTCGGTGAAGGAAAGCTCGAGAGGCGCCGTTCGTTCGCCGTGGTCGCGGGTTCGATTTCGGAGGTTTCGAGGGCGAACCACCACCGTGGAGGCCGTGTTTTCCGAGGTCGGGGGCGTTCGACGTTGCGCAAGGAGGGGAGGAGGAGACTATGTTCGCCTCGATGAACGCTGCCTTTAGCGACGTCACGATCGTCGTGCTCGGGTGCCGTCCTGGCAGAGGGGGGGCGCTTCGAGGGGCGGCCAAGCGTCGCGTCGAGACGGCTGCGCGGAGGTTCCACGAGCTTGGTGGCGTCGCGACGATCGTGTGCTCCGGTGGCCGAGCCTGGGACGGGCTCGTCGAGGCCGATGCCTTCGCGCGTGGTCTCGTGTCCGCGGGAGTTCCGAGCTCCCGAATCGTCCGGGAACGTTGCTCGATGAGCACGGTCGACAACGCTCGCTTCGCGACGGCATTGTGGGCGCGACGGGCGCTCGGCGCGGAAGGAAGTCGAACGGTCTTTCTTGTGACGTGCGAGTGGCACATGCCGCGAGCCAAAAAGCACTTTGCGCGCGAAGGACTCGAGGTGATCGGCGTGCCGGCCAAACGCCCCGATGGAGTGCTCCCGCGAGGCCTCACCGAGCTTGCTCTCCAGGTGCGCGAGCGTGTCGCGGCATGGCTCGACGAGGTCCCGAAGTGACCGCGAGAGGTTGGGTCGGAGTCGTCCTGCTCGCTTCGCTCGGTTGCCACCGAGGCGATACGCCTCCGTCGGGCGAAGCGGGGCCCACGCCCGCGGGCAGCGAATCGCCCCGTAGCTCCGACGTGAGGACGCCTCTCGCCCGAGCCGAGGACCTGCGGCGTGCGAAGGAAGTCCCGGCGTCGTCACGTTCCAGTCGATCCGTTCTCGAGCGTCGCCATGCGGCGCGCGCGCTCGCACGCATCGCGGACGACGTGGCCGCCCCACAGCTCCTCGAGATGTTGCTCGACGACGACCCGGAAGTGGTCTCGTGGGCGGCCTACGGGCTCGGGTACGCGTGCAAAGGGCGCGAAGAAGTGCACGTGAAGGCGCTCGTGGCCCGCGCAGCGTCGCTTCCGCCCGACCCGAAGGCGGGCTCCACGGTGCCCGTCGCCTCGAGCGAAACGTTGGGCCTCCGTGCCGTGTTCTCGCCGCGTGTCGCGCTTGCGCGAGCGATTGGTCGCTGTGGCTCGCAGCTCGCCGAGGACGTCCTCTTGGGCTGGCTCAAAGCGGAACATATGTATTCTGCACCTGCGGCCTTGGGCCTGGGGGACCTCGGCGTTCGTCGGAAGTCCCTACGCCCCGAGACGGTGACTGCGCTCGCGGCGGCCGCGGCGCGCCCCGGAATGGATTCCGTGTTTCATGCTCTCGCTCGAGTGGTTCCTCAGGCCACCGAGGCTCCTCTCGTGATGTCCGCGGCGCGGGCGGCGCTCGCGAAGCCGGGCGACGCGCGCATTCTGGCCATAAAGACGTTGGCCAAACTAGGCAAAGACACCGCGGCCGATTTGGCGGGCGTCGCGACGTCTGCGAACGGCTTCACGGGGGCCGAGCGGGCCGAGGCCGCGCGCGGGCTCGGGCTGCTTGGCGATGCGGGGCACGAGGCGGCTGGCGATGCATTGGTCAAGCTCGTTCCGGACAGGGATCCTGCCTTTTTGGACGCGCTCGTTGGACCGCTTTATGGCGTGATTGCCACGTTGGTGGAGTCGCTTGGCGAGGAGCCACCAAAGCGGGCCGAGGCGGTTCTCGGGGTGCTGTCGCGGCTCGCGGTTTCCGCAGGATCTCCCGACCATCCGACGCGCGAGCGGCGGATTCGGGAGATCCGGTGTGCTGCGGCTCTCGGGCTCGCGCGCGGAGCGCACGAGGCCGAGAGCCTGGTGACGTGTGCGCCCGCGGGCAGCGAGCCGCAAGAGCGCGCGCGTCTGCGAGCGCTCTTGCGGCGGCCGCTCGTTGGGCCGCGAAAGGCTGCGTTTCTCGCGTTGGCGCGCTCGACGCACCTTCGCGTCCGTGAGCTCGCGGTGGAGGGGCTCGCGCGTCACGCGGAGCTCGGGGACTCGGCTCGCGACGTCCTGGCCGACGCCTTGTCGGAAGAAAAGGGGGGCCTCGTCGCGACGGCCGCAGACGCTGTCCTAGCGCATCCGGAGAGACTTCTCGTCCTATCGGCGAAAGAGAAACGAGCGGCCCTCGATCCTCGTGCACCTCCGCCCACGGCGAATCCCGAAAAGGAGCTCGATCCCAAAGTGGCCAAAGCCCTCGAAGCCGCCATGGCTCGCGTTTGGCCCGAAGATCGTTACGAGACCAAGCTTTCCCTGCTGGATGCTGCCGTCGCATTGTCCATTCCTTCTGCCAAAAAGGCCGCCATCGAAGCGTGCACCGACGGCAACGTGACCGTTCGAGAGCGCGCTCAAAAAGCACTAAAATCGCTCGGCGAAGCCAGGGCGTGCGACAAATCGGACAAGGCCACTTTGGCCCCCGAAGTGGGCACTTCGGTCCCGGTGGTCACGGTGACCCTCGTCCTCCCGACGGGAGAGCTCGCACTTCGGCTCGAACCCGAGCTCTCTCCCGTCACCGTCGCGCGGATTACGTCGCTTGCGCGCGCAGGGTTCTACAAGGGAATCGTCGTGCACCGGGTGGTTCCAGGGTTCGTGCTCCAGCTCGGGGATCCGGACGGCGACGGGTATGGCGGCTCGGGAAAACCGCTTCGCTGCGAAACGTCGCCAGCTCCGTTTTTGCCGGGCGACGTCGGAATGGCGCTGGCCGGGCGGGATACGGGCTCGAGTCAGCTCTTCGTGACGTTGGCTCGGACTCCCCACTTGGACGGGGAGTATGCGCGCATCGGCCATGCAGAAGGTGCCTTCGAGAAGGTTGCCGAGGGCGACGTGGTGACCGACGTCAAGGTCACGGGCAACTGAGCCAGGAGCTCGCTCGAGTCGTTCCAAGTACGAGCTCGCGTAGAGCTGCGGGAGCACCTCCGCTGCAGGTTCAGGCCGAGTCCTGCGCCCACCCCGGCGACCCGGCATTCTGTGCCTCGAGTCTTCAAGGCCACAAGAACTGGATGCCGCCCGTCGGCAAGATGGACCAGGAAAAATCCTCGCCTTTGCGCACGGCGGGAAGCATGGCGAACGCGAGCTGAACGCGAATGCGCTCGAAGACCGAGACCGCCGCATACGCTTGAGCGGTCACACGCGAACAGACGCGCTTGTCCGGCTCCGTACACGTTCCGGTCAAAAAGCCGTCCACGGTCGAAAAGAGGTATCCACCGCGCAGTCCCAGGCGAGGCTGGAGGTTGGGTCCCGAAATGGGCAATAGCTCCGCTTCGAGGCCTGCGAGGGGGGCCAAGGTGAAATAGGCTCCACCTCCCCCCGAGAAACTCGAGAGCCCCCCGGCGTCTATGGCCACGGTGGCTCGCAAGAATCGAGAGGCACCCGCGCCGAGCCGAAAGCTCGCGCCCCCCTCGAGGACTGGACCTAGGGCCACGTGCACGATCGCCGACGCCGGTACGTACGTGACTTGACCCAAAAGCGTGCGCCCGAGGGCACCGACTACCGTGCCATTTTCGGGTTGCGAGGCCGCGAACGAGTCGAGCACATTTCGCAGCTTTTCGTGGATGGCACGCTCGATTCTCGGAGCCTTCTCGCGCTCGAGACCGAGATCGCGAAAGACGAAGCCATAGCCCGACAACAAGCGAACGACGTAGGAGAGCTCGGCTTCCGACGCGCCTTGGAGATGAAACCCTTTGGGTACGGTCGGAACGAACGGAACCCGCGGAGGCTCGTCGCCCCGCATCGCTCGCTGGCATGAACGGCTCTCTCCTGGATCGAGCTGGCCTCGCACTTTGGCACGAGAGCACCGATCGTAGAGGCGCGCGAGCGAGGTTTGGAGGGCTGCGCGGAGGTCCGGACTGACGGGGCGGCACGCGGCTGCCTTGTCGCCGTCGTCGTCCAGTACGGCCCGAATGCACCGATAGGGCTCGAGATTTCTTGTAGGCAAGTCCTCGTAGTGGCGAAGTGTCGGGCGTTCGCCCCGGAGACGCGTGAGCTTTTGACTCAAGCGAGTGTCGAGAAAGCGTCGTGCCGCCCGCATTCCGAGGTAGAAGTCGAAGACACGGAAGCTCTTGTCGAAGAATCCAAAGAACGACGCGAGGGATTGGCTCACCGGAGGCACGTCCGCGGCTGCCAGCAGGAGCTTGTCGCGTAGGTCGGGGGAAGCTTCCAGGACGTCGACCAGCTCCTTCGACCGCGCGGACTTCACGAACATTCCGACGTAGTGCATCGTCAGACTGGTGGCACTATGCATCTTCTCGGCGTCCGTCGCGTCGGGGAGCGAAGGATAGCTCGTGAGGTCCGGATCCACGTAGACGAACAGTGCGTCGTTCGATGCAGGGGCATTCTTCCGGTGGAGCGGAGCAACGAATGCGGCTCTCTCTTCGGAGGCGCCGAGGCCATCGCCTGCGAGTCGTGCCGCGAGTCCGAGCGGTTGATTGTCGAATACTCCGCCGTCGACGAAGGGAGCACGGTTCGCGTTTTCCGGGGTGCACGGCGCATTCGGGGCACGCGCGTTCGACATGCAGTGTCCGAGCGTCACCGGATCGAATGCGAATGGAAATGCACTCGATGCAAACAGAAGATCGCGAAGGGACTCGAGCGGGCGAGGGTTTTGGTCGAGAGCGAGCAAGCTCTGAGGAAAGCCATAGGTGGTGTCGACGTAGTTCACCAGACTGGGCCTTACGCCGGCGCCCTGTCCGCGAAGGCGCACCACGAACTTCTCTTCGGTTCGCGGAAGGGCCAGCGATCGAAGTCCGAGAGAATCCTTTTTTGGAGCAAGCCGCGTGGTCGAAACGCCGAGCACCACATCGCACGAAGCGGGATATCCCGCTGCGACCCTGTCGAGAATTCGCTTGGCGACGGTTTCCATCGAGGCGCGCGAGAAGAGGGCGATCGGCGACTTCTTCTTCGGATCGTAAAGGCCAGGGAATCCAATGTCGGCCCATGTTTGGAACAAAAGGCTCTCGCGAGGATCGTTTTGCCGGGCGTCGCACGCGGCGAGCAGCGCCAAAAGCCCGTTGATGCTTCCAGCGGACGCACCCGTGGCAATCTTCATGTCGAAGAGCTCGGGCATGAGCTTCATCGACTCGACGAGATAGTGCAAAAAGCCCGCCTCGTAAGCGCCGAGCGAAACGCCTCCCGAAACCACGAACGAGACCGGCGAGGGACGACTGAAGGCTGTCGTTCCGGAGTCCGGGGCGGGCGCGTCCGTATCGGCACGTGTGGCGGACGAGGAGGCCGTGGCGGGCGCCTTAGCGATTCCACCGTCGGTTTCCTTGGGTGAGGTTCCTTCGGCGAACGCCGGCGTGCTCGCTCCGAAGACACAGGCGATGGCGACGGCGACGCTGCGCGTGCCGACGGTCCAAAGGGTCGCTGGCGAGGTTCTCACGAACAAGACCTACACCGCAGCCGGCCACTCTGCCCGGAAAAGCCCGGTGACCTCAGCGGCGGACGGGCACCGAAACGCCCCCGGGCTTCGTATGCTCCAAGCCGAAGGCAACGACGGAAGCGTAGAACTCGCCCGTGGGCGTTCCCGGCGCATCGACTCCAACGAGGCCGTCGAGGTGCGAAAGACCGCCGTAGAGCGCCGTCCGAAATGCGCCCGCATCGGTTCGCGGCTTTCCCGCCGCGGGTCGTCCGGGGCCCACGGGCGCGACGAAATCCCTCAGCGCATCGAAGGCCTTCGTGTCGGCCACGAGAGAGAAGGCCACGCCCAAGATGGGGACGTCGATGTCTTTGCCGTACTTGGCGCGAAGGCCGAACTTCGACGCGCGCCAGTCGTCGTCTTGAATGTTCAGTGTGCCCGCGACCGCGACGTCGGCCGAGAGTCGCTGCGGAAAGTACCATTCGCCATAGTTGACGCCCGGACCCTCGAACCAGGCCCGTGCGAAGTCGTCGAGCGCCGTATTTTCGGTCGGACGTGACGTGTCGTGCTCGAGCCAGCCGTAGGTTGCGGCAGGATCCGTCGGATGCACCAGGGTGGCGCCGAGGGCATTCGTGTACGAGCCCATCGCTCCTCCGGCCGGGGTGCCGCACTTCACCGAAGCGATGCTCAAGAGGGCACTCGCGTCGTCGAAGGCGAGTCCGAACGCCGCGCGATAGCTCATTTGCGGGAGGCTCGTCAGGCCGAGCGAAAAGCCAAGGAGGTTCTTCACGTCGGGTTCGTCGCCGAGGAGCTTCTCGCGGTCCCACTTCGCGCGCATCGCGAGGTATTCGCCAATGGCGTAGACTTTCACTCCGAGGAACGGAATCTGGAAAAAGACGTTCCCATTGGTGCGAATGTCGGTCTCCACGCCCACGGTTTGTCCGACACCCGCGGGGCCAGGTTTCCCGCCTCTTTCGTAGTCCACTTGGTCGACCGAGGTCGGCGGTTTGCCTTCATTTCGCGCGACGCCGTCCACGAGCACGAGGCCCGCGAGGTCCTTGTATCCGGGGGCGCCGAAGTCCCAGGCGGCGTAGGCCTCGGCCACGCTCGCGCCGAGCGAGTGACCGACCAACACGACCCGCGCCTGGCGTTCGGCTTCGGGCACGAGGGCGATTACGCGTCGCAGGTCCCCCACGGTCGTGGCAAGGCCCCACTCGCTGGCCCAAGGCACTTGTGGTCCAGTGAGGAAGCCTCCGAACGTCTTTCCCTCGAGGGTCTCGCCGTCCAGATAATACCGAGTCGCGAGGCTCGGGTCTCTTCGGGCTTCGGCGAGATCGAGCCCGAATCCGTCTTCCAAGAGGTTCGCGCGGCGATCGATGGCCCAAGCCTCGAAGGCGTCGTCGCCTTGGCTCCTGCGCACGATGGCGCGGGCCAAACCGTCGAAGCTGCCCGCTCCGCCAATGAAGCCAGGCATCATTACGAATACCGTGCGTGCCGGTTTTGGCGGACCGTCCCCGGTGTCTACGCGAAAACGTACGACACGAACTTTGTTCTGCTCGGGCGGAGTGCCTTGTCGCGTTCGAGGGTTTTCTTCCGGAATCACGCCGTCGACGAGGAAGACCTCTCGCCGGATCCGCACGGCGCCCTCTTCGACCACCTCGCTTGCCGGGGGAGCGAGTGCCCCTGGCGCGACCGGCGTCTCGGTGGATGCACATGCGGTGCATGCGAGAACACCCACGACGAGTGGCGAGAGTCGAGCTTTCATGGTTCGCTCGAGGATTCTACACGTGCTCCTCGCCTGCGTGGCGACCCGAATCCTCCGTTGTGCGGTAGCGTGGCGAGGTGACCCCGTTTCGACCGCTGCCGTATGCCCCCATGCCCTTCGCTGCTCCGGTTGGGCTTTCGAAGCTCCACGGGTTGGCTATTGGATATGTCGCTTTTGCGGGGCTGTTTGCCATGGTTGGGCTCACGTTCGCCGTGATCGCCTTGGTTCTCGTGGGCACGAATGCCAAAGACGGGCCTCCGCTCGGAATGTGCGTGACCGAAGCGGTGACGATGACGTCGCTTGCGACGGTGTTCGGGCTGGCCGCGTTCGGATGTTGGAAGCAGCGCTATCTGAAGCTCCTGCGGGTTGCCGCGTGGATCGCCTGTTTCGTCTTTCCGTTCGGGACGGGACTCGGCCTTTTGACGTTTCTTTGGCTCAGGCGCGACGACGTGCGTTCGCTGTTCGAGGCCGCGGCGCGTATGCCACTGTCCTGACGGGCTTCGCCGGTCGTGCCCGACCGAGGCACGTTTCGCTCGCGGAGGTGGTTTCCGAGGAAGGGAAGGGCGGCTGTCGGCCATGCCGTGGCTTCCGCCGGTTCTTGGCTTTGCACTGTCTTTCTGCCTCGCCGAGTCGTTGGGCGCGTGCCCGTGGGGGGCGTCGCGCCGAAGCTCGGGAGCTTCCTGGCACCGAACCCTCTCCTCCCTCTCGCGACCGGAGTAAGCTCCCTGACCCCATGCTGCTCACCATCGACGTCGGCAACACCAACATCGTCTACGGCCTCTTCGAGGGCGAAAAGCTCACGCACCAGTTTCGCGTCGAGTCGAGCCGCGGCCGCACCTCGGACGAATACGCCGTCGTCCTTCGCCAGCTCCTGGCCATGGCCGAGGTCCACGCTTCGGCGGTCACGGGCGCCATCGTCGCCAGCGTGGTTCCCACCCTCACCGAGCCCATGGTGGCCCTCGTCAAGCGCGCGTTCGGCAAAGACGCCCTCGTCGTAGGTCCTGGAATTCGCTCGGGAATGCCGATTCTCTACGAGAACCCAAAAGAGGTCGGCGCCGACCGCATCGTGAACGCCGTGGCCGCGTACGAACGTGTGAAGAATGCATGCATCATCGTGGACTTCGGCACCGCCACCACGTTCGACTGCGTGTCGCCCAAGGGCGAGTACCTCGGTGGCGTGATCTCGCCTGGCGTGAACATCAGCGCCGACGCTCTCTTCGCGCGCGCCGCCAAGCTTCCTCGTGTCGAGATTGCGAAGCCCCCCAAAGTGGTGGGACGAAACACCGTGCACTCGATGCAGTCGGGCATCGTGTACGGCTACGTCGGCCTCGTGGATGGGCTCATCGATCGGCTGGTCGACGAGCTCGGTTACCCCTGCAAAATCATCGCAACGGGCGGCATCGCGAAGGTCATCGGGCCGCTGTCGGCGCGCATCGAAGAGGTGGACGACGAGCTTACCCTCGTAGGGCTTCGCATCCTCTACGAGCGCAACGTGAACCCGGAGAGCTGAGTTGTCCGAAGCCACGACCGGAGGCCAAGGGGGGGTGCGCGTCGCTGCGCCTCGACGCGTGCGCGTCGCCGGTGGGCCTGCGGTTTTGGTCTGCGCGTTTCTCTTCGTCTTGGCTTGTTTCGCAGGCGTTTTGTTTGGGTCCGAGCCGATCTCGTTGCGACGTGCCCTCTCGGATCCCGAGAGCTTCGATCGTGCCGCCGTGCTGCTTCGGTTGCCTCGCGTGCTGCTCGGGGCGACGGCGGGGGCCGGCCTCTCGGTGGTCGGAGTCGCGCTCCAAGCGTCGCTCCGCAACCCGCTCGCCGAGCCGTACGTTCTCGGCGTCTCCGGCGGTGCAGCTCTTGGAGCCACCGTCGCGATCGTGCTCGGCGTCACCGCCACCACCTGGCTCGGCGCATCGCTTTTGCCCATGTTTGCCCTCGCCGGAGGCATGCTCGCCGTGGTGTTCGTGCACGGACTTGCGCGCGACAAAGGTCACACGTCGTCGGCTACGTTGCTTCTCGTCGGAGTGGTGGTGAACGCGTTCGCGTCTGCGCTCATCACGTTCCTGAAGAGCACGGTCTCGGCCGAAAAGTCCCAGGCGCTCCTCTTTTGGCTCGTGGGATTTCTGGAAGCACCACGGCCGGCCACGCTTGTTTTCGTGGGCTCTTACACGCTCATAGGCACTTTGGTGCTGCTGCGCGACGCACCCAAGCTGAACCTCCTCGCGCTCGGCGACGAGACCGCCGAGAGCCTCGGGGTCGACGTGAAAGCGCTCGGACGGCGGACCTTGTTCGCTTCGTCTCTCGTGGTGGGAGCGGTCGTCAGCGTGACGGGGCTCATCGGCTTCGTGGGGCTCGTGGTTCCCCATGCTCTGAGGCGTGTGCTTGGGCCGGACGCGCGTGTGCTGCTGCCGGCTTCGTTTTTCACGGGGGCCGCGTTCCTCGTTGCGTGCGATCTCGCGAGCCGTCTGGCCTTCCAGAAGCTCGGCTCGATCCCACCCGTGGGCGCGGTCACGGCCCTGGTGGGTGGCCCGGTGCTCGTCTGGCTCTTGCGCCGCGCGCGGTTCGTTTCGTGACGTTTTCGCGACGCAGGCCGTCCGTGCACCGCTCGGCGGCGCCCGTCACTCTAGAGCACCGAACAGGCCCGACGGGTGGCTCTCGTATCCGAGGAGGAGCGACGATCCTTGAAAGTCCCCGACGGGGGACAACGCGAGGCGCCGCTAAACCGGCGAAAGCCGACGGGATTCAGCACTTCCAAGGGTCGTATCCGTCGTCGTCGCTCCTAGCGATGCTTGCTAACCCAGCGAAACCCTCGGTCCGAAAACCTATTCGGTGCTCTAGAATGTGCCGCTCATGCCCAGACCTGCGAAGCCTGGTCCGACGCTCGGCAGGACGCGAGTGCTCGTCTTCGCTGACGGGGTGTCGACGAAGAACCACACGAGCCCTCCGAGGAGCAGGACGCCACCGCCGACCACCATGCCCGTGCCCGCGTTGCGTAGGTTCACGGCGCTCATCGCGTCTTCGCCGGATTTCTGTCCGGTCGGATCTTGCGGAGTGGGCGTGCAGGTTCCGTCGCGGCCGTCGACCTTGGCCGCGTCGCTCTTGCAGTTGGCCGGGAAATTCCCCGCGCCCGTGAAGTGGAGCCCAAGTCCGACGCCCAGGGTCGCCGCGCCTACTCCGAACAGCACGAACGGCAGAGGCGAGCGTCCAGTGTCCGACGGGGTCTCTGGATTGGTACCCGGTGGAGCTGCCGCGGCCGCAGCGGTTGCGCTGACGCGGAGGTTGATAGCACGCGCCTTTTCGCCCTCTTTGACGAGCACGCGCTCTTCGACCGCGGGGTGCTTGCCGTCTTCGGCGCGGAAGACGTGCGTGCCCGGATCGACGGGAAAAGACTTGCCGTCGAGGTGCTCTGTGACGAGCTGTCCGTCGATCGAGATGCGCACGTCGAGGAGGTCGTGGCCGTCGGCATCACGCACGCCCACGGTCACGGTGGGGATGCTCTTGTTGACCTCGTCTTGCCAGGTCACGCAGTCCTGGCGGACCACTTGAGGGCAGACGTCGCGGGCACAAATCGCGAACTTTTCCTTCGCTTCGACGAGCTTTCCGCTCTTGCGGGCCTTCTGTCCGTCGATGGAAGAATCGAGGCACACTTCTTTTTCGCCGGCGCGCGCAGGCAGCGCACCAAGGACGATGACGGAAGCGAGAAAAAGGCTCACGAACGAAGGGCCACGCATGACGATCAACGCCCACGAGCATCGCCCTTATGGGCAGCTCAAGGAAGCTTTTTTTAGACGCAACCGGGCTTGTAGTGGCGGATGCCGGCGGGATCGGTGGTGTAGGGCGGGGTGCAGTTCGTGGGAGGAGGCTGCGGGGGCCTGACTTGTTGAGGTTTTTTTGCCGTGGCCGAGGGCGAAGCACTTGGGGCTGCGCTGGCCGCGCTTGGGACGCTGGCGTCCGGAGTGAGGAGCACGAGGGGGGGTGGGGGCTCCGGAGGGGACGTCGCGCCGTGGGGTGGAACGTCCGGAAGCTTGGCCGATGGGTCCGGACTCTGGACCGCGCGCCAAACGATGACCGTTCCGATGAGCAGAAGCGCGAGACCGCCGGCCAAGAGGACGGCAAACCATCCATTGGGCCGCACCGGAACGGAACCGGCCGTCACGACCGAAATGCTCGACGGTTGGGTGACTGGCGGAGGAATGTCGAACGGTGCGCTCGTCTGAGAAACGGGCGTCAGCACGTCGGCGCGAGTGGCTTCGAGCGAGCGCGTGGTGGCCGACACGGGCGGGGCCGTCGGCAAGCGTGTGGACGGTCGCGCTTCGAGCGGCATCATCGATGCGCTGCTCTCGATTTCCGCCACGCGGTCGGCCCGCTGCATGAGGATCTCGTGGGCGTTGGCCTCGACCCAGTCGCCCACCTCGGATGCGGTGGCCGGAGGAACCGCTCGCTCGAGCTCCAACGCCATCTCTTTGGCCGTCGAAAAACGGGCCTCGGGATCCGCCGAGACGGCGCGGAAAATGAGCTTCTCCAGGCGAGGCAGGGCGTGCTCTTGCTCGGGGGTGATGCGCACGCCTTTGGCTCGCAGCACCTCGGTGGGCGAGGCGACCTCGCCTTGAAGAACCTTCGCGACGACGACACCCTCGTTGTCGCCCGAGAACAGGCGCTGTCCCGCAACCAGCTCCCAAAGCACGACGCCCGCCGCGTAGATGTCCGTCGCACGGGAAACGGATACCCCGCGGAGTTGCTCGGGCGGCATGTACGCGAGCTTGCCTTTGATCTGCCCATCGCGTGTCGTCTGGATTCGGCCGGCGGCTTTGGCGACGCCGAAGTCCAGGATCTTGGACACGCCATCGGTACCAACCAGCACGTTTTGCGGGGAAACGTCGCGGTGGACGATGCCGAGGGGCATGCCGCGTTCGTCTTTGGCTTCGTGCGCGGCGTGCAAGCCGTGGAGCACGCCCGCCATGATGGACGACACCATGCGCAGCGGCATGCGGGTGTTGAGCTCGATCATCGTTCGAGCCAGACGGGCGAGCGATTCGCCCGCCACATAGTCCATCACCAGGAAGAGCTCACCGTCCGTCGCGACTACGTCGAGCGTCGGGACCACGTTCGGATGACGAATGCGCGCGGCGAGGCGTGCTTCGTCGAGAAACATGGAAACAAACTCGGGATCTTGCGCGTATTGGCCATGGAGCCGCTTGATGGCCACGGTGCGCGAGAAGCCTACGGGACCAAGCAAACGCCCAAAGTGAACCGTCGCCATGCCGCCCGCGGCCAGCGGCGCATACAAGGCATAGCGTCCGATGACTCGGACGTTGCCGTCTGCCGAAGCGACTCCCACACCTGAAGAGTAGCCGACGTTCGGCCCCAAGGGGCAAAACAAGACCGAAGACTGAACGCACGTTTACCACCGAGACGCTGGAGGTCGTGACGGTTCAGGCGCTTCGAAGTGCAGAAGCCGCCCAACGAGGCGGCTTCCGCGGTCTCGTATCGTGCGTTCCGCTTACTGCGGGAGGGACGCCTGCTGCTGAGCCAACATCTGCTTGATGGCCTGCGCACGCTCGATCGCGAACTGCTTCACTTCACGGTTCGACGAGGTGGCGAGCTTGTTCAAAAGGGCGGTGATCTTGCCGAGGTCCTTCTGCTGGAAGAGGGCCTCGAAGTAGTTGTGCGCGAGGCGCACGTCTTGGACCATGGCGGCTTCGTGCGGCTGGAGGAGCTTCACGACTTCGTCGAGCTTGTTCGCCTGGCCGTAGAGGGCCGAGAGGCAAAGGAGCGCGATGGGGTCTTGCGGCGAGCGCTGGACGCCCTTTTTGGCGAAGGCGATGGCCTTCTCGCGGGTGGCATCTTCCGTGGAGTAGAAGCCCTGAAGCGCGACGTAGGGCGCGGCCGACTTCGCGTTGACGGGGGCGTCGGCGAGCTCTTCGAGGGCGGCCACGGCCTTGTCCTCGGTCTCGTTCTCTTTGATGCAGTTGAAGAGGTACGCCCAGGCGTCCACGGCGAGCGGCTGGATCTGGATGCCACGCTCGGCGGCTTCGCGCTCCTTCGGGTAGTCCTTCTGCGCCTTGTAGAGCTTGGCGAGGTGGAGCTGCGGGTAGGGGTTGTCCTTCATGAGGTTCTGCGCGCCCTTGAGGGTGCGCTCGGCCTTGTCGAACTTCTCCTGAGCGAGCTGCGCGACGCCGAGGCCGAGCCAGTCGTCGCCGTTGTCCATGCTCTTCGCGACGATCTTGGCGAGCACGCCTTCGGCCTTCGCGTGGAAGGCGTATTTCATGAGCTCCTGCGCGTAGATGCGGCCGCGCATGAGGTCTTCGCCGTCTTCGTTCCAGTGCTTTTCCAGGCCGGAAAGCAGGTCGTCGCGGCCGATCGCGATGGGGCGACCTTGCTCGTCTTGGACTTGCACGGCGGGGCCGTTGAATCCGAGAAGCTTCCACACCTCGTCCATCTCGAGCTTGACGGGGCCTTCGACGATTTGTTTCTCGTTGGGCTGTCCGTTCGGGGCGAGCGGGATGAGAACGAGCGCGTTCGAGGGAACACCGTTCGGGAACGCCGAGATGGGCGCGAGGATGGCGGCGCCGCCGGTGAGGGTGAGTCCGCCTTGGTCTCCGGGATTCTGCTGGGTCATGAGGCGCGTGAAGCTAGCGCGACCCGGGGTGGGGGGGAAGGGCGAGAAGCGGAAGAAATCAGGACGTCCGCTTCTCGGGCGTTCGGTGGCCTGGCGACGCCTTCCTTGGCTCTGCCGCAGCGCGGCGCAACCGTGAAATCGAGCCCAAATAGCTCAGCCCGGGAATCGACTGGCTGGCCAGGCCTGCACGTCGGACACCCACGCGAGAATGTCGGTGGTGGCGAGCTTTGGCGTGAGGCGCAGAAAAAGGGCGGCGACCCCCGCTTCGTCCATGACCGTGCGGACCTCAATGTTCGCTCCGTGCCAGGGATCCGGCCTGTGGCCGTGTTTTCCCTTGCCGCGCACGCCGATGACCGACAGCCCGAAGCCGAGGGAAGTGATCTCGCCTGTGAGAAAGTCTTCGGCGGACTCGGGGGCCACGAGGGTGACGAGCTTGCGCGGAACCGTGGCGGTCGGAGTGGTCATCGGAGCTTGGAGGTATGCGTTTCGCCGCATGACGGCAAGTCGGTCGCGAAGGTGTGGGGCCAGATGGCTATTGCGCCACGCGCGCCGACAGCAAGAAGGACCTGCCCGGGAGCGGGTATTCGTACAGGTCGCCAATGGGCTCTCGCACGGGGCCGCTCACGCCGGCGTAGGTGGCCACGCGCAGATCGGCCAGATTCGAGAGGTCGAGTGCGAACGTGATTTTCTCGCTTCCGACGCGCCAAGGGAGGTCCACTTTGGCCCCGACGCTCTGGAGGGCGCGGGCCGGCACGGTGACGCTGCCGGTGAGATCGGCGCGCAGATCGGCCACCACGTCGAGGCCATAGCGAAAGCGCGCCGGTCCAATCGTCACCCCGAGATCGAGCACGAGATCGTGGCCCGGCCGGCCCGGCAAAGGGGGGGCCGCACACACACCTCCGGTCCTTCGAGGAACCGTGGTGTCGCACTCGCTGTCGTTCGCGGTTCGCAAAAAGGTGTACGATGCACGGACGTCCACCCACGCGATCGAGGCGCGAGCGTCCGCTTCGAGCCCGAGGATGCGCGCTTCTCCGACGTTGGTCGCTTTGGCTCGTCCGTAGGCGCCTTGGGGCACGAACACGATGAGATCGCTGGCCCATGTGGAGAACCCGACGAGCTCGGCGCTTGCGGTCACGGGACCTTTTTTCGTCGCTGTCTTGGCTCCTGCGTCGATCGTGGTGGCCGCTTCGGGGCGAAGCCCTGGCGAGCCGAGGAAGATGCCCCGATTGCCGTACCGCTCGACGAATCCCGGGGCGCGCGCGAGGTGCCCCACGTGCGTCGCGAGGGTGAACGCACCGAAAACGAGCTCGGCTCCGACGTGGCCGGTGGCTCGTGCGACGTCTTCGTTGGTGGCCGGCGTCGATGCGTCCCGAGGAGCGCTCGAGGCATCGTGCCACACGTCGGCGCGTCCACTTGCGGTGAGGGCCAGTCGCTCGAGTGGGCGCGCTTCGAGGTCGGTCGCGAGGCCGGTCAAGACGCGCGTGGCACCGCCCGGGGACACCGCGCCTTGCCAGGTGCCTGGGGCGTACCGTTCGCCCGAGGCGTCGGCGCGAAGGTCGAGGAGCACGCGCTCAAGGGGCCTCGTGCGAACGCCCACGGAGCCCCCGAGGGCCGCGATCGTATCCGACGTGCGGGTCGGCGAGAGAGACACGGAGGCTTCGTCTTCGCGGCTTCGAAGCGCGAGGTGGTCGCGCCTTCCCCACGTGCGCACGAACAGTGTGGCCGAGTCGCCCACCGGAAAGCCGAGCTCGATGGAGCTCAGTGCGCGCGTGCTGGTCAGGTCCTCGGTGAAGGTCGGAGCTTTGGTGGTGCCCGGGACGCCTTGGCGTCGCGCTTGAAGCAGCGTGAGCACGGTGAGCCGGCCTCGCCGAGCGCCTCCGAAGCCGATTGGAGCCGACCATTGCACGAGCCCGTTGGCGGCCGCGACCTCGGAATTTTCCCTCGTTCGGATGCGTTCCTGTCCCGAGGCCGCGGCGATGGGGTCCACGTAGGTGAAGTTGCCGTCGCTGCGGTTGGCCGAGATCGCCGTGGTCACGTGCGCGGCGTCGGCACCTTCGCCGAGGGGCCTTGCGTCGCCCGCGCGAAGGCGAAGCGAGCCGAACGAGCCCACGGCGGCCCACACTTCGGTGCGTGGCTTCGGGACCTGGGGCGGAGCGCGAAGGACGAGCGTTCCACCGAGCGAGCCGGGACCGAGCGTGGCCGGCGCGAAGCTTCGGTAGACGCGCATTTCGGCACCGGGCCACAGCGGAAGCGACGCGAGATCGAGGCTCGGATCGGCGCCTCCCGTGAGCGGCACACCGCCGAGCACCACGGCGACCTGCGAGGAAGACGAACCACGCACCGAAATCGTGGAGAGCGCGTCGTCTCCCCCGAGCCTTCGCACGTGCACACCGGGCAGGGGAGCGAGCAGGCTCGCGGCGTCGGTGATGGTGCGAGGGGCGTCGGTTTCGCTCGAGCGGGACACGAATCCGCCTGCGTTTCCGCCGCGAACGTTGACCTGCTCGGGCTCGGCGCGGGCCGAAAGTGGCACGAAAAGCACGGCTGAGGCGACCGAAAAGCGCCAAAATTTGGCCGAAAAACGCGAGAACTGGCGCACCGTGGCGGAGTCCCTTCGCGTGCTCATCTCCGATTGGTTAGACTGGTCGCAATGCGGATCGGCTCGTACGTCCTGACGATACTCGGCCTCGCCCTCCTGATGGTCGTCCACGAGGCCGGACACTACTTCGTCGCGCGCTACTTCGGGATGCGGGTCGAGAAATTCTC
>JAYUKI010000108.1:0-21662 GCA_043764595.1 Myxococcales bacterium | reverse complement strand
GTGGGATGGCCGAGGTCTACGTCGCACGGCGCCGTGGCCCGCATGGATTCGAGAAGATCGTCGCCCTGAAGCGCATCTTGCCGGAGCTCGCGCAAGATCACGATTTCGTTTCGATGTTCGTCGACGAGGCGCGGGTCTCGGCGCGCCTTTGCCATCCGAACGTCGTGCAGGTCTTCGACTTCGGCGAGGACTCCGGCGAGCTCTACATGGCGATGGAGTACGTCGAGGGAACGACCGTCGCAAAGCTCGTGCGCGCGGCCGCGACCCAAGAGTTTCCGCTCCCCATGGAGGTGGTCCTTCACGTCACGCTCTCGGTCCTTCGGGCCCTCGAGCACGCCCACGGAATGCGGGGCGAAGAGGGCCGACCGCTCGGACTCGTGCACCGCGACGTTTCGCCGGGCAACATGCTCATCTCGCGCGGTGGCGAGGTCAAGCTCACCGACTTCGGCATCGTGCGGGCGGCCGAGCTCGAGCGGCGCACGAACGTCGGCCAAGTGAAGGGGAAGCTCGGCTACATGTCCCCGGAGCAAGTCCTCGGGAAAGACCTCGATCCTCGGAGCGACCTCTTCACGCTCGGCATCGTGCTCGCCGAGCTTCTCACACGCACGCCCCTTTTCGGATCGGGCAACGAAATCACTATCTTGGAGCGCATTCGCGACGGAGATCTGTCCGCGTTCGAGCGGACGGCGAAAGATGTTCCGGACGACGTGAGGCGTCTCGTGTACCGCGCGCTCGCACCGTCGCCTGCGGACCGGTACGCCTCCGCGGCCGTGTTCGCCGAAGCCGTCGAAGAGATTGTACGTCGGCGTCGCTTGCGCCTCGCGCCGAGTGGGCTTTCGAAGGTCGCTCGCACGCTCGGCCTCCTTCCCGATGTGGTTCCGGAGCCGGACGAAGCGTCACGGCGACGCACGATCGCGCCGGGAAAACTCGACGGTCGGGAGAGCACGATTCCCCCGCCTTCTCTCGACGATCCGTTCGATCCAAAAGTGCACGACTACCGCGCCGAGCTCGCCCCCGGCGAAGTCGTCGGGCCCGTCACGTTCGCGCGCATCGTCGAGCTCCTCGTCACGGGCCAGCTTCCTGCGGAGACACGTCTGTCGCGGGAGGAGAGCCCGTTTCGTGAGCTCGTCGCTTACCCCGAGCTCAAACGGTTCGTGTCGAGCCCTGCGCTCAAATGGGACGCGATCTCTATGGCCGACGAGCGTCGTGCCGTGAAGCTCGATCGTCGAACGCTGCCCCAGCTTTTGTACCGGATCGCGAGTGGCCGAGAGACCGGGGTGCTCTTGATGCGGCACGAACGAGACGGCCCGGCTCTCGTCGAACGGCGCAAGAAGATCTACTTCGTCGACGGTGTGCCGGAGTTCGTCGCGTCGACGGATTCGAAGGAGCTTCTGGGCGAGCAGCTCATTTTGCACGGCACGGTCCTCCGAATGGAAATCGATCGCGCCCTCGCGGTGCTGCCGCGCTTCGGGGGTCGGTTGGGAGACGCCCTCGTGGGCCTCGGAGTCCTCCGCCCCGTCGAGCTTTTCCGCGCCATTTTCGACCAGGTCGAAGCACGCTTTTTGGAGCTCTTCCAGTGGACGGCCGGCTCGATGGTGTTCGTCCGCGGGGCTCGCTCTCACGAAGAAACGGTTCCACTCGGATTCTGCGGAACGGAGCTCGTGTCGCGGGGGGTGCGTGTACACTACACCCACGAAGAGACGTCGTCGTTCCTCGCGGGGATCGCGGGTCGAATTGCCCCGTCCCCACGTCCCCCGGGAAGGATCGAGGCCCTCCGGCTCACGTTCGCCGAAGAAAAGGTCCTTCGCAGCATCGTGTCGCCAGTGACGCTTCCGTACCTCCTCGAGCGCGAGCGAAGCCCGGGCGAGGTGGTCGCTCGGGCCGTATTTTTGGGTCTCTCGGCCGAGTACTTGGTGGCCGAAGGCTGGCGCGCAGACGACGCGGCGATCGTGGACGGCGGTAGCTAAATGACCGTTCACGGTTCTCAATCAGGTGACGCGGTCGTTTTGGGCTCGGGACCCAAAACCAGGAGGTGGGGTCCCATCGGGCTTTGCGCGCACCCGGCGGAGGACGGAGTCCTCCGATGACAAGTCAGTCTAAAATCAGCGGGACTTGATCGAAGATCATGACCGCTGATTTAGAGCCGAGCGTCAGATATCGAACGCGTACACCGGGTAGGCGGGCGACGGGTGGAGCACACGAAACCCGAGCTTTTCGTAGACGCGCTCCGGTCCCGCGAAAGCCTCTTCGTCGTAGAGGGGAAGAGCGCTCCGGCGCGGAAGCCCAAGGAGTCGGGAGGCACCGCTCGTCGCTGCAAACGCCTGCGCAGCACGAACGAGCGCGCGCGCGACCCCGGATTTTCGGTGGGCCGGATGCACGAGCAGACAGCCCACGACGAGGGTCGTGGTCTCGTCGCCGAGATCGAGCGGGCGATACGCGCCTTGCAAACGAAGCTTGGGAACGGCGGCGAGGGGCACGACCTTCGCCCAGCCAACGGCTTCCCCGGACCTGTCCCGAGCGACGAGCCCGCCTGACCGGGACGACGCGGACACGGACGCGGACGCGACGCTCGCGCGGAGCTCTCGAGCGCCTTCCAGAGGATCGTGAGCCAGCCGATCGAGCCACTCGTTTTTCGTGCCCGTGAAGTGAAAGTACCTGCAAAAACAAGCACATCCAGCGGCGTCAAAGAGTCCAACGAGGGCCTCGACGTTGTCTTCGGAGATGGGCTCTACGGCGAACGTGTCGGTCATCGGCGCATCTCTCGCGACTTTGAACGGCGCGAGCCGGGAGCGAACGTCAGGCGCATGGTGGGCGGCGTCCGGCAAAGGGCGACACGGCTTCGTAGGCGGCGCCTAGTGCGATCACGGTCTCTTCGTCGAAGGGACGCGCCACGATTTGAAGTCCAAGCGGCAGACCACTCGGCGAAAGAGCGCACGGCACGCTCATCGCTGGGAGGCCCGCGAGGCTAGCGGGCAGCGTGTAGACGTCGGAGAGATACATCGCGAGCGGATCGTGGGCGTGTGCACCAAGTGGCAGCGCCGTGGTCGGCGCGGTGGGAGAGAGGACGGCGTCCACCCGGCCGAGAATGCCCAAGAGCTCGTCTCGGACGACACGACGGACCTTCTGCGCCTTCACGTAGTACGCCTCGAAGGCGTCGGCCGAAAGGACGAAGGTCCCGAGCAAGATGCGGCGCTTCACCTCGGCACCGAAGCCGGCGTCGCGCGTCGCGCCGATCATCTCCGCCAGGCTCGCGTTCGGACGAGGCATCACGCGCCTGCCGTACCGAACGCCGTCGAAGCGCGCGAGATTGCTCGACGCTTCGGCCGTAGCAAGCACGTAGTAGGTCGCAACGGCGTGGCGCATGCTGGGGAGCGAAACCCGCTCGACGATGCAACCGAGCGCCGTAAGCGCTTCGACCGAGGCCTCGAACGCTGATCGTGCGTCGTCCGCGAGACCTTCACCGAACGCTTCGTCCAGCACTCCGATGCGAAGGCCGCGGACGTCTCTCGTGCAGGCCGCCTCGAAATCGGGGACCTCGCGAGAGGCGCAGGTCGCGTCATGGCCATCGGGGCCGGCGATCACCGACAATACGCGCGCCGCGCCGCGCACGTCGGTCGCGAAGGCGCCCACTTGGTCGAGGCTCGATGCGAACGCCACGAGGCCGTACCGCGACACGCGCCCGTAGGTTGGCTTGAGACCGACCGTGCCCGTGTACGCCGCCGGCTGGCGAATCGAGCCGCCGGTGTCGCTTCCAAGGGCTCCCAACGCAAATCGAGCCGCCACCGCAACTGCGCTTCCGCCCGACGAGCCACCAGGCGATCGCGTGGTGTCCCATGGGTTTTTGCAGTTGAAATAGGCGCTATGCTCGGTCGAAGAGCCCATGGCGAACTCGTCCATGTTGGCCTTTCCGACGAGCACGGCGCCGGCCTGCCGCAGGCGCGTCACCACGGTGGCTTCGTAGGGAGGGATGTAACCTTCGAGGATGCGCGAGGCGCATGTCGTCGGGACACCTTTCATGCAAAGTGCATCTTTTACGGCGATCGGAACACCGGCAAGCTTCCCGAGCACCGCCCCTTCGTCACGCGCGCGGTCGACCGCGCGCGCCGCAGCGAGTGCGTCGTCCGCGGTGACGGAGAGAAAGGCCCCGAGCTCCTCGTCGAGGCTGGCAATACGAGCGAGGGCCGCTTCGGCGACATCTATGGCCCGGAGGTCGCCCGTCGCAATGCGCCCGGCGAGGCTCGTGATGGAGGCGTCTCGGAGCACGCTCATCCCTCCAGGATCTTGGGCACGACGAACGCGCCGTGGTCGATTTTCGGAGCCGCCGCGAGGATCGCGCTTGGCTCGACCTCCCGCTCCGGAACGTCTGCCCGCAGCGGACACGGGGCTTCGTTCGGGCTCGTGAGCGGAAGGATGCCGGTCGTGTCGACGTCGGCGAGCGCTGCCATGTACGCGAGGATGTTCGCCACGTCGGCGCCGAGGCGCTCGGCCTCTTCTGGCCCCAGGGTAAGCCCAGCGAGCGCCGCGAGACGCGTCGGGGAGGCCGCGTTCCGAGAGTCGTTTTCCATCGCGCGGGACACTAGTGCAGCGCCTGCGAGATGGCATCAAGTCTCGATGGCCTTTCATGCGCCGGCCTTTGCGCACGGTCCTCGGCGCCGGACGTGTTGGTGCCATGGTCGCGCGGCGGGGTCGCCAAGCCCGTTGGTTTTGGCCTACCGGTCGTCGACGGGCGTCCGACTCCGAACGGGCCGCGCCACGCATTTTGCTTCCGCGCCGTGCGAAAAGGGGTATGGAGCCCGGATGGCGGAAAAGTCGGGCATTTACGAGCTCATCCACACCGTTCGATTCGAGTCCGCGCGCAGGCTCCCGAAGACGCCCCCCGGGCATCCGTGCAGCAACGTGTATGGGCTCGCGTTCTACCTCGACATCCACGTGGAAGGTCGCCTCGATCCCGAGACCGGCTGGGTGTTCGATTTCGCCGAAATCGAGCGGGCCATGAAACCCGCATGGGACCGCATCGACCACCACTACTTGAACGACGTGCCCGGCCTCGAGAACCCCACGAGTGAGGTCCTCGTCACCTGGATTTGGAACGAGCTTTCGCCCAAGCTCCCTGGCCTGGTGAAGCTCGTTTTGCGCGAGAACGACGTCTCGCGCGTCGTGTACCGAGGGTAAGCTCATGTTCCGAGCCAGTTGCGGCGTGCATCTTCATTTCGCGCACCACGTCCGAGGCCATCGAGGGCCGTGCATCTCGCTCCACGGGCACACGTGGCGTTTCGAGGTCACTCTCGAAGCGAACGAGCTCGACTCCGAAGGTTTCGTCGTCGACTTCGATCGCGTCCACGAAGAGCTCCTCGATCCTTGCTTCCGCCTGCTCGACCACTCGCTCGCGCTCGGCGAGGCGTCGTACTCAGAAACCAGCGCCGATTTGGCTCGCCTCGGAGAAACGCTCGTCGCTTCACGCCGCGAGACGTTGGGTCATCTTGGCGAAGCGCCGCCCACCCATGCGGGGGATCTGTTCGGAGCCCGCAACGAGCGGCCCGGTGGCATCAAGCTCGCGGTCTTCCCGTTCACTCCTACGTCCGAGCGCCTGGCGAAATGGCTCTACGACGGTGCGGCAAAAACCTTCGCCGACGCGCGCGTACGAGTGGCGCGAGCGCGCATCTACGAGAGCCTCCATCCTAGCGAAAGCTTTGCAGATTTCGAGGGCTGACTCGGTCGACGCGGATCGTTTGCCCCGCTCCTACGATTCCGTCACGGCGAGGGCGAGGGGCCGATTCCGAGCTTTTCCGCCAGGAACGCTCGCGCCTTGGCTTCGTCTCGCAAGATGACCGCGTCGGCGTAGATGTCGAGCTCGAAGAGCTGGAAGAGGTTGATGAGCTGCCAGGCGGAGAGCGCGGGCACGTCGAGGTCCTGCTCCAAGTCCCGCGCCAACGACGACCAGGGCACCATGCGCCCGCCGCCTGGCGCCGGGACTCCCCACGTCGTGACCTTCATGAACGTGTAGTTTGCAAGCTTCGCGGGGCTCGGGGCGGTGAGCGCAGTCGCTCGCTTTTGGTCCGTGTCCCGGAACCGTTTCGCCAACGTGCGCAGGAGCGTGGCCATCCAGGGCTTCACGGCCGCAAGCTCGTCCTCGAGGGCCTGCGCCGTGAGAACGAGGACCGTGGTGTCGGTCTTCGCGACCACGGTAGCCGTGCGCGGACCGGCCGTCAGGATGGCCATCTCGCCGAAGACTTCGCCAGGCCCGAGCACTTTGACGGTCGCGACTCCGCCTCCGACTCGCTTTTGGACCTCGCATTCGCCCTCGGCGACGATGTAGGCGGCGTCGCCGGAATCCCCCTCTTTGACGATGATTTCCCCGGCCTTGACCAGCTGTCTCGGGAACTCGGCCCCGCCCCGAAGGAAGCGCACGAGGTCGTCGCGGAAGGCGCGCACGGTGGGATAACGCTCCGCCCGGTCCTTGGTCATGGCTCGGAGCACGATGCGCTCGAGCTCCGCCGGTACCGATGCGGCCCCCGAAATCGCCGTCGGCGTAGGGAAGGTCGCCGTGAGGGCGAGGGCCACGGCCTCGCCAGGGTCCTTGGTCGGGTAGGGCGCGCGACGTGCGAGGATCTCGTAGAGCATCGCCCCAACCAGAAAGACGTCCGCCCTTGCGTCGAGCGTGGCGCGCTCGCCGCGGGCTTGCTCCGGAGACAGGTAGGCGAGGGTGCCAATCACCACCCCCTGGGTGGCCTCGCTCGCGGGGGGAGCAATGGAGGCCATGTGACCATTCGACGGGGTCCGCGGAGCGTCGAACCGCGCGATCCCCCAGTCGGTGAGGTACACCTCGCCGTACTCGCCGACCATCACGTTCGCGGCTTTGACGTCCAAGTGAAGAACGCCATGGTCGTGGGCATACGAGAGCGCGTCGCAGACCTTCGTCACGACCTCGAGCAAGACGTAGAGCGTGCCTGTGTCGATGGGTCCCTTCGGGAGCGCACGAACCATCGACGACAACGTGCGACCGTCGATGAGCTTCATGAGCAAGCACACGCGACCGTCTTCGCGTTCGCCCACGTCGTAGACGGGGACGATGTGAGGGTGCTCGAGGAGGCCCATCACCTGGGCTTCCCGCAAGAACAAACGACGGACGGGAGCCTCGGCCGACAGGTGCCTGTGGAGCGTCTTTACGGCCACTTCCCGCCCAATCGAGCGATCCTTGGCGACCGTGACGACGCCCATGCCTCCTTCGGCCAGCGCACGCTCGTTTTCGAGGCGTCGCACCGTGGGAAGGCGAAGGTCGTCGTCGGACTCGCGGGCCTCGGGCGGAAGGCGAGGGCTTCGGACGCCTTCGGGGCTCCCGAACCGCTCGGTGTGCAGCTCGCTTCCGCGACCATGCATCACCGTGGGCGCGGGAGCTTCGGACGTTCGCTGCGGTTCGTTCTTCGTATCGGGCATGGGTCCTTGACCCGACGATGCTAGCGGAGAACGCTCCCCCTGTGCTCCCGTTCGGAGCTGCCTCTTGCCCGGAAGCGCCACGCAGCACGAAGTGGGCGAATCTGCGAAGCTCGCCTAGAAGAGAACCATGTCGGACGTCCTCCTTCGCGACGGTAGGCGCATGCATTTCCACGAGCTGGGTCGAGGCCCCACCGTCGTCATGCTCCACGGCTTCGCGATGCACGGGCGCATGTGGCTCCCATCCATCGCGCCGCTGGCGAGCCGCTTCCGGTTCGTCCTTCCGGATCTCCGAGGGTTCGGACGCTCACGCAGCGTCCCGTTCGCCCATTCCGACGTGATCGAGGGATTCGCCAACGACCTCGAGGACTTGCTCGACCACTTGGGCGAACGACGCGTGTTTCTCGCCGGACTGTCCATGGGGGCGCTCACCGGTCTGGCCTTCGCCGCTCGAGGTGGATTCTCTCGCGTCTCCGGGTACGTGCACGTCGATCAGGCCGCGCGAATCCACAACGACGACGGGTACGCGCACGGCCTCTTCGGCGCTTCCCAGGCTTCGCGTTTCGACGAGCTCCGGGCGCTCCACGCCGAGGTGGCGCCCCACCGGCACAGCCCGTACGAAGCCCTGCCCGAGGCGCTTCGCACCCGCATTCGCGTGGCCTTCGCAGGGTTCTTTCGGGATGCCTTTCGCCCTCGGTGGATGAAAGCGGCGACGGCCGCCGTCACCCGTGAAGCCGTCGCGAAGCTCCTTTTTCCGCTCGATCACTGGCAGGCCTACACCGATTGCCTGAAGGCGTACCTCGACCACCGGCATGACTTCACCGACGCCGTCGCCAAGGCGCACCGCGCCCACCCCGTGCCGCTCACCTTCATGGTCGGAGGCCGCTCGGAGATGTACCCCGCCGAGGGTCAGCTCGAGCTGTCGCGCATCGTGGCCCGCGAGACGAGCCGGCCGGACCGGGTCTTCGTGGTGCGCTTCCCCCGCGCCGGCCACGCGATCCCCATGGAAGCGCCACTGTCCTTCGTGAGAGAGCTCGGACGCGCCATTCACCACGCCACGTTCGAGGCGGGCCTTTAGAAAAAAGCCCCAAAAGGCCTGTCCTTTTGGGGCTTTGGGGCTTTGGGGCTTTGGCGCAGCCTACTTTCGCAGCCCAGCCTACTTTCGCAGATAGTCGCGACCGACGCGGTCGCGGAACTCGTCGTACGAGCCGCCGTAGTCGAAGAGATCGGCGCCCTTGTCCGCCTCGGTCGCCGGACGAAGGTCGAGGACGCGCGTGGCGAGGGACGAGATGAAGTGACGGTCGTGGCTGACGACCACGAGCGTGCCCTTGAAGAGCTTGAGGCCATCGAGCAGCCCCTCGATCGACTCGATGTCGAGATGGTTCGTGGGCTCGTCCAGGACCAAGACGTTGTGTTGGAGAACGAGAAGCTTCGCGAGAAGGAGCCTCGCACACTCGCCGCCGGAGAGAGACTTCGTGTCTTTGAGTGCGGCTTCGCCTTGGAAAAGAAGGCGTCCGAGGATGCCTCGGATGTGCTCTTGCGGGGCGTTCTTGTCCCACTGATAGAGCCACTGGAACGCATTCATTCCTGCGCTCGTGCGTCCCAGAGCCTCGTGGGTGTCCTGGGCGAAGTAGCCCACGCTGGTGTCGTGTCCCCAGCGGATTTCGCCCGCCTCCGGGGTGTAAACGTCGCGCTTCGTGTCTTCGTCGAGGTTCGCGTAGGCGCCCACGATGAGCTTGAGCAGGGTCGACTTGCCGACGCCGTTCGGCCCCGTCACGGCCACGCGGTCGCCGCGGTTCAGGTTGAACGATGCGCCCTTGAAGACGACCTTGTGCTCGGTCTTGCCACCTCGGGCCTCGACGTCGAACGCCTTGTCGACGCCTTCCATGCGGAGCACGTCGCGCCCGCTCGGCTTCTCGAACTCGAACCGGATGAACGGCCGCACGAGGCTCGATCGCTTCTGGCCGCGCGACCCGACTTCTTCCTTCAGCTTCTCGATCTGCTTCATGCGCGACTGCGCTTGGCTCGACTTCGAGGCGTGGGCACCGAACCGCTGGACGAAGCCCTGGAGCTCTTCGATTTTCTTCTTCGCGGACTGGTTTTTTTGGTCGTCGCGTTGTTTGTTCTCGTACTTCTGCTCGACGAAATCCTGGTAATTTCCCGTGTAAACGGTGATCGTCTGGTAGTCGACGTCAGCGATGTGCGTAGCTGCTTCGTTCAGGAAGTGCCGATCGTGCGAGATCACGACGAGGGTTCCGCGGTAGTCGAGCAGGAACTTTTCGAGCCACGCGATGGACTCGAGGTCGAGGTGGTTCGTCGGCTCGTCGAGGAGGAGCACGTCGGGCTTTCCGAAGAGCACCTGGGCGATGAGCACGCGGAGCTTGTAGCCCCCCGCGAGAGTGCTCATCTTGTCGGCGTGGCGATCCTGGGGGATGCCGAGGCCCACGAGCAGCTCCGCCGCTTCGCTCTCGGCCACATAGCCGTTTTCTTCGGCGATCACGCCCTCGAGCTCGCCCAGGCGAATCCCGACCTCGTCGGTGACCTCGCCCTCGAGCAGCTTTTCCTTCTCGGCGATCGCCTCCCACAGGGACTTGTTGCCCATCATGACGGCATCGAGGATGCGCTCGTTTTCGTACTCGAAGTGATTCTGCTTCAGTACGCCGAGGCGCAAATTGCCTGGGATCGAGATGGATCCCTGGTCCGTGTCCTCTTCGCCCGCGAGCATCTTGAGGAGGGTGGACTTGCCGGCGCCGTTCGCGCCCGTGAGCCCGTACCGCTTCTGCGGATCGAACTGCATCGAGACGTTCTCGAACAGGATCTTGGGGCCGAAACGCTTGGTGACTTTGTCGAGGACGATCACGGAATTCTCGTTCTGGCTGGAGGAACGCGTACGGGCCAAGGCGGCGCGATGCGATACGCGCGCCGCCATACCACGGAACGTGACCCCTGTCGTCTTGGCTCGCCGCAACCGGGCGCCTCGGGTCTCATGGCCGAAGGCCAGCGCAACGGCGGCGGGGCGCCAAACGACCCCTCGCAAAGGTCGGCCGTGGCGAAGCGCTGAGAATTCCAGCAAAAGCGGCTCGTTCCCGACCCTCAACCGAAGAAAGCTGCGAGAAGATTCGATTCGCCGAAGAGTCGTGCGATGATTGTCGTCTTCGGCCGTGAAAGATCCCGGGCTCTACGTCCAAAGCCTCATCGACCTCCCAAAGCGCCCGCCCGACGAGCGCCGGGTGCTCTTTCGTCAGGCCATGGCGGCCCTCTCCCGCGCAAGCGTGGACGACGGCCCCGGACCCCTCGAGGGACTGAACCCCGAGGCGATTGGCGCCGCCGTTCGTGTCGCGCTGGCAGAAGGCTTGCTCGACGACCTCGACTGGCTGGCTCCACCGGCCGCAGGACGAGCGATCTACTTGCTCGCCGCCGCACTACCCGCGGGCGTCGAACAACGCGACCTCGGAAGGCGTGTCCTGTCGCGCCTCTTTTCGGGCAACGCGGAGACGTTCGTGGGGATGGCGACGGTGATGGCCATCTCGGGAGGAAAAGGACTCAGCTCGAGCGGAAGCATCGCCCGGGTATCGCTCGTGACCGAGCTCCCGCTCATGCAAGGCGTCGCCGACGGTCCTCTGGCGTTGGCGCTGGTCTCGCGGCGGGAGTTTGCGCGCGAATGGATCGTGGCGCCGTCCACGCGCTCGCTTCCGGCACGCCGCCTCGCCGCCCGTCTCTTGGAGCGCGCGGCCCGCGAAGCGGCAAAACGGGCTTCGCAAGGGGACGCCCACGCCCTCAGGGTGTTTCGCAGCGACGCGATTCAGGCTGCCTTTTCCAGGCTCCTGGCCGATCGCGAGTCGCTCGTATGGCGACACGTCGCCATTGCGCGGGGCCTCGTCGCGCCTTGGCTGCCGGAGCCGCGTCGCGAGCTCGAAGGCTCTCTCTCTCCGGATCTCACTCCGACCGAATGGCGACGAGGCGCGACGTCGATCGCGGCCTACGCGGCGGTCCGACCCGAGGACGCCGAGCGCCTCGCGGTGCGGGTCTTCAAAGGCGAGCTCGTGTCGAAGGATCCGGGTGTCGCGGGGGCCTTCGTTTGGGGCTTGCCTCGTGTCGCCGAGGCCGAGCCGGACGCAGCGTCGTTGCTTCTGGGGCTCGTGCTTCGGAGCGCCCCGGAAGAGGTCGCAGAGGCGGTGCTTTGGCTCCGTGAAGAGCTCGGTCCGAGCCATTTTTTCGACGGAGCGGCCAAACGGGTGCTCGCCGCCCTCCCGACGACCGAAGTCGACGACGACGGCCTGAGGAACGAGCTCCGACGCGACCTCGAGGGAGCTCCCCGCCAGCGTGAACCGCTGCGTCGCGAGATCGAGCGAGCGCTCTCTGCGTTCGCCCAGGACAGCGCTCAAGCCGCCCACAGCCGCGGGATGGCGCTCCTCGAATCCACCAAAATCGCGGTCGCGGAGCTTGACGCTGCGCCTCAAAGCCAACCCGAGCCCGGACGCCGAAAGGTCGAACGCGCCCGCAGCTTCGCGGTGCTCCGGGACCTCGACGTCTCCCTCCTGGAGCGCAACGTACTCAGCGATCTCCTGCGGCTCGACACCAGCCAAGAAAAAGTCGCGGCAGGCGAGGCCTCGCTCGAGGCGCTACGCGATCACGTGGGCGGCTGGATGCTGACCCGTCAATTTCCGCCTTCAGGCATGCCTACGCCACCCGAGCCCGCCGTCGGTCTGGGTCTCCTCCGTGTTCGCGCGCTGCTCCATCTCGTCGACGGAGACAGCTCCATCGCCACCGAAGATTCGGCGCTGTCGGCCCGACAAAGGGCCCGCTGGCAAACGACGGCCACGTCCGTGCTCGCAGGTCTCGAAGGAGATGCCGCGCCAGGTCTGAGGCGGGTTCTTCTGGCCACCATGGCTCGCTCGCTCGATGCGCTCATACGAACCGAGCAGCTCGAGGTCGTCGACGCGTTCTTGTGCGTCGCCGAGCGACTTCACCTCGAAGACGATTTCCGCACGCTCGCCGAAGCGTCGATGAATCCGGACCACCGCCACACCCTCTCCGAGTACGCGACGTTTTTGGCAAGCGAGGCCGAAAAACCCAAGCGTTTCGAGGGCATGAAGCTTAACGTTGGACCTTACGACTCACTCTTCCCGCCGCCCGATGACAGCGGATTGAACCTCGTCGGATTCGGCGCCCCCGTCCTTCGCGACGTCGACGACGTCCGCGTCGCCAAGCTGGCTCGCTTCGCCGACGAGCTCTTTTCGGAGGGCTCGGCCCGCGCCGAAGCGCTTCGCACCGTGCTCGTCCGGCTCCATGCGGTCCTCGCGATTCTGTCTCGCGCTCGCTCGCTCAAGGGGATGGGCGGAGGGACCGTTCCGGATGCGGAGGTCGTACAGAACCTCGAAGGTGCGGTCGTGGCGCTCGCGCACATCGTGAAGGGCTCCCGCGCCCGCCTTCAGCCTGTCGGCGGTGGGTCGAGTCGCAAGGAGTCCCGGTTCGTCTCGGGCAGCGTCCGGCTGCTGTCGGTCATCGTGGGCCGGGTCCTGTCCGGCTCGGAAACCCGCATCGCGCCAGAAACTCTGTCGGGGTCGCTCGAAGAGCTTACGCGAGGGCTCCCGCGCGCCATCGCCGACCTCGTGATGAAGACCGCAGGTCGCCTCGCCGAGCTCCCAGTCGAGCCCATCAAGGAAGACGCCTCTCCTGCGGCCATAGCCCAGCACGAAGCGCTACCGAGCTGGCTGCCTGCGCGCCGCGTCCTTGGTGCATTCTACGTGCTCCGCCAGCTCGGAGTGGGCGGCGCAGGCTCCGTGTTCGTCGTGAACCGCGTCGAAGATCGCAACGAGCCCAACGCCGAGCGTTTCGCGCTGAAAGTGCCGGACTACGACGCCAGCGCAGCACGCAGCCTCTCCGAGGCCGAGTTTTTGGACATGTTCCGCTCGGAAGCCACGGCCCTGGTCGCGCTTCCGCCACACCCGAACCTCGCTCGCTTCGTGACGTTCGATTTGGCCGCCCGGCCAAAGCCGATTCTCGTGATGGAGCTCGTCGAGGGCCTCACCCTCGAGCTCGCCGTGCAGTCCCTCGCGCTCGACATGCCCCGTGTGCTGAGCGCCCTCCGTGACTTGCTCACGGGACTCGCGGTGATGCACGAAGCTGGTCTCGGTCACCTCGACGTGAAGCCCTCCAACGTGGTCTTGCGGGGAGGGGAAGTCGCCGTGCTCGTGGACTTCGGCCTTGCCGGTCGAAAGCTCCGCCCGGGTTGTGCTTCGGGCCCGTATGGCGCCCCCGAGGTTTGGGTCCCGAAGGACGGGCCGTCGTCTCCCTTGGCTGCGGATGTCTACGCCTTCGGGTGTCTCTTGTTCGAAGCTCTCACGGGCGAGGTGCTCTTCGACGCCGAACAAGAGGTCGCGCTCGTTTCGAGTCACCTCGTCCACGACGGAGGACCGCAAAAGCTCACCCGACTCGCGAGGGCACCCGGAATGCGCGCGGCCGCCGAGCTCGTCCGAGCCTGCCTTCGCCGCGATCCTGCGAAGCGGTGCACGGTCGAAGAGCTCACCCGCTCGCTTGCCACCCTCGCCCCCGAAATCGAGCGCCTTCCGTGGCCCGTAGAGCTCCCGGAGTGATGCTCGGACCGCCTCCGATCCAAGGCGACCCTGCTGCGGACCCTGCTGCGGACGGCTCGGATTGCGTGGCGTGCGGGCGCTGCTGCCACCATGGCCCGAACACCGTGACGCTGCTCGAAGCCGACGAAGCCCGAATGGGCGAGCCGCTCCTCAAGAAGCTCACGGTCCTTCACGATAAACCTCCGTACTTTCGATTTGTTACGAACGACGGTGACGCCTGTGGTGCCCTCGATCGTTCGCAGCCGAACCACTACCCGTGCTCGGTGTACGAAGTCCGACCGGACGGCTGCCGCGAAGTGGAAGCGGGCTCGCCGGCCTGCCTCGAGGCTCGTCGCCTGGGGCACCTCGGGACGAGCGTTGCATTCAAACGCGTGTAGGTTGCACGGGTCTCCGCGCGAGCACGACGGTGGCCGCGGCCGCGATGGCTTTCTCCGAAGACCGCGCCAGGTCGAACAAGTCCGGTGACGTCGCTTCGTCGACACGGAGGGCATGCACGTTCCCCCGTCCCGGCTCTTCGAAGCGCAGCGTCGCGAGGGCGCGCCCGCGGTCGAGCTCGAACGAGAGCGAACGAACCGTGGCGCCCGGCTCGCGCGCGGCGAACCACTCGAGGATGGGCGCGAGGATGCCGGAGAGTGCCCGGGCCTCCTCCCCGAGCACGTCGATGCCAGGATCCACGAACGGTCTGCCGTCCAAGTGTGCACGAGGCACCACGCGGATTCGGCGCTCGTCGAAGAGCGCCTTCCACGAGCGCAAACGAAGCGAAGGAGCTTCCGTGACGTGCGTAACGTGCATGCGGCTACGCGCCGAAGAGGGCCTTGTCGAGCTTGCCGGCGACGTCGAAGGCGACGAGCGCCGTGTACGTTCCGACGACGTCTCCAGCGACAAACACTACGGGAAGGTCATCGCTTTTCACGTGGGCTTCTCGGGCGACGAACGCGGCCGTGGCCTCGTCACCGCTGACGTCGAGCTGCTCGAAGGCCAAGCCTTTCGACTGCAAGAGCTCGCAGATCCTGGAAAGCTCCCGAGCATTTCGATCCTTCTCGAAATAGACCATGATCGGGGCTTGAACCTTCTCCTTCGTGGGCTTCGAGCCCTGACTGCGGAGCGTTTCGAGACGCGCGGAAGCCGCCCGTCGCTTTTCGAGCTCCGCGGCCGTGCAAATGGGCTCGCCGAACGTGCGGTTCAAGCGACGCGCGAGGTCGCGCGAAACGCGAACGGGGCCGAACGAGTCGCCGCTGCTGCTCTCCAACAGGCGTCCAAGGGAAGTCCGAACGATGTCCATCGATGTTCCATTCCGAGCCTCGCGAACGTCGAGACTCTCGGCTTGTGCGGCGTTCTTACGAGAACGCCTATGACCGCCGTTTTCCTATTCTTAGTGCACCCGCCGAGGCGGAGCAACGACCCGACCGAGCGGGGCCGTGCTCGCGGTCGAATCACGGCGCGGCTTCGAGCTTGGTCTTGGCCATCCGCGCCACCTTGGCTCGGCCACCTCGGGCGCGCACGTCCTCGAGGAGCTCGCGCCCGGCAGGGTGGCCCGCTTCGACGAGATGAAACCCGACGTAGTAGAGGTGCTCGAGGTCGAGGTTGCGGTCCTTTCGAAGGGCCCGGGAGAGGTCGAAGCCGCTCTTCGCGAGCTCGTCCAGCAAACGCAACGCGATGTCGGCTTTGCGAGCCCCGGCGCGTGTCTCGAGTGGGCTCTTGAGGAGCGCGAGCGAGGCCATGAGGTAGCGATCCTCGGGAAGCGAGCGCTCGCCTTTCGTGAGCACGGCAAGCACGGACTCGGCTTTTTCGGCGTTTCGCGCGCGCGCGAACTTGTGGGCCATCGCGCGAAGTGCGTCGGACACGGCGTCCGGATCGGCATCACGAACCACGTCGAGCGCGGCCTCCCAACCGCGTTCGCCGGCCGCCAATCGCTCGGTCGCGTGCGCAAGAAGCTCCTTCCGGAGCGCCACCGGGAGCTTCTTCGCCAACGGTCGAAGCACGTTGCGTAGCGCCCACGCGCGATCGCCATCCTGAGTCTCGAGGAGGGCTCGTGCAAGTACCGGTGCTGCGTCTTCTTTCCCGAAGAGCGCGTTCGCCGCAGCCTCGGCGTAGCGGCGATCGAGTCGTGTGAGCACGTCGACCAGGAGCTTCGCCGCGTCGCCCCCCGGAACACGCCCGAGCAGGTCGATGACGAACCGCACCCGCTCGGGATCCGGGCTCGACAAAAGGCGACCGAGCTTTCGAATGGAATCGGGCGAGAGGGCGAGAGTGCCAAGCGTGTGGAGGGCCGTCTGAGCAAGCGTCCGATCTTCGGATTCTGCTGCGCTCGTCAGGGCATCGACGACCTTCGGAGACGCCCGGTCCCCTCGGAGAGCGAAGCGGAACGCGATGATCGCCTCCTTCTTGACGAGCGCATCGGCGGTCTTCGACGTGGCATACGAGAGCAGCGTCGGCACCGTACGAGGGTCTTCCAAGTAGCCGAGGATCTTGATGGCCGCCGCGACCGCGGTGCTGGTGCCGCGGCTCTTCGCCTGAGACGCCAAGAACTTCTCGGTTTCGGTCAGATAGCGCAGGCGGGTGCGTGGATCGGCGTCTTTCACGCGCTGGCGAACGGCGAGGGATGCCGAAGTGGCGGCCTCGCCGGTGGCCGTGGCAAGTCCCCGAACCAACGACGAAAAGGCGTCTTTGCCCCCGACGTCGGCCAGCACTGCATCGAGGGCACGACGCTCCTCGTTCGTAGCGGCCGAGAGCCTGTCCCGGATGGTGCCGACGACTTCCTCGCCGACGCTGCTCACGGCGGCCCGTGCTGCGCGACGCACCTCTTCCGAAGGCGACATGAGCAGTGGAAAAACCTTGGGCAGCGCGCGCTTCGAGCCCACCTTCGCGAGCGCTTCGAGCGCATGCCGCTGGAGCAACGGTACGCCCGAGTCGAGCACGTTCGCGAGGGCGAGGGTGGTTCGGGTGCTTCTCGAGCCGACCTCGCCGAGGACGATGGCTGCAGCAATGCGCTTCTCTATGGGGACGTCGTCCCCCGAGAGCAGCTCGATGATTTTGTCCTCCACGTGCTTGCTCCCCTCGTGCGACGCCACCGGCCTCGTGCCCTTTCGAGCGCCGGCTCTCTTCTACCGCAGTTTCGGCCCAAAACCGACGATCCCGCCGGGACGCGAAGGCCGAAAAATCCACTGCAACGAGCACGCGAAGGAGCCGAAGGCGACCGACCGTCGGGGAACCCTGCAATTGAGCCGAAAATCACGCTATGCTGAAGGCGCGACGCATGGCTAAAAGTCCAAAATTGGGTGGGTGGGCGATCGTGCCGGTGGTCGTCCTCGGGGCAGCGCTCACAGGCACTCTCGGCTCGGCATCGTGCAATGTCTACGACGCCTCCCTGCTACTCCCTGGCAAAGACGCCGGTCCGGATGCAGCACAGCGAGGTGGCATCGGCTTCTGGAGTGGTCCCGCGGACCAGCCCTCTTCGTGCTTTAGCGCCCGTTTTCCTCGCAAAGAAGACCGGCCAGCACCTCAGTCGGGAGCCGCGCTTCCTCCCATCTTCATGGCGTTCCAGACGCTCAACACCGGCTCGCTCAACGACGACGGGCAGCTCGATCCGGAAGCTTGGCGCAACATCGGCTTCGACCTCGATGGCACCTGCACGGGCTCGGAAACCTGCGAAACTCCAGGACAAACGCACCTCTCGTGCAAGCAGGTGTCGTCCGCAGTCCCTCTCGATGGCGCCTACTGCCGGGACAACACGTTCGGCCGCCTCGGCTACGCGGCGGGAGCGGCACCGGAGACCTCCAGGGGCTTCGGGCTGAACTCCGACGGCTTCAACTGCGCCCTCTGCGTGGGCGCGTACAACTACCTCTTCCGGATCTCCGGCTACAACGGCGAGGCCAACGACGACCGGGTGCGTGTCGACCTCTATCCCTCGCCAGGGCTCGATCGGCTGCTTCCTTGGGACTGCGCCACGGACGACTGGAAGAAGCATCCGTGCTTCACCTCCGACGACAAATGGCAGATCCGCGAAGACATCCTCACGGGCCCCGTCACCGCGGCAGGGGACATCCCGGCCTCCAAGCTGTTCGACGATGCCGCCTACGTCCGTGATGGCACGCTGGTAATTTCGCCGCCCGAAAACACGCTCTTTTGGTTTCCTGGCAAACGGGCGCTTGCGACGGCCTACCCCCTCACGATTCAAAAAGGCATCGTGACGGCGAAGCTGGAACGCGGAAAAGACGGCGTTTGGCGAGCAAAGGACGGAATCGTCGCGGGTCGCGCCACAAGGCAGGACGTCATCAAGGGCCTTCGCCTCGTGGGCATCTGCGAGGACAACAAGAACTACGCGTTCGTCGAAGACTTCGTCACGAAGAACCTCGACATCCTCGCGAGCGGCGAGAAAAACCCCGACAAACCTTGCGACTCCATTTCGCTCGGATTTCCGTTCACGGCCATCCAAGCCACACCGGGCCGCAGCGAGAAAGTCGAAGACCTCGTCGAGTGTGAGAAACGAGCCCCTGCGGACGCCGGGGTGGATGCCGCGCCAATCTTCGACGCCGGCAGCGACTAGCCCGGATGATTCATAGGCCGGATTGCGAATCGCGCGAGGCGCGGGAAAGACGGGCGCAAGCCGGATCGCAGACCCGAGACCGGCTTTTGTTCCGTCGCAGGGTCGAGATCCGCCGTACGCCCCTGATTTCCCGATGCATCGTGACATGCAGCCCCGGAACCTATGAATAATCCGGGCTAGAGCACCGCGCTGGTGCGTCGCGTCGGATCGAGCCAGAAAAGGCGCGATTCAGTTTTGGGGTCGAGGGCTTCAGAGCACGATGTGGGCAAGGGACTCTCCAGTCGAGTCCCAAAGCTCACGTGCGCGGCGCGCGACATCCGCGTGCGGGGAGCCACCTTCGGTCACGACCGTGGCTTCGGAAGGAAGCACCTTCACCCGTTCGATCTTGGCGTCGGGGAACTCGCGCGCGAGCTCCTTCTTGATGCGAAGACCTATGCGATCGAGCAGGGCCTCGACACTGGCTTCGTTCACGTCTTTGAAGAGCACCACTGTGGGGAACGACAGCTCGGACAAGAAACGCTTGCGATTCGAGATGCCGTGGTGGCCAGTCATGCGCTCGACGACCGCCCCGAAGACGCTCGAGTAGGCAGCCTGGACCTGCTCGCGACGGAACGTTTCGTCCAGCTTCTTGCCGAGGCGCTCTTGGAGCCGAATGACGCCTGCCAAAACGTTGTGCCATTTGCCGCGATTCTCGGCGTGGTACTCGCCGCGCTCCCGAAGCATGTCGGCGAGGGCGACGAACTGACTCGCCATCGAGTCTTGCGCCTGGATCACGCGATCGACGAAGCGAAGCTCGCCCTTCAGCCAGTCGAGGTCCTTGTACTTGTCGGCCATGAACGGCCACACCACGAGGTTGTAGTAGTTGTTGAAATCGAGCATGTATTTGAGGCGAAAGACCTCGTACGTGCCGAAAACGGGATAGAGGCGCGCGTAGATGCGAAGGGTCCGCTCGTACCAGAACTTGTAGTATGCATTGAATACGTCGACCCGCTCCTCGAAGCCCGCGGTGTCGCCGGCGCGGTCGTGTTTCACGAGCTCGACGATGAACTCGTTGGCGATGGCGATGAAGTCGGACCCCGGGCTGTAGAAGGGGTCGGTGAACGCGCCCGAGAAGCCCGTGGTCGCCCAGCGGTCCTTCGAGAAGTACTGCTCGGCGTGGTACGCGAGGTGCGAGTACTGCTGGAAATCGCAGAGCTCGGCGTCGCGGAGGAGGTCGCTCGTCGCGCGGTGCTTTCCGAGGAAGCTCTCGAAAGCCTCCCGGGTGGCCAAGCGATCGGGAATGCGGTCCTTGTCGTAGACCACCCCGACGCTCATCACGTCTCCCGCGAGCGGGATGAACCAAATCCAGTACCCGTCGTACATCATGTGGTTCGTCGAGAGGTGACGCGACGTATGGCGGACACGCTCGCGGAACGACTCGTCTCCCACCGAGTCGAGCCCCGGGACGTTCTTGTAGCGGGCCCACGACGACGCCGTATTGAGGCGTGTTTCGCGGTGGATCGGCACGCCGAGCTTCTTCAGGAGCAACTGCCGCCGACCCGAGGCGTCGAACACGAACCGGGACGTCACGGTGCTCTTCGCGCCGTCCTTCTCGAACGTCACGGAGTGTCGGGTCGCCGCGTCGATGGAAAAGTCGGTCACGTTGGCCCCGAGCCGGACGTCGATGCCCTGGGCCACGTTCATCGCCACGAGGTCCCGCTCGAACGACGCGCGCTCGATTTGGAACGCCGGGTGGAAGGGCAGGCGATCGGTGCCCATTTCGCTCATCTCGGTGAGCGGGAGGTCCTTCTCGGGCGAGTCGAAAAAGAACCG
The DNA here is from genome assembly GCA_043764595.1 of Myxococcales bacterium. GTDB lineage: Bacteria > Myxococcota_A > Polyangia > Polyangiales > Polyangiaceae > JAAFHV01. The sequence goes on along the minus strand of JAYUKI010000108.1, from coordinate 1,277 downwards.
GACGCCGTTCTTGGGAAGCTGGTGCTGGTAGAGGTACGACTGTAGCCCCAGCCTGCGAATCATGTAGTTTGCAGCAACTTCGACGGTCGACTCGCCGACCTTGTAGTCGGTGATCTCCGTGGCCGACTCGAGGACGAGAATTCGGAGCTCGGAACCGAGCTCGAGCCGCAGGTGACGGGCTAGAAATCCCCCGGCCAACCCATGGCCGAGAATGACGACGTCGAAGTCGGTGGGCGCGTTCATCGGTCGGAAAGTTACTCGCCCGAGGCGCTGGCGCAAACTCCATCGCACGTCGTGGTCGCGGCTCGAACCCACGAAGCCACGGAAAAAAGAGCCACCTCCCGAAGGAGCCGGCTCTTTGGTTGGTGTTGAGTTTTGTGGGCCGGCCGGGACTCGAACCCGGGACCTACGGATTAAAAGTCCGCAGCTCTACCGACTGAGCTACCAGCCCAGAAACGAGGTCGTGCCTTTACCCGAACGTTGGCGACTCTGTAAAGCGCGCGTTTCGAATCGTACGCTTTCATCGGGATTTCTCCCACCTTCGCACGCACGACGGGAGCAAACCACGGCACGAAGCCGGGCGCGGAGGCACCGCACGAATCGCACCACTCGAGATTGTCGAATCGGGCTGGAGGAGAGGTGTACGCTGAAAAGAATGGACGGGGATTTGTCGGGGCGGACGCTCGGGGGCGGGGCGTACCGAATCGGGCGTTTGCTCGGGCAGGGAGCCATGGGGGCGGTGTACGAGGGCGTCCAAGAGGCGCTCGGTAGGGCCGTCGCCATCAAGGTCCTTCATGCTTCTCAGGGTCAGCTCCGCCAGGATCAGTTCGAGCGGTTCCAACGCGAGGCGAAGGCCGCGGCGGCACTCGGGCACGCCAACATCGTTCAGATCACCGACTTCCAATGGATCGCCGGTGAACCGCCGTTCCTCGTCATGGAGCGGCTCGTGGGACAGTCGCTCGGGGCGGCGATGGCTCGCGGGGGGAAGCTTTCGCCCCAGCGTGTGAGCTTCATCGCAGCGCAGGTCTTGTCCGCGCTGGAAGCCGCCCACCGCGCCGGCATCGTTCACCGCGACATCAAGCCGGACAACGTCTTTCTCACCCTGATGGCGATGGTGAACGACATCGTCAAAGTCCTCGACTTCGGTGTGGCCAAGCTCCTCGACGAAGCGCCCTTGACGATGGTCGGCGCCATGGTCGGCTCCCCGGCGTACATGCCGCCCGAGCAAGCTTTTGGTCGCGTCGTCGATGGACGGGCGGACGTCTATGCGGTCGGTG
>JAYUKI010000107.1:0-1749 GCA_043764595.1 Myxococcales bacterium | reverse complement strand
GATTCGAACACCCTCGTCTCGGTCGGCCTCGATCGCCAGCTGCGTCTCTGGAACCTGGCGGAGGAGAAGGCGATCGCGGAGGTCGACGTCGGCGCCGAACTCACGACGGTCGCCGTGTCCCCGCGCGACGGCACGCTCCTCGTGGGCGCGACCGACGGCAAGCTCCGACTCTTCGATCGAACGGGCAGGGCGGGGGCGGTCATCGAGGGGCATTCCGGCGGCGTGGCCAAGGTGGCGTGGCGGGACGACGGCACGAGCTTCGTGAGCTCGGGCGCCGATCGCGCCGTACGGCTCTACGACGCCGATGGCAGCAATCGCCGCTTGATGCACACGCTCGGCGGCGCGGTCCAATCGCTCGTTTACCAGCCGAAGACGGACAAGGTGGCGATCGACTGGGGCCTCAACGACATCATCAAAATCCTCGCGCCGGACCGCTCGTTCGTCGAGCTCTCGAAGTGGAGCGACGACGTCGGCTGGCTCAAGCGCGCGAGCGCGCAGGTCTCGCCGGCCTCTCTCGCGGTCACGTTCAATCCCGATGGCGACAAGCTCGCGTTTGCCACCTGCGGCACGCACACGTCGGGGCACGAGTTCGCCGCCTCGTTCGGGGTCGTCGACGTCGCGACGGACAAGGTGCGCTTCATCGAGGCGCCGAACAACGACGGCTACGGAATACAGTGCGCGATGGCGCTCGTGTGGACTCCCGATGGCTCGCGCATCGTGCGGCTCACCGATCGGCAGACGGTGGCGTTTTACGATCCCGTTGCGAAGAAGGCCGGACCTGTCCTCTGGTCGCCGGTCGTCGAGCGCGCGGACGTGCGCCTCGCCATCGAAACGCAGATCAGCGCGAAGCTCGGCCTCGTGCTGACCCCCGCGACCCGCGATGACGCGTGCGAGAAGACGCGCAAGCGCCTCGCCGCCGACGCGTCCACCTTTGTCTGCGACCCCACCGCGAATCGGGCCTTCGAGGGTCATCTGGTCGAGCCCACGAAGGTCCTCGATACGCGCACGGGTCAGCGGGTCGGGAGCATCTCGGCGCGTCCGAAGACCGGCGCGTTCTGGGCCGCGACCAAGCTCGCGCTCGCGCCCGATGGGAAGTTGCTCGCGGGCTGGTCGGACGACGGCACGCTCGTCGTCACGGAGACGACGGCGCCTTTCACGAAACGTCTCGAGCGCCGAGGTCTTGGCGGCGTCACTCGTTTGTCGTGGACCACGGACGGCCGAAACGTCGCGCTCTTCTCCCAGTCGACTCTGAACCTCGTTCGCGTCGCCGACGCCACGAGCCTACGGGTCGAGGTCGAGCTCGCGATGGATGACACCGGCGCCTTCGAAGTTCTCGGCGCCGATCCGAAGCACCAGAAAATACGCGACAAGGTCCACGTGCGCCTCGGCGACCTCCCGACCGGCGAGCTCCTGCCGCTCGCCCGGGCCGCGGCCGCAGCGAAGCCCGGGGTGGTTCGGCGTTTCCTCGCAGGCGAGCCCGCGGAGGCATCGACCCTCGCGCTATGCCCGGCCAAACCGTAGCGCAGCGCGGTCTCGACCTTCCGCTCTGAGCACATGGCCGGAGGATGAGGTTCCTGGGAGTCGTGTAGACTTCGCCCATGTCCGAGCGCCGTGTGGTGTCGGCTCGTTCCGACGGGCAGAAGCTCTATCTGAAGCATGATCCGGCGGGCCCCGAAGTGGCCTACGACTGGACGGGTCCTGAGGGCGCGCACCACGCGACGACCGAGATGAACGAGTCCACCCATGTCT
>JAYUKI010000106.1:0-1751 GCA_043764595.1 Myxococcales bacterium | reverse complement strand
CGATCTGCTCGCGACGCTCCTTGTCCTCGGCCTCGTGCTCGCCGGCTTCTTTCACCATGCGCTGGATGTCCGCTTCGGTGATGCCGGAGTTCGCCGTGATGACGATCTTGTGATCCTTGCCGGTGGCTTGGTCACGGGCATGAACCGAGAGGATGCCGTTCGCGTCGATGTCGAAGGTGACCTCGACCTTGGGCATGCCACGCGGGGCGGGCATGATGCCTTCGAGGTGGAACTTGCCGAGAGCACGGTTGTATCGAGCCTCGGTGCGCTCGCCCTGGAGGACGTGCACTTCCACGCTGGGCTGGTTGTCCGCCGCCGTGGAGAAGACTTCCTTCTTCTGCGTCGGAATGGTCGTGTTGCGGGGAATCATGACCGTCATCACGCCGCCGAGCGTTTCCACGCCGAGCGACAGCGGGGTCACGTCGAGGAGGACCATGTCCTTCACGTCGCCCGAGAGCACGCCGGCCTGAATCGCAGCGCCGACCGCGACGACTTCGTCGGGGTTCACGCTCTGGTCGGGGTCACGGCCGAAGAACTTCTTCACCGTGTCTTTGACCATCGGGATACGCGTCGAGCCGCCCACGAGAATGACCTCGTCGACCTGGTTCGCCGTCTTCTTCGCGTCTTGGAGGGCCTTGCGGACGGGCTCCATCGAGCGCTCGACGAGCGGCGCCATCATCTGCTCGAGCTTCGAGCGCGAGAGGCGGAGGTCCAAGTGGACCGGACCGCTCGGTCCAACCGTGATGAACGGCAGGTTGATGCTGGTCTCTTGCATGCTGGAGAGCTCGATCTTCGCCTTCTCCGAGGCTTCCTTCAGGCGCTGGAGCGCCATCTTGTCTTTCGAGAGATCAAAGCCGCCCGTCTTTTTGAACTCGGCGACCATCCAGTCGATGATCAAGTTGTCGACGTCGTCGCCTCCAAGGTGGGTGTCGCCGTTGGTCGAGATGACTTGAACGACGTTGTCGCCGACTTCGAGAATCGAGATGTCGAAGGTACCGCCACCGAAGTCGTAGACCGCGATGACCTGGTCCTTCTTTTTGTCCATGCCGTACGCGAGAGCGGCCGCCGTGGGCTCGTTCACGATACGTTTCACTTCGAGACCGGCGATGCGGCCAGCGTCCTTGGTGGCTTGGCGCTGGGCGTCGTTGAAGTACGCGGGAACCGTGATGACCGCTTCGGTCACCTTCTCGCCGAGGTAGTCTTCCGCGGCTTTCTTGAGCTTCTGAAGCACCTTCGCGCTCACCTCGGGGGGCGAGACGGCCTTGCCACGCACTTCGATGGCGGTGTCGCCATTCGATGCCCGTACGGCCTTGTAAGGCACGCGCTTCAGCTCTTCTGTGACCTCGTCGAACCTGCGTCCGACGAACCGCTTGGAGCTGAAGATGGTGTTTTCGGGGTTCGTCACTGCCTGGCGCTTGGCAATCTGGCCGACCAGGATTTCTCCCTTGTCGTCCCAAGCCACGACGCTCGGCGTGGTGCGCGCACCCTCTTCGTTTACGATGACCTTCGCTTCACGGCCTTCCATGACGGCCACGCAGCTGTTCGTCGTCCCGAGATCGATGCCGATGATCCTACCCATGGCTATCCTCCAACACTTTCTCTGAAAATTCGGGCCAGGGAGACAGGCGGATGACGCACAGACCTTCCCTGGAGAAGCCCGTGTGCTCGATAGAGCGGCTGGCGTAAGAACACCAGCCATCGTTTGTGGCCCCGTCGAGAGCGGTGACCGAACCGGCCTGGCCCGAAGTTTC
>JAYUKI010000105.1:0-5809 GCA_043764595.1 Myxococcales bacterium | reverse complement strand
CGGACGGCATGGGTAAAAGTGAAGCAGTTCCCGCGAGTGGAAGGTGGACGCGAGCAAAGCATACGGCACGCGGACGCAATTTGACGCCCACATCTCGTCCTTCGCTTTTCGAGCGGTTCGTCCACTCGCGTGCAACGTTGGTGCCGTATCTTATACGCAGGGAAAACTGTGCGAAGGACGCCGGCCTCGGGTGCACGAGTCAGTCATTATGACTGGGCCATCGCTCTCGATGACGAACCCGCCTCGCCTTCACGGGGCGAGCTCCCTCACGATGAGTGGAGGATGTCCTACGTAAACGAGCGACTGGCCACTGCGATAGCCCACGTCGGAGACCCGCATCTCGGCGGCGATGGTGCCTTCCACGCGCACCTTGTCTCCGTGGCCGAGGGTGGTCTCTCGGACTTGGAGAAGTACGCCGGGGCGTGCTTGGGTCATGAAGGGCTCGAGCAGGGGATGGCCTCTCGTCAGGGCCGTTCCGGTACGGGACACGAAGGCGGAAACGAAGGTGAAGCCGTTGGCCGGCAACACGATCCGTTCGCCGGCTTCGCTCTCGACGATGAGCTCGCCACCGAAGGTGAAGCCGCCAATGGGACGAAACCAATCCAAGTCTTCGCGGTTGTCGGAGCTCACCGTCCGCCGCTCGCCGACCTCGACGATGCCGAACGCCGACTTGAGGCTGGAGATGGGGCTCTCGTGCTCGTTCGGAGTGGCCACCCGACCGAGGAGCTTCACCGCGCGTGGCTCAGGCATGTCGCCGAGCCTGCCGGTTGCTCCTAGGAAGAAACGGGAAACGCGATCGAAGAAGGACACGGCCCTTACATCGCACGAAGCGGATCCACACCGAATGGCCATTGGCTCCTCGGCATGCATGAACCGCCCGTTTCGCCGCCCGCGGTCGACCGTCGGGCCGGTCGACCAATTCAGGTCGGCGCCGACGAGCGAGCTCCATGCGTCGGAACAATTGGCGTCGCGTGAGCCGGTTGGGGGGGGATGACCAACCCACGCGACGCCGACAAGGTTATTAGCGAAGAGCGGGCCAACGCGAATGGGTGTGGTGTCGGGGGGTTGCCTATCCGTTCGGCCTTCGACCTTTCAAAGTCGAAAGAGCGTCTTCCGTTTTTGAACGGGGACGTGCCGTGCCGAAACCTCGGTACTGCTCGCACGTTCCTTTCCGAACGCGTCACGGAGCGTTCTTTCGAGCCGAACGGTATCGCTTCTCTGCTCGGGTTCGCGTCGTCGAAAGCTCGTCGAGCTCGTCCGTCGCTGCCTCGCTCATCGGGATCGATTCGACGCGCAGCAGGCTCGTGCCGGAGACGGCTTTTGCCATCTCGCATGCGGTGCACTAGCTTGGCCGACCGATGGACCAAGGCACTTTGGCTGCGCGGCTCGTCGCCGTGTCGAAGCGCTTCGGAGGTGGCGGTCGTGTGGGTCCCATCGATCTCGACCTCGTGCGTGGCTCGACCACGGTGCTCCTCGGCTCGAGCGGCTCGGGGAAAACCACGGTCCTGCGCTTTTTGAACGGTCTGGCCGTTCCGGATGAAGGATCCGTCGAGGTGCTCGGTGAGCGCCTGACCGAAATGCGGCTCACCGCCGTGCGGCGCCGCATCGGTTACGTGATCCAAGAGGGGGGCCTCTTTCCCCACCTCTCCGTGAGGCAAAACGCCACGCTCTTGGCTCGCAGTCTCGGGCGCTCCGAGGCCGCGATGGAGAAGCGGCTTCGCGAGCTTTCGGATCTCGCGCGCGTCCCGGCTGTGCTCTTCGACCGACTTCCCCATGAGCTATCCGGCGGTCAGAGGCAGAGGGTTGCGCTGGTGCGGGCCCTCATGGAATCGCCCGAGCTCTTGCTTCTCGACGAGCCTCTTGGCGCACTCGATCCGCTCGTGCGTCGTGAGCTTCGGGAAGATCTTCGTGGCGCCGTTCGAGAGCTTGGCATCACGGTGGTCTTCGTCACGCATGACTTGGGCGAAGCCGCCTTTTTTGCGGACGAGGTGGTGCTTCTCCACGAAGGTCGGGTGATTCAGCGCGGCACGGTGGAGGCCCTCGAAAAGCGTCCCGCCGAGCCGTTCGTCGAGCGGTTCTTTCGTGCCCAGCGCCCGCAGGCCCCGGCATGATGCGACGGCTGTCGCGAGCCTTTCGCTTCGTTTTGGCGCTTGCGCTCGCGCTCGTCGTGCTGGCACCGAGCGAAACGTTCGCGCGCGCGAACGTCTCTTTGGGCTCGAAGGCGTTCACCGAAGGTGTCCTTCTCGGAGAGCTGTCCTCGCGTCTCTGCGCCGACGGTGCGCCAGGCGCGAAGGTCACCCACCGGAAGCAGCTTGGAGGAAGCGTCGTTCTCTATCGGGCGCTCGTGGCCGGTGAAATCGACGCCTACGTCGAGTACACCGGCACTCTCGCGAAGGAGCTCTTGCATCTCGAGGATGGCCGCGACCTCGAGCCCCTGCGAACGAAGCTTTCGGAGCTCGGAATCGCCACGACCGAGCCTCTCGGCTTCGACAACACGTATGCGTTGGCCGTCCGCGAGTCGCTTGGAAAGGAGCGCAGCCTCGAGAAGACGAGCGATCTCGTGCGCCATGCCGACCTCGTGTACGGCCTGTCGCACGAGGTCGTCGCCCGCGCGGACGGATTCCCGGGGCTCCGCGCCCTCTACGGGCTGTCGCCCCGCGAAGTGCGTGCCATGGACCATGACGTGGCGTATCGAGCCGTCGGCTCGGGCGGCATCGACGTGACGGACGTCTACACGACCGATGCCGAAATACCGTCCCTCGGCCTCCGAGTGCTCGTCGACGATCGGCACTATTTTCCTGCGTACCGTGCGATCGTGCTCTATCGCAAAGACCTTCTCGCCCGAGCCCCAGGGTGCGTCTCGGGCCTTCGCCGCCTCGAAGGTCGCGTCGACGAGAAGGCCATGCGTGCGATGAACGCTGCGGTGAAGCTCGAAGGGCGAACCGAGAACGACGTAGCCTCGACGTTTCTCGCCGCTACGCTCGGCCTCGTCGGCAATGCCGCGGACGACACTCTTGCCACTCGAATCGCCATTCGCACGAAAGAGCACTTGTGGCTAACCGGGGCGAGCCTGGCCATAAGCCTGGTGCTTGGACTCCCTCTGGGCATTGCGTGCGCGAAGGTCGTACGACTTCGGGTGGTCGTCATGGGGATTGCGGGGGTGGTCCAGACCATTCCTTCGCTCGCCCTTCTCGTCCTCATGATTCCCCTCTTGGGAATCGGCGCGGGACCGGCCATTTTTGCCCTCGTCCTCTATTCCCTATTTCCGGTGATCGAGGGCACGGTGACCGGACTCCGCGGCATTGCTCCGCACCTCGCGGAGAGCGCGGATGCTCTCGGTCTTCCGAGGTGGAGAAGGCTCAGGGACGTCGATTTGCCTCTCGCTTCGCCGTCCATCGTGTCTGGCATTCGAACCGCAGCCGTCCTCGGCGTGGGCACGGCGACCCTGGGGGCGATGGTCGGCGCGGGCGGTTATGGGCAACCCATCTTGACTGGCGTCCGGCTCGACTCGGTGCCCCTCATTCTCGAAGGGGCCTTGCCGGCCGCCGCGCTTTCGCTTCTTGTGCAAGGTGTGTTTCGCCTCGTCGAAGCCAAGTTCGTCCCGCGCGGTCTGCGCGTCGAAAAAGAAGGAAACGGAAAATGACCGACCATGCCGTGTACGAGCTCTTCTATTGGCCCGGCCTCCAAGGGCGCGGCGAGCTCGTTCGTCTGCCGTTCGAGGATGCCGGCGTGCCTTACCTGGACGTGGCGCGCTCCGAGGCGCTCGGTGGGGTAGGGGCCATCCAAAAGCTCCTCCAAGGCGAGACGGGCGGGGCGCTTCGGCCGCTGGCGCCTCCGATTCTTCGTCACGGCGACGTGCTCTTGGCGCAAGTCGCGAACATTCTCCACTACCTCGGCCCACGTCTCGGGCTCGTGGCCGAAGACGAAGCCTCGCGTCACCGCGCGCTCCAACTGCAGATGACGGTGACCGACTTCGTGTCCGAAATTCACGACACCCACCACCCCATAGGAACGGCGCTCTACTACGAGGACCAGAAAGAAGCCGCCCTCGCTCGTACGTCGTCGTTTCTCGAGCATCGTCTCCCGAAGTTCCTTCGGTATTTCGAGTCGCTCATCGCTGCGCAGTCGGGCTCGTCCGAGCCGCTCTCGCTCTCGGGAAAACACGGATACGTTGACTTGTCACTCTTCCAAGTGATGTCGGGATTGCGCCATGCGTTTCCCAAGGCCATGCGCGCGCTCGAACCCGAGCTTCCAGGTCTCGTCGGGCTCACGGCGCGCGTCGGCGCCCGGCCGAACGTGGCGGCATACCTTGCCTCGTCTCGTCGGCTTCCATGGAATCTGCATGGGATTTTCCGAGCCTATGCGGAGCTTGATTTGTATCCTTCTTGGACGAAAGCGCAGACCCAGTGAGCGGAGCCGCGCACGCTCTTTTGGCCAAGTACCGAGCCGTTCGCGACGCCACCGAGGCGCTCGCTGCGCCTCTCTCGGCGGAAGACCAAGTCCTCCAATCGATGCCGAGCACGAGCCCGACGAAGTGGCACCGCGCACACACCACCTGGTTCTTCGAGACCTTCGTTCTCGAGCCCCGTGGGTACGTACCCGTGCGTGCAGAGTACAAGTTCTTGTTCAACTCGTACTACGAGGCCCTCGGGCCGCGCCACGCACGTCCAAAACGTGGGATTCTCTCGCGGCCGTCGGTTTCGGAAATCGCAGAGTACCGTCGGGTGATCGACGAGCGAATGGTCGCACTGCTCTCTTCGTCGGAGCCGGACGAGCTCGCCGCTCTCGAGCCGCTCGTGGACCTCGGGCTCGCCCACGAAGAGCAGCACCAAGAGCTCTTGCTCACCGACATTCTGCACGCCCTCTCGGAGAGCCCACTTCGCCCTGCATACCGCGAGTCGAGCGCTCGTCCGTCAAAGACCCCAATCGAGAGCTCGGAGGTCACGTTCGTTCCGCACGAAGGCGGTATCGTCCACCTCGGGCATGAAGGCGAGGGCTTCTCCTTCGACAACGAAGGTCCGCGCCACCGGGTTTTTCTGGAGCCCTTTGCGCTCGCCTCGCGGCCCGTAAGCTTCGCCGAGCTTCGCGCATTCATCGAGGCCGGCGGATACCGAACGCCCTCGCTTTGGCTTTCGGCGGGATACGACCGGGTCGTCGCGCTCGGGCTCGTTGCGCCTCATGGAGTCACCTACGAACCCGGATCCCTTCGGGCCTTCACTCTCGATGGCACGGTGGACGTCGATCCGGCCGCACCGGCCTCGCACCTCGACTACTTCGAGGCGGATGCCATCGCACATTTTTTGGGGGGCCGCCTCCCGACGGAAGCCGAGTGGGAAACCTTCGCGCGGCGTGCAAACCCAGCCGTCGGAAACTTTCGAGAGAGCAACGCGCTGAGATCCCGGGCGGCGACTGCTTCGCCTGCAGGCGAGGTTCGCCAGCTCTTCGGAGACGTTTGGGAATGGACGTCGTCGGCCTACGGCCCATACCCTGGATTTTCTCCGGCGTCGGGGGCGGTCGGCGAATACAATGGGAAGTTCATGGTGAGCCAGCTCGTCCTACGCGGCGGCTCGGCGTTTACACCGGTGGGCCACGTTCGTGCGAGCTACCGCAATTTTTGGCCACCCGACACCGGCTTTCAATTGACCGGGGCCCGCGTCGCAAAGAGCATCTAGAGCGCCGAATAGGTTTTCGGACCGAGGATTTCGCTGGGTTAGCACTACTGCTCGATGTTGAGCACGCGACGTGAAGGTTCCGTGGTCGCCACACGCATCGCATTTGGCGTATCCGGATCGCGGGAACGGTGACACGC
>JAYUKI010000104.1:0-21694 GCA_043764595.1 Myxococcales bacterium | reverse complement strand
CCTTGGCGACATGCAGCCACGCGTTGCGGCCTTCTGCGACCTCGTGCGTGAACGAATCGCCATCGGAAAAGACGCCGGCATGGAGAGCCGTGTCGGAGTGGATGGTCACGCTGCCGTCGCGCCCGTCCTCCGAAGCGACAAGCTTGAGTCGGCCCTTCTTCTGCGCTTCGGAAAAGCTCTTTTGCTCGTATCCTGGCGCGATTCCACGGGCTCGAGGAACGATCCAGATCTGGAGAAAGTGGACGGGCTCGGTTTTGGAGGGATTCATCTCGCTGTGCAAAACGCCGGTACCAGCGCTCATTCGCTGGACGTCTCCAGGCACGATGACCGAGCCATTTCCCATCGAGTCCTTGTGCCCGAGCTGCCCTTCGATCACGTAGGAAAGAATCTCCATGTCCTTGTGGCCATGGGTCGGAAAGCCCTGGTCCGCGTCCACGCGGTCGTCGTTGATGACGCGCAGCGCACGAAAGCCCATCCAATTGGGGTCGTGGTAATCGGCAAACGAAAACGTGTGACGCGACTCGAGCCACCCGTGTTTCGCATGACCACGTTCCCCCGCGCGGCGGAACGACAAAGTGGTGCCGTTCGGCGTTTCCGAGACGTTGCGAGGTATCGAATCTTGCGTGGCCATCCGGTGCTCCTTCGTGGGTTCAGTAGAGCGTAGGCGCGCGGCAGCATCGACGGAAGCGGCGAACCCTCGATTCGTTCTATCGATTCAAGAGATGGATGCGGAGACCCCACCGAACCGGCGGAATTCGACCAAATCGGGAACCGGAGCATCCTCGGCGAGGCCTTTTCGCTCGCGCAAAAAGGACGCCGCGGTCGGGCTCGTCCACGCGTCCGCTCAGGGGCATGCGCCGTAGGCCACGATTGGACGGTACTTGGCGACGCAAGTCGTGAAAGCCAGTTCGCATGTGTCTCCCAGGCCGCCACGGTTGCTGCGAACGGCGTCTCGGCACTCCTCCGCTGCGGCCAAAGCGCTCCGATCGCCGACTGCGAGGAAGAGAACCCCAAGGCTCCCCTGCCCGCGGTCTTCGAACGCTGCGTCTTGGCACGCGAGTCGTGCAGCGTCCCTTTCCTCCGGCAGACAAACCTCACAATACGAAAGCGCAAGCCGGAGCTGCGCATCCGAGGGAATGGCACTTTTCAGACGTTCGACGACACACTCACCGGGATAGCCACACGCCGGGCGACCATCCGCGACGCATTGAACGAGGTTCGAGCGGTAGGCATCACTGCCATTTGCATAGCTGCGGGCGCACTCGGTCGTCGAGACGCACACCTCGCCGCAACCGACCGAAGAAGCCCTTGTCGCCGCGCAGTAGGCCTCGAGGGAAGGAACGGCCGCGACAGAGGGCGCCAACGCTGGCGGGACCGGCGCAACCACAACGGTGTCTTCCGGCGCGATCTTCCCTCCACAAGCGGCGAGGAGGATCGTGAGCACCGACCACGAAAAGAGCCTACGAACGACCATGAAAACCTCTTGCGCCACGATGAGTGGATCCGGGGGCGCTTCGATGGCGCCACCGAGGATTTCACGTCCGCAATTCGGCAGCCAGCGCGAGACACCTCGGGGGGCCCCATTTCTCTCGCAAAATCGAACCAGACGGCTCGCAGATACGGGCCGGATCCGGGGCAACGAGAACGATCCGTGCCGGCCCGAACGGCCGCGGTCGGCGCCCCGCACCGAACAGCCTTCGAGCTTGGAGACGGAAGCACTCGACATGGGCCGGCCGCCGTAGGAAAAAGGGGAAGCAGCTCGGGCTTCGGCCCGAGAAACGCCGGAGGAGTGGCCGAGTGGTCTAAGGCAGCGGTTTTGAAAACCGCCGTACCGAAAGGTACCAGGGGTTCGAATCCCTTCTCCTCCGCCAGATTCCTGCGCAGTCCCACCCACGGCCCGTTGCGCCTCGAAAAGCCAGCATATCGCTGGCACGCGGGCTCATTCTCTCGAACGCGCTACGGTTGAGAGATGGAGCGCAGTCTCGAAGCGCCTCGCTCCGCCCAATCCTGCCTCGCGCTCGTGCTCACCACGCTGTTCACCGCATGCGCCACGCCTCCGAAGGAGCGTGCGCCCAAGCTCGCGCCCGTGCCGGCGACCAGCGCGAGCCAGGTGACCGAGGTCGACACGACCGAACCTTTCCGCCAACACGTCGGCGCCGCCGAGATCTTCGTTCCGGCGCACCTCGCGCTGCGCAATGGCAAATACGATCTCATCGTGCATTTTCACGGAGCGCCTCACCTCCAGGAGGAGGGGATCGCGCGGGCACACATTTCGGCCGTCGTGGTCAGTGTCAACGTGGGTACGCAGTCTGGTCCCTATGGAACCGCCTTCAAGCCCAAGTGGGCCTTTCCCGACTTGCTCGCCAAGATCGATACGGTGGTCCGAAAGAGCCCCAAGCTTGCCGAAGCCACTCGCGGTCGCCTCGCTCTCACGGCATGGAGCGCAGGAGCGAGCTCCGTCATGGCCATTCTTGCCAATGGAACGGGAGCCGACGCCGACGCCGTGCTCTTGGCCGACGGCCTCTTCACTGGATACGTCGATCCGAAACGCAAAACGATTTACCCAAAGACGCTCGAGCCCGTGGCGGAGTACGCCGAGCGCGCAAAAAAGGGCGAAGCACTGTTCGTCTTGACGCACACGTCGATTGCCACCGAGGGGTATCCCGGAATGCCCGAAACGGCAGCAGAGCTCCTCCGCATGGTCGGCCTCGAAAAACGTACACCGAAGAGCAGCCTGGGCCCCGCGAGCGGCAAGGTGCTCTACGAAGTCCACGAAGGCAGCTTCCACGTGACGGGCTACGATGGCCTCCTCGCGGGAGACCACATTTCGCAGATCCAACACATGGACGAGACCGAGTTTTCCTACCTTCGGGCCCGTTGGGTGGAGAAGTAGGGGCTTCGGCCCGGCCGCACCGAATCCGGCGGTTTGCACCCGATCTCGCTCCACGACGGGAGACGCCGGCCTCGTGGAGCCCTAGGACTGCGTCGACGACGTAGCCAATCCGGCGAACGGTGCAAACCACATCTGTTTGGAAGAATGGAGCTCGGTCGGCGTCGCGCAATCGCAAATTCCAAGACGGAACGTTCGCTGTCGCGAGCTCGGACGGCGCAAGAACCAGGGGAGTGGAGCCTACGGGAGCGTCAGCTTGCACACCCCGGCACAGGGGTGAATCACTTTGCCCTCGACGGTGAGGAACGCGTCGATTTGCCGGACGGCCTCGTCGGACTTTCGGAGATAGTCGTGCACCTTGTTCGTCGGATTCGGCAAGGGCTCCGGATTGTTGGTCCCGACGCCGAAGTCGAACAAGGTCATCGCCGAGGTGAGCGTCTCGGCCTTTGCTTCGGGAACGCCAAAAACCTGGAGCGCTGCAGGGGCCGTCTGCGAAATTCCGAGGGCTCGAGCGTGGAGGAACGCCCCGAGCGGCGGCACCGCAGAGTCTCCGAGCCCTACTTGAAGCAAGACGCGGCGATCGTCCGGAGAGCCGGGAAACTTCTTGTCCAGCAAGTTGGGCGCGTAGGTCATCGGATCGATGCGGTCGAGCGCCGATTGGAACGACGACGCGAAGGTTTGGTCGGCGAGCGAGTTGCCGAACACCGAGTGCACGATGACGAAGAGTGGAGCAAAAGGCGCCGCCCGCGGCATCATGTGGGTGAATCCTGCACCGGTGACGTTCAGGGCAACCCGCGACAACTCTGGATTCACGGCCCCAAGAGTGGCCCCCAAAATTCCCCCTTGGCTCGGGCCATAATAGTGGATTCGGGCCGGGTCGAACACGGGCTTTCCGGCCTCCGGTCCATCCGCGCACGCTCCGTCGCCGACGGCCGGCCTCCGAAGCTCGGGGACGTCGAATGCGCCCTTTTTGACGGCGGCGGTGAGAACGATCCAGTTGGCCATCGCCTGATGCACGCGATCGGCGAAGTCGGTGGTGCGGGCCGGGTCCTCCGAGATCATTCCGGCGAGCCAATCGCGGTCCTGGATCGACATTCCAAGCCAATCGATCCCGAACGTGACCGCGTCGAGGCGATTGCCTATTTCGGTGGCCGGCGCCGAGGTCATCTCGTCTTGGCCGCCAAAAAATCCGTGCCCGTAAGCGATCGAACGTCCAGCAACGCATTTCGTCTTCAGCGAAGACGGCACGTGGACCGAGAACGTGAAGCTTGCCGTTCCCTTCTGGACCACGTTTCCCGACGGGCCGCGCGCGAGCCGGGCGCCTGGAGCGTTGGTCTCGGTGAACAGCGGCCCCTCCAAGGTGCCTTGAACCACCTTCCACGAAGGCTGGGAGCGCTCGGTGACCTGCGTGACGGTCACTTTGGGAGTGCTTTCACCGAGCCATGCCAGGGTCAAAGCTCGTACGTCGAGCATGTCGGACTTCGGAGCCTCTTCGGTGCCCGTAGTGAAGTCCCACGCAAGCTGCAGATCTTCCCGAACGATTCCCGCCTTGGAGAGAGGCTCGAATACCTCGTCGTCGAACCTTTGCCGCATGGACATGAGCGCAGGCTCCGTCGCGGTTTTGTCGCGCAGCTTCCGAAAGCCATCGGGCGCAGGAGCCTTCTCGCCTGTCGAAAGCTTCACCCCACGAAAGGCCACCACGTACCGAGTGCGTGGAGATAGCCGCGCGAACGCACGAAGGGCTACGACTTGCCGAATTTTGGTCTCGATATTGTCGAGTCGGTTCGACGGCAAGTCGGCATAGTGCTCGAGTAGCTTGCCCGTGCTGGTGTCGAGAAGGATGGTCGCGCTTTCTTTCGTGGCGCTTGCTTTCGCGTCGCCGTTCACGTTCGGCAAACCCTCCGCCGACAGTTCTTCTCCAGGCAGTGCGCCCAAGATGGCGGTCGACGTGGAGAAGCCATCGTAGCGAAGACGAGAGTGCACGTCGGCCGACTGGCCCTTGGTGGTGAGAAGCTCCGAGCCCTTCGGAAAGCCCACGCGGTATCCCGTCGGACTCGCCGAATCGGTTACGCGGGAGAAGTCCGAGGGATAGGGGAGAAAACACGATTCGCCACCAAGGAGCGGCTGGCACCCCTCCGGTATCGCCAGCGGAACGTCGACCGGTGCCGGGCCTTCCGTGGAACACGCGGCAACGAACACGGCGAAGACGGACGAACGAAAGGCACGGAGGGCGTGCATGAGGGCTCCTCGACAAAACCCCGCTCGTTTCGAGCGGTTGCGACAAGCGTCCACCATCGCGGTTTCGAGAGCAAGCCTCCCGTGCGGTCGGCGAGACGCCACGCAGGCGACGGCGGAAGGGGATCAGAACGCGTAGCCAATTCCGAGTTGGAACGCGAGGGTCGTCACGAAGGGAGTGCCCGTGACGAAGCCGAGCTCGAACGGTCGAGCGACGACGAAGAGGCCTTCCCCACCTTTGCTCGGCTTGCGGACCTTCCCTGCCTCGAGCTTCTCGACCGTCGCCGACTGCTCCACGATGTTGAGCTCGACCCTGCGGTTCTTCTCGCGTCCTTCTTCCGAATCGTTGGAAGAAATGGGCTTTTTGGAACCGAATCCTTTGGCCTCGAGCACGTCCGCAGACACGCCTCCTCGCGACACCAAGTGATCCCGAACGGCCTTGGCGCGCGCGTCCGAGAGCTTCTCGTTGGCCGCGGAGTCCCCCTCCGAGCTCGCATGTCCTTCGATTCGGAGCTTCTTGATTTGGGTGTTCTTCTTGATGACGCTGGCAACCTCGGCCAGGAGCGAGTCGCTCACGGGTTCGATCACGGCCTCGTTGTGCCGAAACTGAATTTTCTCGCGAATTTCAACCTTGTCGGCCGCAACGACGACGCGCTTCGGGGCCTCCACCACGGGCTTTGTCTCGTCTTCGTCGATCTTCTCGATAGGAAAGAAACGCCCCTCCACGCCGAAACCGAAATGCCCACCCGGATCGCCCGCCGAAAAGGGATAAGCCACTCCACCGAAACCGTATGGCGCAATGGTGATCTCCCTCCTCCCGACGGGAATCGCTATGTCGTACCCGAGGCGCACGACGGTCGCGCCAATCGTGCCGTTTCCGAAGGCGAACTTTTGCGTCCCTCCGATCACGAAGCCATCGTGCCTTCCGCTCACGTGGTACCCGCCATGAATCTCGAGTGGAAACGCGACTCCGGACGCCGAAACTCCGCCCACGCTGCCGAGCGCCAGCTGCGCCCCGAGAAGGTGGGCTTGGACGTAACCGGGGCCACGCTCCGAGTCCGCAGCCTTGGCCTCGCGGAGCGGAACAAGGGAGGAAACGAGCAACAGCGTGAGCGTGAGTGCGCGAAGCTTCATGACGATGGACCTCGAGGAAGGAGAAGAAGACGCTCTCGAACGGCTCGAGATGGCGTCGCTCCCAAGACGGGGGTCGTGTGGCTTCGTCGCACCGAAATCGTTCGTCGGCGCGATCGGTGGAAACCTGCGCGCGAGGGGCCTCCCGACTCCCACTGCGTTCGGCGGGATGGTAGGTGGAGGGGGTGAGCACACTCCTTTTTTACGAGGTCGTCCCGGACTACATCGAACGGCGGGCCTCGCTCCGCGACGAGCACCTTCGGCTCGCCCACGAAGCCCACGCACGCGGCGAGCTCCTTCTGGCGGGAGCCCACACCGACGAAGAAGGAGCATTCGACGGCGCGCTCTTCGTCTTTTCCTCCGACGACTTCGCCGTGGCCGAGCGATTCGCCCAAGCGGATCCCTACGTGAAGAACGGCCTCGTCACGCGCCACCGCATACGAAAGTGGAACGTCGTGGTGGGCGGGCTTCTCTCCCCGTAGCTCTCTTGCTCATGGGCGCGTGACGAGCCTTGGCACGCGCCCGCGGACGGTCGAGGTCTTCGCGCTGCATCTGCGGTATCGAGGCCTCAGCCTGGACTCCCGTTTTTCAGCCATGCGGCGCGGCCAGACGCGGGGGCCTCGCTCAGACCCGGACGCTGAGCACCGACACGGCCTGTGGCGGCTCGCGCAGAGCATCGAGAACCTTGCGGGTCCGTGGCTCGGTCTCGCCATCGACGTATTCGAGCGCCAAGCACGCGAGCAGGGTCCACGCGCGCGGATCGAGGTCACGCACGTCGTTCTCCCAGCGTGAGATCGTGCCCACCCCAAGACCAAGCAAGTGCGCGACTTCCTTGGCTTGTAGGCCCATCGTCGTGCGCATGAATCGGAAGGACTCGCCGTTCACGCGCCCGGAGATGGCGACCTGCCGCAAAGCCGTGAGGGCCGCGGCACGAGCCACGGCCGCGGGCTTCGCGAGGCGGCCGCACCGTTCGCATCCGGTGCTCTCGATTTGGATAACGAGGGGAGTTTCGAGTCCGACGTCGAACGAGCGTTTCTGTTCGATGGTCGTCAGCCTCACCTGCCCGCAGCGGGCGCATCCCAAGCGTTCCGACCGTGTGTGAGCTTCCGCTTCCATGCCTTCCACTCTGCAACCTGGGTTCCATCGCACTGAGGCATCGAGACCTCAGCCGCGCATGGCGTGTCGCAGTGGAAACCCCGACCCCGACGAGGCCGGGCCTCGACCCAGGCACGCGATGCGCCGGCACCGTCACACCCGTGGCGCCTGAGCGGCACGCCGGCGTCAAGCTGACGGCCCCCCCCCATCAAATTGGTTCAACCAATCGACCACTCTGGTTCACAGTCCGCGCTCGATGGTGCGAAATCGCCCGCAAATCGTCACTTGAGAGATGGCACGAGGCTGGCACCGTTCCGAGCATGAGCACCCGCGTCCCATCTCGTATTCACCGAAGCGCCCTCGTCGGCCTCGTGGCCACGGGCTCTGACCTTCTCGCACTGACCTTCGCGGTCGAAGTGCTTCACCAAGCTCCCCGCATCGCAACCCCCGTAGCCCTCGCCCTTGGCGTGACGATTCAGTTCGTCGGAAACAAGCTCTTGGCCTTCCGTGATCGCTCGGCCGCATGGGTACGCCAAGCGATGTTGTTCCTCGTCGTCGAAGCCGTGGGCTACGCCGCCAACGTCCTTCTCTTCGGCCTTCTCTCGACCCGAACCACCGTGCCCTACTTGGTCCTGCGCGTGGCGATCGGCTCGGTCGTGTACTTCGGCCTATGCTTGCCTCTCTGGTCGCGCATCTTCCGCGAGCGGAGCCCCCACGAGGGAACCAGGGGAGTAGAGGTGGGCACGTGATTCCCGGAATCGCCATCCCGATGGCCTTGGCGACGGCGTGGATTCTCCTCGGCTTGGCCTCGATGGCTCGCGCCACGAAAAGGCCACTCCGAAGCCCCACTTCACGAATACCGGTTACGGTACTGAAACCCCTCGCGGGCGCCGACCCCAACCTCGAGCAAAACCTTCGCAGCATCTTCGAACAAGACCACCCAAGCTACGAAGTATTGCTCGGGGTCGAACTTGCCAACGATCCCGCCGCGGTCGTCGCGCAGCGCGTGAGAGCCCAGTATCCCCACGTCCCGAGTCGGCTCGTCGTGACCTCCGGAAGAGAGGCCAAAAACCCCAAAGTCCGAAACCTTCTCGGCCTTCTTCCGCATGCGGCTTACGACCTCTGCGTCATCAGCGACAGCAACGTTCGGACCCCTCCGGACTACCTCTCGGACCTGGTCCGAACGCGCGAGCGAGAAGGCGCGGGTCTCGTTACGAGCCTCGTCGTGGGAACGGGCGAACAAGACCTGGGATCGGCCGCAGAGTGCGCCCAGCTGAACGGCTTTTGCACGCCAAGCAGCTGTCTGCCGACATCGGTGGGAAGTGCGGCGATCATCGGGAAGTCGATTCTCTTTTCGCGCGCCGAGCTCGAGCGCCTGGGGGGCCTCGAAAAGGTCGCCGACGTGCTCGCCGAGGACTTCGTGCTCGGCAAAATGTACCAACACGCAGGGTTTCGCCTCGCCGTCGCGAGCACGATCATCGAGAACGTCACAGGGCAAGTGTCGACCTCGCGATTCTTTGCACGTCAGCAGCGTTGGGCCGCACTCAGGTGGCGTGTCGCTCCTGCGGGGTTCGTCCTCGAGGGCATCACGAGCCCCTTCGTACTTCTGTTGGTCGCGGTGGTTTTCGGTGGGCCCGACCTGGTATCGTGGGCCGTCCCCTGGATGCTCTCGCTCGCCATCGTGCGCGACCTCGGGGGTTGGCTCATCCTGCGGGGCCTCCGCCGTGCGTGGATTCCACTTCTCGTGCTTCCCTACAAAGAGGCCATTTCACTCGCCGCATGGCTCACGGCTCCCTTTGCGCGGACCATCACGTGGCGGGGGAGGCGTTTGCGTCTTGGCGCCGGCACCATTCTCTACACGGCGAGATCGCGGCGAAGCTCACGCCGCTCGTTTCCAATGTTCGAACGCCAAACCACGACTCCCTAGACGGGTATCGTGAAGGAAAAATTCGCGGGAGTCGAAGACGAACCGTGTGTCGCCTTCGGGCGCCTCGGGAATGCGCGTGACATACGCGTCGGTGACGGACGAAAGTGCCGCTTCGAATAGCCGCGTACCGCCGATCACGAACGGCATTTCGTCGAGCGACCAGGCGATGGCGAGGGCATCCGCGAGGGTCGGAACCACGAGAACGTCGTCGGGCGCCCTAGCCGAGAGCCCGCGCGACACCACGAGGTTCGTGCGGCCCGCGAGCGGTCCTCCCGTTTCTTCCCAGGTGCGGCGCCCCATGACGACGACGTGGCCGTGCGTGAGAGCCTCGAAGTGGGCTCGGTCGTCGGGGTAGCTCCAGGGCAACCCGCCGGCATTCCCGATGACGCCATTTCGCCCAATGGCCACGACCAACCCGAGCCGCTTGGCCGTCACGGGGATCGAACCCCTCGAACGAGGGGGGCGAGCGCCGCAGCGATGCGCGGAGGAAGCGGAACGGGCCTTCGCGACGCGCGCGAAACGAAGACGTGCACGAAGTGGCCTTCGGCCGCGGCGGGCTCCCTGCCCTCCACGAACACGCCGAGCTCGTAGCGCACACTGGAACGCCCGAGCTTTCCGACGCGAAGGCCGACCATGACATCCTCGGGATAGGCGACCGGCGCGTGGTAGCGGCAGCCCGACTCCACACATAGGCCGATGGAATCGCCTTCTGCGATGTCGAGTCCACCTTCGGAAATCAGCACGCGGTTCACGACCGTATCGAACCATGCATAGTACACCACATTGTTCACGTGACCATACGCGTCGTTGTCGCTCCAGCGTGTGCCGATGGGAAGAAAACGCACGTAGTCGGCTCGAACGCCCGGTGCCTGACGCTCCGCCGCGATTGGCCCCTTCACGACGGCCTCGCGTAGTCGAGCGCGCTGACGAACAGCGCACGCATCAGGTCTTCGGAGACGGAGCACGGAGCATTGTCGACGAGACGCTTCTGGAGGAGCGCTCCGGTCGCGAGTGAGCCCGTGTCCGACAGTCCGAATCCGAGGGCCCGCAGGCCGAGCGGCACTTCGGCGAGCTTCATCAGCTCGACGAGGCGAGCGCCCAAGAGCTCGCCCGAGTCCGCTGCAGCGGCTCCTGCAACCTTTACCCCCAGGGCCTCGGCGGCAGCAAGATGACGCTCCGGAGACGAAGCGGCCGTCGCGCGAAAGACGCTCGGCGCATTCACGACGACCGAGATGCCATGTGGAACGAGGGGCCCGTCGTTCGGGTATCCCTCGGACCGGTAGGTCCGCGAGAGGCCAGCCACGGCATACGACATGGCGTGCGGGAGATGGACCCCCGCATTTCCAAAAGCAACGCCTGCCAGAGTTGCGGCCCACGATAGCCCCTCACGCGCTTCGTGGTCGTTCGCGTCGCGAACGGCACGGGCGAAGAAGCGCCCGCCAAGACGGAGGGCCTCCAAGCTGCCTAGATCGCTCCACGGGTTTCTGCCTTGGCTCATGGGCCGATCCGAAGGCGAGCTCGGCCGAGCACGCGCCGTGAAGGGACGCGCCGTATACGACTCGAGGGCATGGCATAACACGTCGAACCCACTCGCCGCGACGACCTGGGCAGGCAGCGAGTGCGAAAATGTGGGATCGACCAGGGCCGCCGTGGGACGGAGTCGACGCGAAGCCACCGCCGTCTTCACGTTCCTGTCGGCGAAGTCGAAAACGGCAATGCCCGTGCACTCGCTGCCCGTCCCACACGTCGTCGGACAGGCCACATGAATCGGCAACCGACCTGGCACCGGCCGACCTTCGCCAAGAGGCGCATTCACATAGGCGAGCAGATCGGCCGGATACGTCGCGAAGAGAGACGCCAGCTTGCACGTGTCGATGGTCGAGCCGCCGCCCACCGAGACGTATCCGTCGAAGTGGCCATCTCTCGCGAACGCGATGGCCTCGTAGAGAGTCTTGTCTTTGGGCTCGATACGACAGGCGTCGTAGACGGCGAAATCGATCCCTGCCGCCGCCAATGACGCTTTGACGACCGAGACGGGACCCAATCTAGCCACGCAAGCGTCGGTGAAGACGGCCACGCGTCGACATCCGAATTGGGCAAAGAGCGAGCCCGATTCGGCCGCAGCCCCAGGACCGAACGTTATCGACGATGTGTCGATGGCAAATACGTTTTCGTTCTCGACGAGCCCATGCGCACACGCCATGGGCCATGCTTGACGACTGGACGGAGCCTTGTCCATCGAAATGGCCTCGCGCTGCGTACGCGTCCCGCACGGTGCGACGAAGCCGGGACCAAGTCGCCCGCAAGGGAAGTGACGCGGGCGTGGCCACCGAGCGATCGCATGGTACGCTCCTTGGTCATGGCAACCGCCCATTGCATGTCGTGTGGAGCCCCCGACGACGGTGAAGCTGTACTCTGCAAGTATTGCCAACGCGCCGTGAGCGCCGAGGCCCAGGCCCACGCCATCCCCTGTCCTCGTTGCCGCGTCCAGTGCCGCTGGGGGAAGCAGAAGTGCTCGGCCTGCCAGACATGGATCGTCGTCGCTTGCGTTTTTTGCGGGTCGATTTCCCCGCACAACCAGCCCGCTTGCATGGCCTGCAGGGAGCCCTTTGCCGGTGCGGCCGATCGCAAACAGCAACGCGTCCAGCAGCACCAGCACCAACAGTCCATGCAGACTTACGGCGCCGTAGGCAACCTCGCGGCTTCCTTTCTCGGAGCGGCCGCCGGAGCGGCCGTTGGCTCGCACTGGGGCGGAAGCTCGTACGGCCACCACTCGAGTTGGAGCAGCGAGTCGAACACCTTCGTCGACAACACGGACGAAAGTCCGCCGATCGGCGAGTGGTCCGACTCCGGCAGCAGCGACTACAGCGGTAGCAGCGACTACAGCGGCGGCAGCGACGATTTCTCGGGTGGCGACTCCAGTGGCGGCTTCGACGAATGACGATGCCCCAATGAGCGACTCCAAAGGCAAGCCTCCCTCCGATGCGCCCGAGGACGAAGATCGCGGCGCCATCTTCGCGCGACGCGCCGCGTTCGTGGCGGCCGCATTGGCCACGATGGGCGTGGCCGCGTGCGAGCACACGGGCGGCCCCATTCCGACTCTCGAGCCTCCGTCGGTGGACGGGAAGGGCGACGGGAAGGGCGATGGAACGGCCGACGCAGGCTCGACGGCTCCAATGCCCTGCCTTTCGGTCGCTCGGCCCGTCGATACTGAGCCCGACGCTGCACTTCCGAATCCAGAGCCGAGCGCGGCGCCGGCGCCGTGCCTGTCGCAAAGGCCTCCGCAGCGGCCCGCGTCCCCGCAACCGTGCCTGACACCCGTTGCACCGAAGCCTCCCAAGCCGGTGCCCGCACCGTGCCTCTCCGTTGCGCCCGCCACGCCTGGCGACGACGATCGTTAGCGCGGTCCGTCGTTCGCGGCAAATCGCGCCGAAGCATCGCGCCTGGAACTTTTCGCCGCACGTGGTGTCGGAGCCGAACCTCGAATTCTGTCCCGTCCCTCACACGTCGGAGAGCCATGCGACGCTCGACTCTGCTTTTGTCTGCCTTGTCCGTGACGGTGCTCGCATGTGCCACGGTCGTCTCGGAAGAACGTTCGCACCACTTGGCGGACCAAAGAGGCTTCGACATCCCCGCCGCGGACGACGGTATCCCCGGTGTTTCGAGCCCGATGACACTGACCGCGAGCGACGGAACCGGGCTCAAGCTCGTATCGCTCACGGCCAACGCGGTCGTCGAGGATCCACTGGCCTTCACCGAGCTCACCATGGTGTTCGAGAATCCCCTCGATAGGCAGCTCGAAGGTCAATTCAAGATCACGCTGCCGCAAGACGCGTCCCTCAGTCGATTCGCCATGAAGGTGGACGACAAGTGGCAAGAAGGCGAGGTCGTGGAGAAGCAGGCTGCGCGGCGCGCCTACGAGGATTTTCTCCACCGAAAACAGGATCCCGCGCTCCTCGAACAAGGCGGCGGAAACGAGTTTGCGGCGCGCGTATTTCCCATTCAGGCGCGCGGCCGGAAGGAAATCGTACTCTCGTATTCGGAGACGCTGAAGGGCGATGCCCCGTACGTACTGCCCCTCCGGGGTCTGCCGAAGCTCGCCGAGCTCGACATCCAAGTGCGTGGCGGCGCGGGCACGGGAGGCCCAAAAACGTTCCAGCGCCGCGACTTTTCCCCGGCCAAAGACTTCGTTCTCGACGGAAAGGGCGTGGCGCGCAACGCGGCCATTGCAAACGACACACTCGCCGTCGCGCGAGTCGTGCCCTTCACCGAGTCCCGTCCGGAGCCCATCGAACGCGCCGTCGTGATGGTGGACACTTCGGCCTCGCGAGCTCTCGATCTGGACGCCGAAGCCGAGCTTCTTGCCAAGATCATCGCAAAGCTTCCGGCAGAAACCCGGCTCTCGGTGCATGCGTTCGACGAAGAAGTGGTGCCCGTGTTCGAGGGGCCCGCGAGCGCCTTCGGCGACAAAGAGGTCGAAGCCCTTCGGAGCCGACGCGCCCTCGGAGCCTCGAATTTGCAGCTCGCATTGGAGAGGGCGAAGACCATTGCCGCAACGGGACTGAAGGGTGGCGCGGCAAATCGGGTCATCCTGGTGACCGATGGCGTGACCACCGTCGGAGAAACCGACGCGAACAAGCTCGCGGGCGTGGTCGAGTCCCTCGGTGGCGCCGGCGTCGAGCGACTCGATGCCATCGCGGTAGGAACCGTGCGCGACGATGCATTCCTTCGACGCATCGCGGGAAAGACCCTTCCGAAGTCTGGAGTCGTTCTCCAGGCCGAACGCGGCGCCGAGGCGATCGCGAGGCGTCTCGGTGAGGCGTCGAGCCGCAACGTTCCCATCACGATCGAAGGGGCACGCTGGTCGTATCCCAAGACGCTCGACGGCCTGCAATCCGGGGACGAAGTCCTCGTCTATGCCGAATACTCCGAGCCACGACCCGTCGTCGTGAGCGCGGGAGGAAGGGTTTTCCACCCGGCCCCACGCAAAGTCGAGCGTCCTCTCCTCGAGCGCTCGTGGGCCAAGGCCAAAATCGAGAGCTTGGTGTCGACTCCCCTTTCCCAAGGTCCCGAAGAGACCAAAAAGACGATCGTCGCGCTTTCTACCAAGCACCGAGTCATCAGCCCCCACACCTCGTTCCTCGTGCTCGAGACCGAGTGGGACTACCAAAGATTCAACATCGACCGACGCGCGAAGGTCGACATTCTCACCGTGGCCGACGGAAAAGTGAGTGTCGTGAAGCGTTCGCGCACCGAGGACGAGGACACCAAAGAAGGCGATGTTGCGGGGACACGAACCAAAGATTCCGACCGCGCGACGGGAGCCAACTCGCGCCAAGAACGTCTCCGCGAGGCCCAAGAGTTCGGGATGATCGGACTGGCTCCGCCGTCCACGGCATCGGGCGACCCAATGGCGGCGACGGGCAATATGTGGGGAGACCAAATCGGAGATTCCTTCGGCGCAGGAGGCCTCGGGCTCAGTGGGGTGGGCGAAGGCGGCGGAGGCCGCGGGGAGGGCATCGGCCTCGGGAGCATCGGCACGATCGGCCACGGAGCAGGAACAGGCCAAGGCCAAGGCTACGGGAGCGGTCACGGCCGCCTCGCCAGCGCACATGCCACGCCCCCTCCGCAGGTGCGGGGGACCGTAGTCGAAGGCCAAGGCCGACTTCCGCCCGAGGTCATCCAGCGCATCGTCCGACAGAATTTCGGTCGATTCCGTCTCTGCTACGAAAACGGCTTGCGTGAAAACCCCAATCTCGCAGGTCGAGTGAACGTGCGCTTCGTCATCGACCGTTCCGGGGCCGTGTCGACGGCACAGCTCTCGAGCTCCGAATTGGCCAATCCAGGAGTGGGCAGTTGCGTCACCCGATCGTTCGCGAATCTATCCTTCCCCCAGCCCGAAGGTGGAATCGTCACGGTAACGTACGGGCTCTCGTTCAGTCCGAGCGGAGACCCGCGGCCCATTCCCACTCGCCCTTGGGTTGCCGGGCCTCCTGGAACCCGACTTCCCGCAGATGCTCGGGCCGTTTCGAACGTCGCCTCGTCGACCCCAGAGCCCGAACGGGTGGGCGGGTCTCCTCCGTACGAAGGCAAACTGAAGGAGGTGATGGGAGCCCTCGCGGACGGCAAGCTCTCGGAGGCGAAGGGCCTCGCTTCGGCGTGGCAAAAGGCAGCGCCGACGGACGTCCTCGCCCTGGTGGCTCTCGGCGAAACGGCTGAAAAGGCCGGAGATCGTGCGCTCGCAGCGCGCTCCTACGGAAGCATCGTCGATCTCTTCGGCTTCCGCGCCGACTCGCGTCGCTTTGCGGGAGCCCGTCTCGAGCGCATCGGTGACACCGCGAGCCTCGAGCTCGCCACCGACATCTACGAAAAGGCCGTCGAACAAAGGCCCGATCATCCCGCGGGACATCGACTTCTCGCGTATGCGCTGCTCAAACAAAAGAAGCACGAGAAGGCCTTCGAAGCCTGCCTTTCGGGACTTTCCAGGGAGTACCCTTCGGGACGCTTCGCGGGAGTAAAACAGATTCTCGCGGAGGACCTCGGGCTCATCGCGTCGGCGTGGAAACGGGCCGAGCCGAGCCGGTCTGTCGAGATCGAAAAGCGCTTGACCGACGCCCACGGAACACCCGAAAACGGACCTAGCCTTCGATTTGTCCTCAATTGGGAAACCGACGCGAACGACGTGGATTTCCACATTCACGACGCCCGCGGCGGCCACGCCTACTACGGAACCCCGACACTGAGCTCGGGCGGACGCCTCTACGCGGACGTGACCACGGGGTATGGGCCCGAATGTTTCACCATCCGTGGCCCCAAAGCGGCGCGCGCATATCCGTACCGACTCGAGGCCCACTACTTCGCGCGCGGTCCAATGGGCTACGGCATGGGCAAGCTGCAAGTGATCGACCACGACGGCGATGGCAACCTCACGTTCGAGGAGCGTCCCTACGTGGTCATGGTGGACCGCGCGTACGTCGATCTCGGCAAGGTCACGCATTAGGCGTGCAACGTGACGCGAAACGGCCCGGCCTCGACATCACTGTCGGCTCAGCGAGCGTCGTGGGCCACGATCTCAGGTCCACGGCGTAAGCCTTCGGAAACCCAAGGGCCGGATTGCGTCGGTCCAGAAGCCACGGAAGCCGGGAAGAGCTCCGGGAGAACACGACGAAGCGACTCGGCCAAAATGGCATCGTGCGGAGCACCTTCTGTTGGCGAGAGATTGCTCACTTCGGTGACACGGCACGGGTGGCTCGGATTTCGGCAATCGCTCGCGAGGTGCGCGAAGGGACGCGGGCCGGGCCAGGCAGCATTCCAAAAGATACGCAGGTCCGTCTTGGGCGCGAGGGCGAGGTAGGCGTCACGAATGGGCTCGGTCAGACAGGTGTCGACGGACACCACTGCGCGCACCGAGGGAAGGCTGGCTGCGGCAAAGAGGCCCGTTTTGGCGTTGCAGCCCGCCGCGCTATGTCCGACCACCACGACGTGGGCGCGGTCGGTCTTGGCACGGCTCCCGAGCTCTGCATCCGTGGCATCGAGAAAGTGCCCAATCTCGAAGGTGGGCCACATGACCGTGGAGCCCGTCGCGTAGCGGGTGTGCGTCGGCGCCGCGATCAGAAATGGCCGCGTTTTTCCCTGCAACCGAAGGTCATTCGCTATCTTTCGGAGGTCCCCCGAGGTGCCGTCGAACCGCGGATGCAGGTGCTGTTCGGTGTTCTGTCCGTGAAGGAACACGAGCACCGGGAGGCTCGCGCCATCGGCCGTTCCATCGGGCACGTGCACGAGCGCCCCCGGACCCTGGCGAGAAAAGAGCAGCTTCTTTTGACGGTACGGAAAGGTTCGTGTCACGCCCCCGAAGGCCGTCGCGGAGGCGTGGACATTGCTCGACACCGAGACCGCACACGCGATCCCGAGAGACACGAGACACGCAAGTCCGCCGACACGACGCCAAGACATCACCCCTCCACCGTAGGAGAGGATAGCGCGCGCCACTCTTTCGCCAAGGTCCATCTCGACGAATTGGGTGGGAGGAGTAGGCAATTTGGACGCCGCTCAGGGCGGAACGAGCTTGTGCACGACGACTGGATCCCCGTCTCCGAGGGTTCCGTTTCGCACGACGAAGGTCACGTTCCCGCCGTTGACGTCCGCCGACTGCAGTGTCACCGACCTGTTCGACACGGCATATGGGCTGACGACGGAGAGTCCGACTTGGTCGAACGGGGCCACGACGGCGACGCGTGAAGCTGCCGCGAGCGCCAGGTGCGAGGTGAGGTTCAATAGCCCCGCCGAACGCAGGAGAAGAGGCATTTCGCCCTGTCCCCCGGCGCCGTCGAGCGCCACGATGGTGCCGCCCTCTCGTGCGAACGTGAGCAGTGGCGCCGCCCACGACGTGCCCGCGGCCATGGCGTCCGCACTGGCCATTTGGCTCTGATCGTAGACCACCACGACGGCATTTCGCGAGAGCTTCAGCGGGTCACGAAGATCGGCTTCGTCGTTGGAGACCGTGTATGCAAGCGTGCGACCCAAGGCCGCCGCTGCGACGAACGCCTTCACTCGTCCAACCACCACCGGATCGGCCCACTTCTCGAAGGACAGAATCCGAAGAGGGTTGGAGGAGGGCAAAAGCACGGCGTTGGTGAGGACCTTCACTTGCGCCGAGCCGCCGAAGCCTGCGGTGTAGTCGTGTCCGATGACGACCTCGTGACCGGGATTCGCTCCTTGGCAAATGCCACCGACGCAAATGAGCGCAGGACAAATTTTGTCGCACACACCGCAGTTGAGCGGGTCGATTTGTTTGTTGACGCAGATGCCATTGCACGGCTCGAGCGGAGCCGTACACGGTGGCCTGCAAACGAAGTTGCCCGCCTCCAGCAAACACTCGGTATTGGGCGCAACACACTGCGTAAAACACGAGCCGCAACGCGCAGCCGTATTGTAGGGAGGAGGAGGACACGCGTCTCCCGAGTCGGTCGACCCGTCACTGCTTCCGTCGGTCGCGCTTCCGTCGCTGCTCCCGTCAGCCGTGCTTCCGTCCGAAGTCGTGCCGTCCGCGTTTCCATCGGAAACTGGGCCATCCGTCGACGTGTCCCGTGAGCCGTCTGCAAGTGCATCGGCCGAGCCATCGGCGGATCCCCCGCAAATTCCAGCCACGCAGCCCACGCCCGGAGGGCAGCTCGTGTCGCAACGTCCGCAGTGGCTCGTGTCCGCGAGGAGGTCCACGCAGTCGGCTCGGCAAACCGAAAAGCCGTCCTTGCACGCGCCTCCGACGAGCGCATTTTCCAGCCCACAGCCCGGTACGGCTCCAACAGCGAACGCCAGTGCGGCAAGGGCGATGGCCGAGGTCCGAACGACTGCGAGGGCGGGGTGATTTGCCTTCATGCGCATGGAGAAGCCTTTCGCCTTCGGAATTTCATGGGCTCACTTCTCCGGGCGCCTTGGGCGTTTGGGACGCGTTCGGCACACCCTGGATTCTCGAGCGTGTCACGTAAAACTCCACGCGTCGATTCGCCCGCTCGGCGGCCTGGGTGTTCACCTTGAGACGCGAGCGGCCGAACGACTCGGCCTTGAGACGCGAGCCCTCGACACCGAAGCGCTCGAGGAGGCGCACGACCGAATCGGCACGCTCCCGCGAGAGCACCCGGTTGTGCTCTTCGCTTCCCGTGGCGTCGGCGTGACCTTCGATGCTGATTTCCAGGATGTCCGGGGTCTTCTTGATGAAGTCGGCCACCTTCTGGATAATCCCGAAGCTTGCGTGGCGAACGCGTGGGCTGTCGACGTCGAACAGAATGACGTCGTCGAGCAAGAGCTTGTCGCCCTCGAGGCGAACCTTCTCGTCGCGGGGCGGGCAACCGCTGGTTTTTGGATCGTTCGTTTTGGGCCCAGGAACGTCCGGGCAGGCGTCTTCGCCGTCCGGCACTCCATCGTTGTCTTTGTCGGGCGGGCAGCCATTCGTCTTTGGATCGAGCGTACGGACGCCCGGAACGTCGGGACACGCGTCTTCTTTGTCGACGATCGTGTCGTGGTCGCGGTCCGACGGACAGCCATTGGTCTTCGGATCGCTGGTCCGCACGCCAGGAACATCGGGACACGCGTCCTCTTTGTCGTAGACGCCATCGGCGTCGCGGTCGGACGGACAGCCATTCGTCTTCGGGTCCAAGCTGCGCACACCAGGAACGTCCGGACATGCGTCCTCGTCGTCGAACACCTTGTCGGCGTCGCGATCCTTGCGCTCCGGGCAGCCATTGGTTTTTGGATCGGCCGTGCGAAGGCCCGGCGTATCGGGGCAGGCGTCCTCGTCGTCGAAGACCTTGTCGTGGTCACGGTCACCACGCTCGTCGGGTCTTCCGTAAGAGACATGAAGCCCGACGGCCAGAAGGCGTGCGTCGTCGGGTCGAAACGAGTCGTCGGGCTGGACGATATGCGTGTATCCCACATATGGGCCCGCCACGACTCGACTCTTCCCGGCACGAAAATCCCAACCCAGCTCCGCAGACAGGCCGAGTCTCGACAGACTGCCGGTTTGGGCAAGACCCCCGCGACCGGCGAGCCAGGGACCGTCGATCCGAGTTTTGCCGAAGGCATGCAGGCGTGCGCCAATCGTCGCCAAAAACGCGGTTCCGGTGCTCTGCTCGGCAACGTTCGGCTGGAGCGGCGGCTCGCCTTTCGACAAGACCACACCTCCCACGTTGGCTTCGATGCCGACGACGCGGTGGACTTGGAGCTCGAGGCCACCTCCACCCACCACACCGAAGCCGAACTCACGCCCTTGAGTCCCGCCTACGGCGTGGGCACCGGCCAGGTTTCCATGGGGCGCCAACGTAGGCCCCTCGGCGTAAGACGTTCGCGCGACCGTGAGGCCAAGCCCCACGAGACAAGCCACTCCCCACCCCTCTGCGCGTCGCGATTTCATCAGCGGACCTCGAAGTATGACGGGTCCCGTGGAGGCGGCAAAGAATATTGCCGCGTTCACCACGTGCTGCGCGTGGCACAATCGCAATACCAAGCGAAATCAAACGCTTTTTGGCTGACCACGGCGCCTTCATTCCAAAAAAGGAGCCGCACCTTCGACGGCTCGGTCAGCGCTTGGCGTCGCGCCTTGCTTCGAGGTCCTCCCACCGAGCGGTGAGACGGTTCACTTCGACGCGAGCGCGTTGCTCCCGATCCCGCAGAGCGGGCGCGTCCCCGGGACGCTTCGCGTAGAGGTCGGGGTGCGAAAGCTCGGCCTCGATCTTCGTGAGCTCCTCCTCCGCTGCCCCCACTTTGTCGAGCAACCCCTCGAGCTCGATTCGCTCGGCATAGGTAAGCGGCTTGATCGATGGCCCGGCCGAAACGGGGGCCACACTCTCGATCTGCTTTTTGCGAGTCTCCGCTTCTTGCGAAACGCGAGCCGACTCGACCTTTTGAGCGCGAAGCATCGCTTCGTCCTTGAGGGAGCGATACGTGGAATAGTTGCCTTGATAGTGCGTGACCCGGCCTTCTCCGTCGAACGAAAGAATGGCCGTCGCGACGTTGTCGAGAAAGGCGCGATCGTGCGAGACGACGATGGCGCAACCGGGCCAATTCTCGAGAAGGTCCTCGAGCGCGCTCAACGTCGCCACGTCGAGATCGTTCGTAGGCTCGTCGAGAAGGAGCAGGTTTTTTCCCTCTCTCAGCACCTTGGCGAGCGAGACGCGCGCGCGCTCGCCACCGGAGAGAGAAGAGACCTTTTGCCTTTGTTTGTGGGTGTCGAAGAGAAAGCCTTCGAGGTAAACGCGAAGGTCGACCTTCTCGGTCCCGAGGTCGACCTGACCTCCGCCGGTCTCCAAAGCGCCTTTTTGGCCCGCCACGTTGTCGTAGACGGTCCAGTCTTCCTCGAGCACGGCACGAGCCTGATCGAAGAGTGCCACTTTGGTGTTGGTCCCGAGCTTCACCGTTCCGCGGGTCGGCTCGAGCTCACCCGTGAGGAGCCGTAGGAGCGTCGTCTTTCCGACGCCGTTTCGTCCGACGATTCCCAGTCGTTCCCCGGCGACGAGGTGGAGCGTGAGGTCCGTGACGAGCTCGCGTCCTCCCATCGAGACACTCACGTTCTCGAGGTTCAAAATGGTCTTTCCGAGCCGCGCGACGTTTCCATCGACTCCGGCGAAATCCACTTTTTGAATGTCTTCACGCGGCTTGTCGGCGATGGCCGCCTCGGCGCGGTGGATTCGCGCTTTCTGCTTCGTGCTTCGCGCCTTTGCCCCACGACGAAGCCAGGCCGTCTCGCGACGGAGGAAGTTCTGTCGGTTGCGCTCCACACGGTCCTCGTGGGCCAGAAGCTCGGCTTTCTGCTCCACGTAGTCGGTGTAGTTTCCCTCGAACTCGGTCAACGTCCCGCGATCGAGCTCGAAGATCCTGTCGCACACGGCATCGAGCACCCAGCGGTCGTGGGTGACCATCAACAC
>JAYUKI010000103.1:0-1753 GCA_043764595.1 Myxococcales bacterium | reverse complement strand
CCGCGATCGGAAATCCCCTGAGCGAAGCGATCCGAGCTTCGGTAGAGGGAGGCGAGGCGGCCGAGCTCCGCAACGAGGGGGCCAGCTGGCACGACGCGAAAGAAAGATGGCGAAAGCAGATCGAGGAAGGGGCGCCACTCCGTCCGCTTTATCAAAGCCCACATCATGAGGTCGTCTCGGTCTTGGGGTTCGGTATCGACGTCTTCATTGGTGCTACCGGGACCGTACGGTGCCGAGCCCGCCGTCGACACCGAAGACCTGCCCCGTGACCCACGCAACCTCGGGATCGACGAGCCACGCCAAGAGCGAGGCCACGTCGTCCGGCTCTCCGACTCGTCCCAGTGGGTGCATCGCTTCCGACGCCTTCCGTGACGCCTCGTTTTCGACGATCCGTGCACTCAGCTTCGTCCGCACGAGGCCGGGCGCGACGACGTTGATTCGCACGTTGCGCGGTGCATAAGTGGCAGCCGAAGCCAGCGCGAGTCCGATCACTCCCGCCTTGGCCGCAGCGATGGCGTCATGATTCGTCAGGCCGATGCGCGCGGCCGCCGACGACATGAGCACGACCGAGCCGCCGCCCGACCTGCCCATGAGAGACGCGGCGCCGCGAATGACCGAAAACGCCGTGCTCAAATTCGTCCCGACGACGTCTGCCCAGTCGGCGGCCGATGTCAGGTGGGCCGGTTTGAGGAGGATGGACCCTGCCAGATTGACCACGGCCGTGAGAGCCCCGTGCCGCTCGGCCGCGGCCTTGAGCTCGCGTTCGGTAGCATCGAAGTCGCGTGCGTCGAGGGTCACGGCGTGCGCCGAGTCGGAGGGCAGACCATCGACCGCAGCTCGTACGGCAGCCTCCTCGCGGCCGGCGAGGACGACTGTGGCGCCCCGCCGTGCGAGACGCATGCAAAGCGCCGTGCCAATACCGCCGTGCCCGCCCACGATGAACACGACCTCTCGGTGCAACGTCGAGCTAGGTTCGTTCATGTCGTCCTCGTCGTCTTGCGACAGAGATAGGAATTCGCTCCGCGTAGTCGTTCAAATGGCACTCAAGCTCCTTCGGACCTTCGTCCTCGACTCGACGCTGGTGTGTGTGGACATGGGGTACGTGGCCGAATTCACTCAGCTATACGTCCGGGGGTGGACCTCCGGCAGTAAACGAAATCACCCTTGGCTACGCAATCGGACGCGGCCGCCCGGTCATTCTTTCGGCGAGACCGATCGGCGCAAAAGAGCAAAGTTGTAGAGACCTCTCGTGCGAGCCGGGGTCATCACGATAGTGACGTGTTGTTCCGAGTGGTGGAACCGAAACACGAAGTCGAACGAACAAACACGCACTTTGGATGGGTCGCGAACAAGTTCGTAAAACTTCCCCTCGAACTCGCGGACTCGAGTGCACGGCGCGACGTCGGTGAAGAAGTTTCGCCCAATGACCTTGCCTTTCGGCAAGCGGGCCATCCGAGATTCCGTGTCGTTGTAGTGAACCACCCGCCCTTGAGCATCGACGCAGATGAGTCCGTACGGGAGGGCGTCGAGCTCGTTCGGGGAGAGGCGAGACACCGTCCCGAAGTCGATCCCGCTGCTCGGTGCGGACGTGTGGGAGCCCGGGGTGAACGGCCGGGCTTCTCCCGTCGGTGCTCGAGGCGAGCGATCTTGCGTCGGCGCATTCGCCTGCAGTCCGCCCGTGATCATCACCATCGCCGGGAGCGGGGATGGTGGGGGCAGGTGGGCGTCGAAGTCGAGCTCGTCCATGCTCGGA
>JAYUKI010000102.1:0-1754 GCA_043764595.1 Myxococcales bacterium | reverse complement strand
CCCCAGCCGGAGCCGGAGCCGCGCTTGCTGCAGCAGGAGCCGGCTTTTTGCCGCCCTTTTGCGCATGCGCCAACTGCGGCGCGGCTACGAGAGCCACCGCGAGAAGGCAGCCCGCCACGCGGCGCATGCCCTTCATCTGCCCTTGACTGCCTCGGTGCTCGACACCGTCGGAAGTCGGCAGGGAATTCCCAGCCTGCTTCATCGCAACCCCTTCTGCCGCTTTACCCTTCACGGTGCGTAACTAGTTAGAACAATTAGGGATTCAGGCGTACAGCGAAAGTGCGCGGGACTATACCATGCGCGATTTCGCCCAATCAACGACAATCCATCCGGCATTCGCGAAGTCCCTCGCAGGGCCCATTTCAGGGCGTGTTTTTCGAGCACGCGTTTTTGATCGAGGCGGGGCATATGGAGAGAGCTCACGAGTCGACGTCGTCGGATTGGCCAAAGAGCGCCTCGACGAAGTCTCCGGCGTGGAACTCTCGGAGGTCCTCGGCGCGCTCGCCGAGGCCCACGTAGCGGACGGGGATTTTGAGCTCGTCGCAGATGCCGAGCACGATGCCGCCCTTGGCGGTTCCATCGAGCTTGGTCAGGACGATGCCCGTGAGGTCCACGGCTTCCTTGAAGAGTTGCGCTTGGGTCAGCGCGTTCTGGCCCGTGGTGGCGTCGAGGACGAGGAACGTCTCGTGCGGCGCGCCGTTCATGGCCTTGTCGATGGTCTTGCGAACCTTCTTGATCTCGTCCATCAGCGGCGCCTTCGTGTGGAGACGGCCCGCAGTGTCCACCAAAAGCACGTCCACGTTGGCTTCTTTCGCCTTGGTGGTCGCATCGAAAGCGACGGCACCTGGATCGGCGCCCTCTTTGCCACGGATCACTTCGGCCCCGACCCGCTTGCCCCACACTTCGAGCTGCTGCACCGCAGCGGCTCGGAAGGTGTCGCCGGCGGCGAGCATGACCTTCTTGCCGTCCGCATTCCACTTCGTCGCCAGCTTGCCGATGGTGGTGGTCTTGCCCACGCCATTGACGCCGACCATGAGGAGCACGAGCGGCCGACCGGCAGGCGGCTTCGGGACGTCGACCGACAAGATGGTGAGTGCCTCTGCACGAAGGGCCGACCAGACGGCTTGAGCGTCGTCGAGCTCTTTGCGCTCGAGGCGCCCACGGAGGCGCTCGAGGATGGCCTGCGTGGTCTTCACGCCCACGTCGCTCGAGATCATCACCTCTTCCATCTGCTCGAGGATGGCCGGATCGATTTCCTTTTTGCCAGTGAAGATCGCCGTCAGGCGAGCAATGAAGCCCTTTCGCGAGGCGAAAAGACCCTTGCGGAGCCCCTCGACGTCGCGCTTCGACGTCGGAGGAGCGACGGCCTGCGCGTCCTCCGCCGGAGCTTCGTCGATGGCAATCTCGTCCTCGCGGGGCTTCTTCGCTTGCGGGGCTTCGAGCGACGTGGCGACGAGCTCGCGGCGATCTGCGCGTGCCGATTCGACGGGCTTGGTTTCGGCCTTGGGCTCGGGCTTTGTTTCCGCTTTGGGCTCGGGCTTCTTCGCCGCGGGCTTGGTTTCGGCTTCCGCTTTGGATTCGAGCTTCTTCGGTTCCGGCTTCTTGACGTCCTCGTCGGGCGCGGGAAGCTCGGGTGTCTTCTTTTTGAGCGCCACGTAGGCGATGGCCGCCACCAAAATGGCCACCACGATGACAGCGATAACGACAGGATTATCCATCGCGCTCCTTGGGCCTCGATGTGAGACCGGGCGTTC
>JAYUKI010000101.1:0-5821 GCA_043764595.1 Myxococcales bacterium | reverse complement strand
ATGGCACGAGTTACCGTTGAAGATTGCCTCGAGCGTGAAGAGAACCGCTTCGCCCTGGTGCTTCTCGCGGCGATCCGCACGCGCCAGCTCATGAAGGGCCAGCCCTCGCTCGTCCCCTCCAAAAACAAGGCCGCCGTCACCGCCCTCCGCGAAATCGCTGCTGGAAAGGTCCACTACGACCGCTCCGCCAACGAAGCCGTGTCCGAGTGGATCGACGCCCAAGCCCGCGGCAGTCTGTGAGCTCCGCGCGAGGGCCGTCCAAAGGGCGGCCCTCGAAGACGCGCCAGGCAGAAGAGACCATTGCGGGCTCGAAGCCTCCGCGCGCGAAAAGCGCAAAAATGGTGCTGCCTACGCCTCGGTCGGCTGAAAAAGCCATGCCCAAGAAGGCCCAAGGCACCAAGGCGCGAACGCCGAGTGCGAGCCCGTACGATCCGCAAGCCGCCATGATGCGCTTGGGCTCGTTTGCCCACTACGCGGACCCTGCCTATTACGCGCACACGTATGCCGCACGAAATGCCGACATTGGCTACTACGTGAACGAGGCCATGCGTTCGGGTGGGCCCGTGCTCGAGCTCGGCGCGGGAAACGGTCGGATCACGTTGCCGCTCGCGCGTCACGGCGTGCGGGTGTGTGCGGTGGACCATTCGCGCCCCATGCTCGACGATCTTCGCGCGCGTCTCGAACGCGAGCCCCCCGAAGTTCGCGCTCGCGTGACCATCCGCGAAGGGGACATTCGCGACGTTTCGCTCGGGAAGAAATTTGCCCGTGTGTTTTGCCCATTCAACACGGCACTTCACCTTTACACACGCGACGACGCCGAGCGCTTCTTCGCCACGGTGAAGCGGCATCTTTTGCCCGACGGCGAGCTCGTGGTCGATCTGTCGGTTCCCCTCGCCGAGAATCTCGCGCGCGATCCGGAGAAGCCTTTTGGTGCCCCGCCATTCCGCCATCCGACCGAGGGAAAGGTTCGCTACAAAGAGCTTTTCGACTTCGATCCGTCGACCCAAGTGTTGCTCGTGACGATGCAGTTCTTCCCCGAGGACAAAACCCGGCCTGCCTTCGCCACGCCGCTTGCCCATCGGCAATACTTCCCTCGCGAGTGGGAAGCGCTCCTTCACTACAATGGCTTCGAGGACCTGCGCGTGGTGGGCGATTTTTTCGGCGCTCCTCTCGACCGCGACAGCGACGTGATGGTGTGGCACGCACGGCCTGCGGCCCATCGCAAACGGCCAAAAATCCAGAGGAACACGTGAGCTCCGAAGAGGCGCAAGGCGCGAACGAAAGCTTTTCGCAGCGCCTCGCGGGCGTCAAAGCACGTATCACCGCGGCCGAGGTAGCCTCTTCGCGAGAGCCCGGCTCGGTGAAGCTCGTATGTGTCTCCAAGACACATCCCCCTTCGGCCATTCGCGAGGCGTATGCTTTGGGCGAAAGGCGATTCGGCGAGAACTACGCCAAAGAGCTCCTCGATAAGGCCGCCGAGCTCGTCGATTTGCCGGACATCGAGTGGCACTTCATTGGCCATCTCCAATCGAACAAAGCCAAGCTCGTGGCGAAGGTCGCGCACGTGGTGCACTCGGTGGATTCTCCCGTTCTCGCCAAAGAGCTCGCGCGGCGCTACGTGGCTGCAGGCCGCTTCGGCGAGCCGATCGAGAGCACCGCGGAAGGCGCAGCGCCGGTCGAAGAAGCGACTCGCCACCCGCTTCGCGTCTTGCTCGAAGTGAACATCGGTGGAGAAGTGCAAAAGCATGGGGTCGCCCAGGCCGAGCTCCCCGAGCTCCTCGCCGCGGCACGTGCCGAGCCTGCGCTTCGTGTCGTCGGCCTGATGGCCATGCCGCCCGCCGACGACTTGACCGAAGCGAAACGTGTATTCTCCACGCTTCGGACCTTGCGGAACCTCGTGGCAGAGGACCTTCCGGATCTCAGTATGGGCATGAGTGGGGACCTCGAGGTCGCCGTCGCCGAAGGTGCGACCTATGTGAGGGTGGGCACGTCGATTTTCGGGTCGCGCGGGTAGCACCGTAGCGCTTGCCAATGGCCGCGGCCGCGCCTCCAAACCGCTGGATTTCTAGGGGTCGGTGGAAATTCACGCCACTCTTGGCGTGATCCGTCCGAAAATCGCGCCACTCGTGGCGTAGTTGGTCGGGCCGCGGTTCGCGTGTCGGGCGGCGTGGCGTGGATCGTGCGTCGTAAGACTATTTCTTGGTAGGCAGTTTTGTTTGGCGCTCGTGGCCGAGACGCTAAACTTACCCCTCGCTTCGCGGCTTGGCCGCACGACCTCGGAGATCGAATGACGCGCACGCACGGACTGAATTTCTCGAAACTGGTTGGCTGTCTCGCGGTTTGCGCGACCGTGGCCGTGGCGCCTTCGGCTCGCGCCGACGAAGCCGATACGAAGCACGAAGAGGGAGTGGCCCTCACCAAGGCTGGGCAGTTCGAGGGGGCGCGCGTGAAGCTCCTTCAGGCCCTGGCCGCACGGCCCATGGCCAAGACCATGTTGAACCTTTGCGTCATCGAGCAACAGCTCAAGCTGGAGCACGAGGCCATCAAACATTGCCGTCAGTTCATCGAAGCCAAAGACGCCGAGCCCGCGATGGTAAAGACCGCGCAAGACGGCATCATGCACGAGCTCTTGCAGAGCACGGGGCGCGTGACCATCGTGAGCGAGCCGGGCCAAAAAGTGGAGATTGACGGCCGCTCCATTGGAACCGCGCCATTCGCCCATCCCATCGACTTGAAAGCGGGCGAGCATTCGTGCACGTCGAATGGCCGCACGATCAAGATCGTGGTTCGTGGTGGCGACGATCAGACCGTGAGGCTCATTCTCGAGGGTCCACCCGGCGAAACCAAAAAGGGCAGTTGGCTCGCCCCCGGAGTACTGGCCGGAGTGGGCATTGCCGGAGTGGGAGCCGGAGTAGTGCTAGGCCTTTTGGCAAGCGGCAAAGCAAGCACCCTGGAGGATGCACGCACCAGCCGCAACTGCGCGGGCGCCACCGATCCGAGCTGCCAAGACTTGAACGACGCCCTTTCGGGAGGAAAGGGAATGCGAACCGGCTCGTA
This sequence comes from Myxococcales bacterium, assembly GCA_043764595.1. Lineage (GTDB taxonomy): Bacteria > Myxococcota_A > Polyangia > Polyangiales > Polyangiaceae > JAAFHV01. The sequence goes on along the minus strand of JAYUKI010000101.1, from coordinate 2,764 downwards.
CATCGCTTACGGCGTGGGAGGAGCGGCCCTAGTGGGGGCCATCATCGCGACGGCCGTCGTGACGCCCTGGAAAGAGCGTCGCGTTGGTGCCGCCACGGGAGTGAAGAGTGCGAGCTTGGTACCGATCATCGAGCCCGGCCGAGCCGAAGTGATGCTCACGGGGAGGTTTTGAAATGAAACGCGCATCCTTTTTTCTTGGCGTATTCGGCTTCGTGACCGCGGGAGCTTTGGGGTTCGGCGGTTGTGCTTCGTTCGAGTCGGACATTTGTGGATATGGCATTTGCAGGGGCGGGACCGAGGCGGGGGATGGGACCCTGCCGGACGGGACCCTCTTGGACACCAAGCCGGACGCGGACCCAATCCCCGTGGGGTGCGACACGCCCACGGACCCCACGAAGAACCCCGAGAAGTGCCTCACGGACTCCTTTGGCGCGTATGTGTCGCCCACGGGAAACGATGCGAACGACGGGAGCCGAGCGAAGCCCTTTCAAACGATTGCCAAGGCTCTTTCTTCGAACCGCTCGCGCATCGTGGTGTGCGAGGGCGACTACAATGGCTCGGTCGACGTGGAGCGCGCGGTGGAGCTTTATGGCGGCGCGACGTGCGACTTCACGAAAGCGGGCGCGAAGCCCAAAGTGAAAGCCACGAAGGCCGCGTACGGAATGAAGATTGCCAATGTGGGCAGTGACGTCCTCGTAGCGGACCTCGAGGTGCTCGGAATGAATGGAGCTGCGCCCAGCGAGAGCAGCGTGGGCGTGTTCGTGAGCGAGGCCGTGAACGTACGGCTTTTGCGGATGAAGATCGAAGCCGGGGATGGCGCCGAGGCGCCCGCGCAGAAGAATGGGAGTTTTGCCTTTCCTGCGGACGCCGAGGCACTGAAAGGCACGGCGGCCCCGGATATGACCAATGGTGGCGTTGGTGGCAATTCGGGGACGTGCCCTGGTGGCGGCACTAGCATTGGTGGGAAGGGTGGAAACGCTGGGGTGGACGGCACCGATGCGAATCCCAGGCCTCCGGGCGGAGCAAAAGGAACGCTCACCACCTGTCAGGGCTCTGGCGCAGGTGGACTCCCAGGGATCGATGGACTCGTGGGGGCCAGCAACGCAGGCGCCACCACTAGCGGAGGTCTGACGGCTGCCGGTTTCGTCGGAACCCGAGGCGTGAACGGTGGGCACGGTACGGTTGGCGGTGGAGGGGGTGGAGGTGCCGGAGCAGGCGGAGCGGGCGGTGGAGGAGGTGCTGGTGGCTGCGGCGGCGAAGGCGGCTTCGGTGGCGGCGCGGGTGGCTCGAGTGTGGCGGTGCTCTCGTTTGGCAGCACGGTGAGCCTCGAGGCCACTGAGTTGGTCTCGAAGGCGGCCAAAGTGGGCGGAACGGGCGGAGGCGGGCAAACGGGTCAGTCAGGCGGATTCGGAGGCAATCGGAGCGGTGGCGCGTGCAACGGTGGCAATGGCGCAAAAGGTGGTGACGGGGGCTCGGGCGGCGGCGGCGCCGGGGGCATTTCGGTTGCCATCGCTTGGTCGGGAGCCAAAGCCCCAAACAAGGATGCCGCGACGAAGATCAAGCGCCCCACGGGCACTCCGCCATTGGGCGGCGAAGGTGGGCCAGGGGCCACCAAGGGCGTCGAGGGCGTGTATGCGGATGTTTTCGAAGTGAAGTGATTCGCGGCAGGTCATAAAGCTCCTTCACCCCGAGCTCGTTCGCAGCGAAGCGGCCATGGCTCGCTTCGAGAAAGAAGTGCCGCTCATGGCGATTTTGGACCACCCCAACATCGTCAAGCTCCTGCGAACCGACGTGACGACCGAAAGCGGTGGTCGCCCCGCACTGCCCTCTTGGCTCATGGGTCTTCCAAAACGCACGCGAGGGACGGAGGCCTGCTCCGTCCCTCGTTGCGCATGCGTTCGGCCAAGGGACCTTCGCGACAGGCTCAGAGCGCCTTCACTCCTTCCGAAACGCCGGCCGGAGTGGCGGGGATCGTCTTGCCGTTGGCCGAGCGGGCCTCTACGCCAGCGCCGCCGTCACCTGGGGTCGTAGTCGTGCGGGTGAGGATGAGCGCCAACCCTTGGTAGGCCACCGCGATCGACGGGCCCGCGGCGCCGTTGCCCGAAATCCCTGCCGCGCCACCGGACCCGCCGGGGTTCGAGTTGACGCGGCCTGAGCCGTCGTTTCCTCCTGCGGTGCCCGCCGTAGGTTGGCTGCCGAACGTGCCTTTGCCCGCGGCGCCGCCGGCCTGGCTCGTGACCGTCATATCCTCGAGACGGAGCGGGCTGCGAATGGCCACGATTCCCAGGCTCGCGCCGCCTCCCTTGCCCGCCGTACTCGCCATACCCGGACATCCCCCCACACCACCGCCAGGGCCGGCTTTCCCGAGCCAGTATCCGCGGCCCAAATTCACCGCAGGCGAACTTGTAGAGCCTCCGCGGCCACCGCCCCCGGCCTCGCCCGAGGTCCCCGCGGTGCCGTTCGCGACCGCGTATCCATTTTCACCAATCGCGCCGCCGTTCGCATTCGCGCCATTCGCGCCGCCGCCGCCGCCGGCCGTGCCGTTCTCCTCGGGTGTCGAGCCGACGATGGTCGTCCAAGGATTGTTGTTTTCGGCGTGCCAGTAGACGCCGCTGCTCGCCCCGCGACCGCCTCCTTGTCGGGTGACCGGGAGATTTTCGCTGTCGTAGCAGGTCCCGAACCCACCCTGCCCACCGGGGTCTTGGTTCCCTTTTGCCTCGAATGTGGTCTCTCGAATATATCCCCCGGTGCCGGCCCAGGTCTC
>JAYUKI010000100.1:0-1755 GCA_043764595.1 Myxococcales bacterium | reverse complement strand
TATCTCCACCTCGGCCTCGGCTTTCACGGCATCGACGAGCGCGCGGATTGCACCGCGGGCGCGTGCGTTGGCCCCACGAAGACGATGGACTCGCGTGTTGCGATTTCGCCGAACTTCGGTCTCGGGTTCAAGTTCTACACGAACAACCTCGTGAACTTCGGCCTCGAGTACCGCGCCTTCCCGTTCTCCTGGAACCGCGCCGGTCTCGACCAGCGTGGCGGTGGAAACGACGGCAAGTTCCCCGATCAGAACGTGAACGGCGAGGATCAAACCTTCAAGTTCAACCAGATGATTACGCTCTCGGTCGGGTTCGCTCTTCCGGCCAAGCCGAAGCTCAGCGAATAGGCTCGGCGCGTAGGCGCTTCTCCTCGACGCCCGTCGTGCTCTTCCCGAGCATCGCGGGCGTCGTGCTTTTTGTCGCGCTCCAGAGCCGGAGGACTCAGCGTTCGCGCTCCTTGTCTTCTTCGACGTCACGGCGGGCGAGGTTCTGAGCGGCCACTCGTCCGGCGGTCACGAAGGCGTGCGCGGCAAGCCGGGCATACGAGTCGACACGTGTGTAAACGTGGTTTCCCGAGGCCGAGCAGCTTCCTCCACGCGAGACGACGCCTACCACTTCGCCGGTGCTGGCATCGATGGCAGGGCCGCCCGAATCGCCTCGGCAGGTGGCTTGGTCGACCTCGAACTCGCGCGGCCCGAGGACTGCGCCCGTGCGCGCGTTCGCCGCGGGCCCGATCGTGAGCACCGTGCTGTCGTTGCGGGCCACCTTGAGGCCGACGATGTTTGCGGGGCCACCACCGAACCCGACCGGAACCACGCGATCGCCAGGCTCGACGGGGCCATGGAGACGCATTGGGAGAATCTTGGCGTCGATGGGGCGGTCGAGGACGAGGAACGCCACGTCGGCGTCGCAGAGCACTTGGCTCTTCGGATGAAGGGTTCGTTCGGCACGAGCCACGGGCGCATCGGTCTCGGGCCGCACGACCGAACCGACGTAGATCGAGATGCGACTCGGATCGACGTCGGCGGAGAGATGCACCCCGTTGTGGGAGCGGCCATCCGCATCGCACGAAGGCGTGGCGGTGAGTGCGCGGGACACGCAATGCCGTGCCGTCAAGACGAGGTTCGGGGCCACGAGTGCGCCCGAGCAGAGTGTCACATGATCGGTGCCATCATCGGTGGATGTAGCGACAGCAACGACACCTCGTTGGGCATCGGTCAGCACGTAGGCTGGTGCGGGCTCTTTTGCGTTCGACCTTCCGCACCCCGCTGCAGCGATGGCGAGCGCCGCGGCAGCGAATGCCGCGAACCGAAGTCGCCCGGAAATCCACGGCGAGTTGCCCCCTGCCGACAGCGACTTCATCGACATTGGTCCTCGACCTTCCGAGCACGAGCCTGCGTGCCACTCACAAGTGTGACGCGCGAACGGTGCGCGCGAAAGCCCCCGACGCGCAATTTTCCTAGAAGTATCTTGAGCTTGCGCGCAGTTCGCCGTGAGCTAAAGGGCCGCGCGGCACCTTGGCACATTCGTGCATCTTGCATACGTCTACGCGACGAACGCTCGCGATGAGCGGTAGGTTTCGCGTGCTCCCATTCGACGAGAACGGCCCGGCGCCACTCCGATTCAAGGGCTTCGGCGCCCGGTCGAAGTGGGTGTGTCATCTCCCGCCGATCCTCTCGCTGCGGCAGGTGGCCTCGTCGCTCCGCTCCTCAGACTACGGGAGTAGGCTTCCGGTGCGAGCGAATCGGGCAAAAGCC
>JAYUKI010000099.1:0-5829 GCA_043764595.1 Myxococcales bacterium | reverse complement strand
AAGGTCGACGGCGACCCCGACATGATCCTCACGTCGCGCCCAACCATGGAATTTTACCTCGATTTCGCGACACGAATGCTCCTCGCGTTCGGCTTCGTGTTCGAGCTTCCGCTCTTCATCACGTTCCTCGCCATCGCTGGAATCGTGACCCCGAAGCAGCTCGTGAAGTTCAGTCGTTGGGCCATCCTTGGGTCGTTCGTGCTTGGCGCCGTGGTCACGCCCGGCCCCGAGGTGACGAGCCAGATCGCCGTAAGCGGCGCGCTCTCGCTCCTCTATTTCCTCTCCGTGGGCGTCTCGTTCTTGGTCGCGCCGAAGCCACGCACCGACGACGACGACAAGGCCCCGGATTCGTCGAAGACGTAGCCCCCCATGAGCCCCGCGGAGACGCGCTCCCGACGTTCGTGGCTGCGCACGTCCACCGTGCCGAGCTCGATTGCAGCAGCGATCGCCTTTTTTTCCCTGCTCGCCACGCCGAAGCTCGCCCTCGCGACTCCGAGCGCGAAGCTCGTCTACGTGCGCGGCGAAGGGGCGGCGAGCTGCCCGAACGAAGACGAGCTCCGAAAGGCCGTGGGCAAGCGCCTCGGGTACGACCCCTTTTTCGCGACGGCCGACGTCACGCTGGTGGCCGAGATCGAAAAGCGCGAGCCCACCGGATTCACCGGACGCGTCCGGGTCATCGACAGGGACGGCAAGCTCGTCGGCTCTCGCATCATCCAGTCCGCATCGCGTGAATGCGCAGAGCTCGTACGCACGCTCGCGCTGAACCTGAGCATCACGGTGGACGACCTCGCCGCCATCTTGCCAAAAACCGAGCCCTCCCCCGACCCGCCCACCGTGGTCGAGGACCCTCCGGCGATCGTCAAGCCGCCCCCCATCGCCGACGAGCCCCCGAAGGCGCCCGAGAAACCACCCGCTCCGCGCACGGTTTTTCCTGAGCTCGGAGTCCTTCTGCTTGGCAACGCCGGTCAAACGCCAGCGCTCACACTCGGGATCGGCGCAAGCGTCGGCGTGCGGTTCGGTGCGGTTCGAATCGCCGGCGACGTGACCGCCCTCTTGCCCTCGGAAGGCTCGGAAGGAGCCTTCAAGGCACGTGCGTCGGTGGTCCAAGGCACGCTATCGGCCTGCCTCCATCTCGCGCTCCCCTATGTCTGCGCCAAGGGCGGCCTCGGTGTGCTCGACGGCGGCGGTGCAGGGGTAGACCTCCCGCGAGCAGGAACGGCCATCGTCGCCGGCGCAGGGCTCGAGCCTGGCATCGAGCTCGTGATCTCCGAGCACCTCGTGTTTCGGGCGTTCGCCGACGTTCGTTTCGCGCTCACACGGCCAAGCGTCACCGTGAACGGCGTCCCAGCGTTTCGAACCGGCCCGGCGTCGCTTGGCCTTGGGCTGCAGGCCGTAGTGCGCTTCTAGAGCGCAACATGTACGCTCATGTAAGAGTGGCTGAGGACGAAGAAAACGAAATGCCGTCGGTGAGCAGCCCCCAAGGGATGGATGTGACCCTGTCGCTGTCCTCCTTCCAGGCTGCCATCGCCCACGCCCCCCACGCCGGGGCGCCGGTGGGCGTCTCTCTCGACGACGAGCCCGTCGCTCCCGATTCTTCAGAACCGCGGACGAGCGACCACGTCGTCTCCTTCCGGACCATCTTCGACGCCCACTACGATTACGTATGGATTTCCCTGCGAAGGCTCGGCGTCCAGGATCGCGACCGCGAGGACATCACGAACGAGGTCTTCTTCCGCGTGCACGGCAAGCTCGATACGTACGATCCGGCGCGTCCCGTTCGTCCTTGGCTCTTCGCCTTTGCGGTCCGCGCCGCATCCGACTACCGGAAGCTCGCACGGCACAGACGGGAAGCCGGTCCACCCGAGCAAGGCCCCGCCTCCGTTCACCCGGGTCCCTCTCCCGACGAACAAGCCATTCGCCGCGAAGAGCAACGCCTCGTCGCCGAGGCCCTCGAAGCGCTCGACCTTCCCCAACGTTCGGTTTTCGTGATGCACGAGCTCGACCAAGTTCCCGTTCCCACCATCGCGGAAGCCCTCGGAATTCCGCTCGGCACGGCGTACACGCGGCTCAGGTCCGCTCGACAAGACTTTGCTACCGCCGTTCGGCGGCTCTCGGCTCGTGGAAAGGAGCCCCTTCGATGAACTCCCCTTCGCTCCCTCCCATGGACGACGACATCTCCTCTCTTCTTCGGCGCGAGCGGCTCTCCGAGCCCTTCCCCCCGGCCGGAGCGCGCGAGCGTGGTTTTGACGCCGTGATGGCCAAAGTCGCCGCAGCCGAAGCGCTCGCACGTTTGCCGCAAACCGCAGCCCTGCCCCCGAAGACCTCACCGCGTGGCGCGGCAATCCCGGCGGCGCTCGTCCTCGGTGCGCTACTTGGTGCACTCGTTGCGACGCTGGTACCAAAGGCGTTCGAGGCGCCGAAGGCGACTGCCGCGAGCACCCACGAGGTGGTCTACGTCCCGGTGGACGTCCCCATCGGATACCCCGCGTTCACGGCGGCGCCCGCCGACCTCACGTTCGAGGATTCCCCAAAAGCGAAGACCCCTGCCCCGCAAGCGTCGCAGACGGGTGCTGGCCTCACGGCCGAGCGGAACCTCCTCGACGCCGCACGAGTGGCCCTCGCGAGCGGCGAAGCGAACGAGGCCGTGCGCCTTGCCGAACGTCACCGCCGTGACTTCCCGGCGGGTGCCCTGGTCGAGGAACGCGAGGCCATTGCCACCAAGGCCCTCGTCGACGCGCACCGCCCGGCCGAAGCCAAAGTCCGTGGTGCCGCCTTCGAAAAGCGCTTCCCCCAAAGTGCCATGCTCCGCTCGGTAAAGTCCTCTTTGGCGACCCTGACCGACACACCATGAGCCCGCGTCGCGTCGGAAAGGTCCTCGCGTTCACGGCTGTGCTCTTGGCAGGTCCAATCGTCTCGGTGGGGTGCCAGGGCGAGGTGATCGACGGCGGGGCCTCGACGGCCATCTCCAACGGCTCGTCGAGCTCGACTCCCGTCGAAGTCCCGAACTCTTTTTTCGGCCGACTCTCGCTCAAGTCGTTGACCAAGACGACCTCGCCCGAGGGCACCGAAATAACCCCCTCGTCCGCCGGGATCACGTTCGAAATCGCCTTCGGAGAAGACCTGCTCTACGCCCTGGACAACGGAATGACCTGCGTTCGCGGCGAGTACAGCCTGCAGAGGGGGACTTCCGGAGGGGCCTTCGTCTTCAAGCCCGCCATCGGACGCGAAGGTCCCCACGCGTTCGAGTTTCGCGACAAAGAGCTCGTCGTCGCGGACCTCGTGCCAGGCTTCCCCTGGGCGCACCTCGTGCGGACGGTGGAAAAAAGCCGCTGCCCTTAGGCCACGTCCACCGGCTCGCCCAGCGATCTTCCGTTCGATCCGCCCACTGCGCGCTCCGGATGGCCGAAGCACGCCGTCGCCCCTTCCCTTGTCTGCCAAAACACGGACGCCGGTCTCGGCGCTCCCAAGGAGGTCTCATGGACACGTTCGTCGCCGGTGGAAGCTGTTCGTATTTCAGGATGGCGCCTTGGTTCGTGTTGGCTCTCGGGACCGTCGGTTGCCTAGGTGTCGTCGACCCGGACACGGAGACTCCCGGGGTGGCCGAGCGCCTCGGCATCGGCGACCCTTGCGTCCCGGAGGTCGAGAAAGAGACGCAGTTTTCCAGCTTCCACGAGAATCAGGTCACCATCGAGAGCAAGAGCCGTTCGTGCTCGTCGGGGGTGTGCCTCGTGAACCACTTCCGAGGCCGTGTCGGCTGCCCGTACGGCAAATCGTCGCCGAGCGGGGCGTGCAAGACCCAGGACGGACGAGACGTGCTGGGCGACGAAAACGGCGATATCGATGCACAATGCACCAATCGGCGGCCGACCGACGCCGTCTACTGCTCGTGCCGATGCCAGAACGCCCAAGGCCGCACCGACGACGGCGCATCGTATTGCCCCTGTGGAGCCGGGTACGCCTGCGAAAGGCTCATCGAGCCCGTGCCGGGGGAAGATGCACTGGCGGGTGGCTACTGCGTGAAGGTCGGCACGAAGTACGATCCGAAGCGCGGTTGCGCCCAGAGCTGCAACGCCAGCGATCCCAGCGCCCGCTGCGATTGAAGCCGCCGCGACGGAATCCTCGAAATACCCAAGACGCGCGTGGTGCTCTACATTCCGCACCATGAAGCACGAACGTCACACCATCGACTGCGCACCGGAGACTCCCGGTTACGTCGGCGCCTACCTCCGAGTCGCGGGCGACGCGTGTGCGTTCGTCGAGTGCTACGCGAGCCACGCCGTCCCCGTGCTGATGGAAGCCCTTTCACGGACGGGAAAGAAGCCCGAGGACGTGCACTACGTCATCGTGACGCACGCCCACCTCGACCACGCTGGTGGAGCCAGCGCGCTCCTCGCGGCCTGCCCCAACGCGACCCTGCTCGCGCACCCCCGCGCCGCCCGCCACCTCATCGCTCCCGAGAAGCTCGTGAAGAGCGCTACAGCCGTCTACGGCGAGGAGCATTTTCGCAAGGTCTACGGGACGATTCTGCCCATCCCGGAGAGCCGCGTTCGCATTCTCCAGGACGGCGACACGTTCACGTTGGGGAACGCGACGATGACCGCGTACCACACCGCGGGACACGCCAAGCATCACCTCGTCGTGCACGATCCCGAGACCGGGACCGTGTACACCGGGGACACCTTCGGGATCGTGTACCCGAGGCTCCAACGAGGAAAAACGTTCGCGTTCGCCTCCACGAGCCCCACCGACTTCGACGCCGAGCGCGCTCACGAGAGCCTCGATCGCGTGCTCGGCCTCGGCGAAAAGACCGCATCCCCGACACACTTTGGCGACGTCAGCAACGTGGCCGAGGTCGCGTCGCAGGTGCGACGGTTCGTCGATCGCTCCCAAGCCCTCGTCGTGCGCGAGTCGAAGACCGTCGATCCGATCGAGACGTGCACGGCCCGCATCGAAGCCGAGCTTCGCGAGCTCTTCGACGAAGCCGCGCGCGACGTAGACCTCGTGCTCGACGCCGACGACTGGGCCTCCCTCGAGCTCGACGTCACCCTCAACGCGCAAGGTCTCGCTTTCGTGGCCGACAAGCTCCGTAGAGGCGAGGCGTAGCGCCGACCCCGGAGTCACGGCTGCCGGGGTCGGCTCACCCGAGGCGCGCTCGAACGCGCCCAAGAAACATCAGCTGCGAGCCCGCCTCTTGCGTCGCCGACGGCGCTCGCTTCGCCCGTCGCCGGGCAGTCGTGGGCATGCGGCCCCCGAGCTCCACCATGCCCCGAGGAGAGTGTCGGCTTGCCCGGCCTCTCGTGCGAGGGAGAAGTGGACGAAGCGGCGGAGATCGTGGTTCTCGAGAGACTCGACCGACCAATGAGCGTGGTTCATGTGCTGGACGTTGCTCGGACCGTGCCGCAGCTCAACGACCACCCAAACCACGGAAAGAATTCACAATATCGCCGAACCGCGGTCCCCGAGATCCTGTCCTGGACGATCCTCGGGGTGTCCACGGACGGGTCCGGAGCTCCGATTCCAACGTTGCCCCCCGATCCGGCCCGCTCTACGCTTCGTAGTGGAAGAACCGTGAGGAGCGCCATGAAGAGCATCGTCGTTTTCGCCTTCGTCTCGAGTGCCGTGGTGTCGGTTGCGGCGTGCTCCTCGAGCACGACCCCCACGCCGAGCCCGGCCCCGGTCGCGGCCACGAGCCCCACGACTCCGACGACTCCGACGCCCACCGCCGCCCCCACTCCGACCACCAAGCCCACCACCCCGACCCCTGTCGAGCCGGCTCCTGCTTGCAACCCGCCCGCCAAGCCGGACGAGCTCTATGCCCTCTCGGCCACC
>JAYUKI010000098.1:0-21784 GCA_043764595.1 Myxococcales bacterium | reverse complement strand
GCCACCGCCCTCGCCGTCCACGCCGTCCACGCCTCCGTCGGCCACTGCGGAGCTGGATGGCGCGACGGCCCCGCCTACCGATGCGTCCGCGAGCGCCGACGGCGCCACGCAGGACGCTGGCGCTCCTCCCGGCGAGTCGGTCGAGGTCGTCAACAGCTGCACGCTCCCGCCGATGCCGGCCCCCGGAGCGATGACGACCGCGAAGGACGTCATTTATGCGTCGCCAAACGGCAGCCCTCAGGCGCTCGACATCTACCGGCCGTCGAGCGCAGGGACACATCCGCTCGTGGTGCTCGTGCACGGTGGCGGCTGGGCGACTGGGGACAAACAGACCTACGCTCAGGTCGCCGCCAAGCTTACGACCCTCGGGTACGTCGCGGCCTCCCTGAACTACCGCCTCGTGCAAGCGGGAGGCGTCAACACGTTCCCGACGCAGGTCTCCGACGTTCGATGTGCCGTCCGTTGGCTCCGCGCGCACGCGGCCGAGCACGGCATCGATCCCCTTCGTGTCGGCGCGCTCGGTGGCTCTGCGGGCGGGCACCTCGTCGCGATGCTCGGCGTCGGGCGCAACGTCGCAGGCCTCGACGATGGAACATGTCCGTCGGCGCTCGCCTCCGAGTCCGTCGGCGTCAAGGCCGTGGTCGCACACTATGGACCGATGGACTTCCGAGACCCCGTCCCGTGGGCGAACAACGACTCCGAAGGAGAAGGCGTCATCAACATGCTCGGCAGCGCCATCCAGGCCGCGCCCGCGGTCGCCGCGCTCGCCTCCCCGATAAGCCACGTCTCTTCGGCGTCGGCCCCATTCTTCCTCGCGCACGGCACGGTCGACACCACGGTTCCGGTCGAGCAGTCACGCACGTTCCGAACCGCCCTCCAGGCGGCGGGCGGGCGAGTGACACTCGTCGAGCTCCCGGGCGTCGGGCACGGATTCCCGGCCATTGGCGATCAGCTCCCGAAGACGAGCTGCACAAGTCTCGCGTTCTTGCGAAAATACCTCACGCCGTAAAGGCGGAGTCGCCTCTCCCATTTTTACCGCACAGCTCGGCGTCCCGCGAAGCAGGCCATGGGGGCACGGATCGAAAAGCGGTTTACGGCATCCTGCGAAGGTTGACGGGTGCGTCGTCACATAAAGGCCGCCGCCGACTGCGCGGCCGTCGATGCAAGCGCGAAGTGCGGGTGAGGTAAGCCCGCAGGGCCCACCCCCGCCACACACCATCGCGAGCCCGCGAATGCCAACCATGACCGCCTCGTCCGGTGGCGATGCTGCGCACGGCTCCTCGGAGCTCGAGTGGCACGAGGGATTTCGAGTCGCTTTTCCGTTCCACCATGCGCTCCACAGAGCCCGCGGCGCAACAAAGTGAGCTCAGGGAAGCTGCTTGTAGAGCGCGACCGCGCGCTCCTTGACCGCGCCGTCGGGGGCCTTCAAGAAGCTGCGCAAATAGGCCTTGGCAGACTTCGGATCACAGGCGAGGACAGCGTCGAGCCCTTCGACAGCCGTGCTGTCGGGGATGCACCCTCGTGAAGTGGGTTTGGCCACGATCCGGCGGGCGACGGCCGCCGCGCGGAGGCGGTCTCTGGGCTTGGCGCTCGATCCCTTGCAGAGGCCCTCGAGTGCCTGGGGGTAGGAGGAAAAGGGCGTCAGCGCGACATCGGACCGCTCCAGCGTCGTGAGGAGACGATCGTGGTAGTCGGCGCAGCGATCCTGGCTCAGGCCGTTGGCGAGCTCGGCGACGACGTGCCCGTCCGGATGCGCGAGGTTGGCCGCCCAGAAGGCGCACGACTCGGCCCCTCCTTCGTTCACGAATCGGTACGCGCCCGCCGCGGCCGCGCGCACCTCCGAGCTCGGATCGTGCACGGCCGCCTGGACCAAACGCCGGACCGATGCCGAGGTGGGGTTGTGCTGCCCGAGCGACTGCACGAGGTAGGAGCGCACCAGGACGAGCGGGTGTCCTTGGACGATGGCCTCGAGGCGCGCCAAGACGCCGGTCCGTTCGACGTCGATGGTGGCTGCCGTTCTCCCGAGGAGGGCGGCCAGGGGGCCGTCCTTCTGGCGCTCTCGCTCGACGACTGCGACGATCCGTCCGGCGAGCGCTGCGTCGGTGCGAAAGACCTTCCCGAACTTGTCGAGGTTCTCGGATGCAAGGAGCCGAACCTTGAGGTCCGGGCTCTCGAGCAGCGTGACCAGAGTCGCGTCGGCCTTGCCCTCGGCGAAGAGCGCCTCGGCCTTGTCCCAGCCATCCATCGCCGGGCACGGACCGGTGAAGATCCCACCGTCCCAGGGGCAGCCCATCGCCGCGCGGAGGCGCCTTTCGATCTCGCTCTCTCCAGCGACGCTCGCGGGAAGCGGGGAATCCAGCGGCCCCCGGGCGGGCGCGCTCGAGGCGCCACCGACCACGCCCGGCACGAGAGTGAGCGTCTGCGAGGGCACGGGCGCAGGCGCGGCGGCGCAAGCCGTGAGCACCGCGGCGAGGAGCACGAACGGCAAGCGGCAGGAGATGCTACCCATGACGTTTTAGGAATATCACGGTCGAGGACGCGCTCGCGCACTCGCCGCCGGTGGTCGCCCGCCACCTGTCGTGAGGGCCGACCTTTTGCGCGATCCCCCAAAAACGGAGTCAAAAGAGTCAGAACGTCGTGCTCCAGCCAAGCATGCCGCCACCCGAATGGCCCGTCATGGAGAGGCCGCTTGCCACGGGGTGTTCCGCGAGCCATGCGTTGTAGCTCGATCGTTTCACGATACCGACAATCATGAGCGGGATTCCGACGGCGCCGAACGTCGCGCCGAGGATGTACCCGAAGCGCTCACAGCCTTCCGTCGACTTCCCAGTGGTCGCGGTTCCCGAGCCGTTCTTGCAAATGGACGGCGTGCCGATGACCGTCACGACGCCGACTGCCGTCAACACCACTCCCGTAACGAGAAACCCCGTTCCCTTCGACGGCGGGCGCGCACGCTCCTCCGCGAGGCCCTCGCGGCTCATACACAGGGTGGCGCTGAGAGTGAGAGCGGTGAGCAGACGCTTCATCCTCGTAGGCTGGCAGCGTTCGGAGAAGGATCGACGTCGCGAAAAGGACCGTTGGGAGCCTCCTCCGCGCCCGGGTCCACGTCGCGTAGGCTCAGCCCCCGATGAAAGAAGCTCGCCATCTCCTCGGAGGCCTATCCAATTGGAAGAGGAAAGCGCTGAAGGCTCCAAGGCGGTTCACAATCTATAGTGTAGGTTCCCGGCGGCCTTCAATGCCACTTCCAAGAATCCTTCTCTTTACACTTTTTGGCGCGCTCATCGGCGGACTGCGCGGATGGATATGGCATCGGGAGAAGCTGGAGCGCCAGAAGCGTCGGGCTCCAGCGCTCGCAGCGCGGCCTGCCGCCGTTCTCGCGAGTGCCCCGGTCGCGGGGCCCGAGTGGGGCTGGGTCTGGTTCCACGCGCATTCTTCAGGGTCGCGCGGCCTCGGATACTACTACCGTGACTCCGCCCGTGGACCGTCGCTGAGGGTTCTCGGCGATCTTCGGAGCCATCCGGACGAGGATGCCCTTCGTGCCGAGATAGGGAAGAATCTGCCTTCCGGTGGCAGCTCGATGCTCCTCGGGGCGCATCGCATCGTCACGACGGACGGGGTTACCGCCGGTGAGGCCCAGGGAGCGCGACAAGTGTTCGCCGCGGGCCGCGACCACGAGGCCGAGACAATTCTGTTGCGGGTATGCGCTATCGAACGCGAGGTCCTCGCGCTGCCAGAAAGGCCGGCGTTCGTCGATTCGATTTTTTGAACCGAATCAACCCCACTAGGCACGACCCTATGGCCACGTCACTCGAACGCGAAGGTCGAAACCCGAAGCTTGCAGAAAGTAGAGCAATTTTGTAGTGGTGCTTTCCCCATGCTCTGGAGAATGTCCGAGAGCATCGCGACCGCCTGATCGACGAATGGGCCCTTGTTGAGCATGACGCACTCGGCGGCAACGGCGGCGGCGTCGGTCACCTCGGCTCGGCTAAGGCACTCCGGTGCGTGCGAGCGTATCGAGCACTGGGTCGCCCAAATGGCTGGAACGTGGCTCGCTTCACAGAGCCAGAGAATCTCTTCTTGGAGCTCGGCGAGGCGAGTCGCTGCAGGTGTGGAGTTCTGAGCGCAGCCAAACCTCACCGCGCGCTCCGGCTGGCAAGCCTCGGGTTCAGGTAGCGCGACACGGGGTCCGCCGCAAGGGCGTTGCCGACTCCCGACGACCTACCGTGCCGGTCCAATTTGGAGGATCTAGCCGGAACTGGACCAGGTTGCCGCCGACGGGCCAGTCCGGCGCCTTCACCGTGCAGGATCGAGCGACTAGGCTGCGACTACGTCCACGGACGTAACCAGAGTCGCGTCGGCCTTGCCCTCGGCGAAGAGCGCCTCGGCCTTGTCCCAGCCATCCATCGCGGGCACGGACCGGTGAACATACCGCCGTCCCAGAGGCATCCCATCGTCTGGGCGAATCCGTGCGCTCGATCGGTGGTAACGTCGACTCGTGGTCGACATCTCCGAGTCCCCGCGCTCGCCAAAGAACCCGGCCGGCGTGATCCTCGCCTGCTTCGTCCTCTTCGGCGTCGTCATCGGGACCTTGGCGGCGTACTACCTGGGCCCGAAGGGTGAGCGTGTCGGCGAGCTCGACTTCCAGAAGGCTTCGACGCTCGCGCTCGACCTGCCGACCACTCGCGCGCTCAACTTTCGGCTCGACGTGACCGTCGCGACGAGAGGGGCGCAGTCCAGCTCGCGCGCGACGCGCGACGCAATCTACGAGAAGCTGCGAGCGTCGACCATTACCGTCTCCGACACTGGCCCCACGGGCGCCACACAGTCGACGACGTGTGCAGCGTTCGAAGGCAAGTCCACCTCCGCCGGCAGCTCGTCGAGCGAGGTCGAGATCCACGGTATCCCGATCGTCTGCTCCCTCGCGCCGCTCGCGCCCGGTCGTCACAGCCTCACGGGGAAGGTCGTCTGGGTGAAGGACCTCGATGTCCGCGTCGCGGCGCTCGAGGTGCGGAGCGAGTGAGCGCTCGACCGTTGACGTACTTGCCTCCGCATTGGAGCGGAACGGGGCCGCGGCTCGTCGTCGGACGATCGAGCTCCGGTTCGCCGAGTGGCGGCGCGTACGATCGAGTCGAGCGGAAGGACAGCGCTGAACGGGACCTGTCCGGCGCGCAAGACCGGAGGCGAGCGTGAAACGCGACCTCTGCGACCGCACCACCGAATCCGACGATCGACCGCGCACGAGGCTCGAAGAGAGAGGTCGCGTCGCCCGATCGGGGGACGCACGAGGCAAGCAGGCGCTGGCTCGATGGGGGCGGTCCGTTGCGTGATCGAGCAACCTGTTGCTCGCAGGTCGAGCCAAGCGCCGCGTAAGCGCCGGAGCGACTCCGGGAATCCCGGCCCTCGTACCGCGGGTGAAGCTGCGACTTCGCCCTAGAATCTTCGACGAATCACGACCCCTTCGCCGACAGCGTCGCGCCTTCATGCGCTGCCGAGGCCCGGTGCCGCGTGGTGGCCCGACCCGTGCAATCGATGAGGGAATCCAAGAGCGAGCTCGCAGAACCGAGCGCTCTCTCACCACGCCGGCAGGCCGGAACTTCCCAGGAGATCGTATGTTTATCCCCCGCATTGCTCGTCAGCTCTTCTCGTTGCTCGCCGCCGTCGCGATGACCACGAGCCTCGCCGCACATGCGCAAGCCAACGTCGTCGAGGTCGCAACCCAGGATGTCGCGGCCGAGCGCGCCCACGTTGGCGCCGACAAGATCGCGGCGAAGGGGAAGTTCTGCAAAGGCTTCCTCCACCCCGAGACGGGCGGCTGGTTCTCCGAACAAGTGCGCGCCGGTGACCTCCATGCATCTCTGATAGCGAACAAGACCTACACCGTAGGAACGGCGTATCCGGTCCAAGTTTGGAGCGGCGGCAAATGGAACGCGAGCTACGCCATCGTTCACAACTTCGACAACGACGGCGTGTGCGAGGTTCGCGCGGCCGCCGTTCCGTAACGAGCGACGATGCCCCTCGTCCGACGTGCCCACGGCCCACGACCGAACGTCGCGGGCCGTCGGCGTCGCCGCGGTCAGCCGAATGTCTTCTTGATGCCGAGCTCGCGAATCTTGTGAGTCAACGTCCGAAGCGGCAAGTTCAGCTCGCGCGCAGCCGCGGTCTGGTTTCCACCCGCTTTGGTGAGGGCTGCCGTGATAACGCGCGTCTCGAAGCGTTGGAGCTCCTCGCGCACGCGCTCTCGATAATCGCCAGTCTCACCCGCCAGCGCCGGGCCGTCGGTCGCGGCCGGAGGAGGAGCGGATACCGTGGGCGGCGAAGTCCGCATCTTGGCTGGAAGATCGCGGGCCTCGATCGTCGCCCCTTCCGCGATTACGACCGCCCGCACCATCGCGTTTCGTAGCTCGCGGACGTTGCCTGGAAATGAATACGACAGGAGTGCTTCCATCGCCCCGAGGGAGAGCGACTTCTGCGGCACGTCGTCGTTCGCGCAGGCTTCGGTGATGAACTGGAGAGCGAGCGCCTCGACGTCCTCGGGACGCTCTCGGAGGGGTGGAACATGGAGAGTGGTGCCATCCAAGCGATAGAGAAGATCCTCGCGAAACGTACCCTCCCGTGCCATCGACTCCAAATCACGGTGCGTCGCCGTGACGATGCGCACGTCGACCGCGATTTCTTCGTCGCCTCCGACACGAACGAGCTTCTTGGTCTCGAGCACACGAAGGAGCGCGGCTTGCGCCTCGGCAGACAGCTCACCCACTTCGTCGAGGAACAGCGTGCCCCCGTCCGCGAGCTCGAACGCGCCTTTGGTGGTCTTGTTCGCGCCCGTGAAGGCGCCGCGCTCGTAACCGAAAAACTGCGCCTCGAGGAGCGACTTCGTGAAGGCTCCACAGTTGAGCGGGAGGAACCGGCCCGCCTTTCGGGGGCTCGTGTCGTGGATCGTACGTGCGACGACCTCTTTGCCCGCACCCGTCTCTCCTCGTACGAGCACGGGGATGCGCGATTTTGCGATTCGCAGCGTCTCTGCCATGAGCTCGACCATCGCCCTCGAGCCCGGAACGGCTGGGCGGGGCGCGGAGGCTTGCTCGCGCTCCCCGAGCACGTGCGCGACGAGGCCGTCGACCGTCGTCGCGTCTTTCGGGAACGTCGCGAGGGTCACGCTCGTCGCGACGCGGGAGAGCCTCTCGACCACGGCTGCCGCGGCTGCTGCGTCCGTCTCGGGGAGGCCGACGAGCACACGGGTCGGCGCGTGCATGCCGGCGCGATCGACGGGCCGCAAGACGCTCGTCACGGCACGCACGATGCTCGGCGCGTGGTCCTCACGGGGAAGCCTCACCGCCAAGAGCGCCATCGGTCGACCGAACGTGCGCGAGCGGACGAGCTCCTCTTCGAGCCAACGCTCGAACGCGTCGTATCCGTCGAGCTCGAACGTGTGAGTCGCGAGCTTCAAGAGCACCGTCGTGCCGTGGCCGAGGCGGCAAACCGCTCCTGGTTCGAGGTCGCACTTCGTGATCCGCGCGTCGTCGACGAAGGTGCCATTCTTGGAGTCGAGATCCTCGATAGACGCGCGGCCACCCTCGAACGCGACCAGGCGCGCGTGTTGGCGCGAGAGGCTCGCGTCGCTCGGGACTACGATGTCCGAAGGGTGTGCGCGACCGATGACGACGGGCACGCCCGCGACGACCGGGACCACCTTCGTGCCGTCGCCGTGAACGACGACCACGCGCAATGCCGTCATGTCGAGGGGCCCGGTGGTGACGGTCGTCGTCTCCGACGGAGTGCGCGGCTTTTCCATCGTCGGATTCTCGCGCAAGTGCCAGGATCGGCAAGGTCGGCTCGCGCGCCTCGCAGACGGTTGCCTTGACATCGACGCGAGTCCTCACGAGAGTGACCGCGATGCACACCTTGGCCGTTGCCGCCTCCGCGTGCGAAGAAGCCGCACGGTCGCGCCGATGACTTCGGGTGCCGGCGAGGCCGACGGCGCGCTCGCTCGATACGAGCTGCTCGAGGTCGTCTCCACCGGCGGCTTCGGTACCGTTCATCGGGCACGCCACAAGGTGACGAAGCGGATCGTCGCGATAAAGCTGCTCAACGACAAAGGGCGCGCGCTTGGCCAGGACGGGGCCGACATGGTGCGCGAGGCGCGTGCGCTAGCCGAGATCGATCATCCGAACGTGGTCGGCGTGCTCGATTGCGGCGTCGAGGGGGATCGCGCGTTCGTGGTGATGGAGTTCATGACGGGGCAGACGCTCGCAGCGATGCTCCAGGAGCGCGGGACGCTCTCGGCGGGCGATGCCGTTGCGCTGGTAATCCAGGCGCTCGAGGGGCTCCATGCCGTGCACGAGCGGGGAATCGTGCATCGGGACGTGAAGCCCTCCAACCTGATGGTCGACCGCAGAGGAACCGTCAAAGTCGTCGATTTCGGCCTCAGCATCACGTCCGACGGCGCGGCCTCTTGGGAGGCGGGGCGCCCACCGCTCATTGGCGCAGGCACTCCGGGGTATATGGCGCCGGAGCAGTACGATCCGGGCGTGGCGCTCGACGCGCGGGCCGACATTTACTCCGCGGCGGCGACGCTGTTTCGGCTCCTCGCGGGCCGTCTGCCCTTCGTCGGCTCGGCAGAGGAAATTCGCTGGAGCGCGGTTCTTTCCGCCGCGCCGCCGATCGCGAGCCTCGTCCCGAACCTCCCCGCCCACGTCGCGAGCGCGGTCGATCGCGCGCTCGCGCGAGATCGCGACGCCCGTCCGCCGTCCGCGCTCGCGTTCATCACCGCCCTCCGCGGCGACGCGGGCGCGTCGGAGACCTCCACGTTGCCCGCGGTGAGCTCCGACAAGTCTGCCGTAGCCATCAAGGACAACTCCGCGCCCGAGCGCGCCGGCCCCGAAGCGCCGCGTGCTCTCGACCGAACCGCGCGTCGGTGGCCGCTCGCCGCGGGAAGCCTCGCGGTCGTTGCCATTCTTGGATGGGCAGTCTTCACCGCTTCCGGCGCCTCGCGCATGGGGTTCGCGCCCTTGACCGACGCGTCGTCGAGGACGAACGGCGCTTCCGCGACTTCCACGACCTCCGCAAGGAGCCCAAGCGCGAGCCTAGCGGTCGACGACCGTTCACCCGGAGCCGATGCGGGCCTCGGCTCCGGCGCAAAAGACGCGGCGGCACCGAAGGCCGGCGCTGCCCGCGGGCGCCCGCGGATCCTGGAGGTCGCCGGGCAAGGCCTAGCTCCGTTCGGCGCGAACTATCGACCGGCGCGGGCAGCCTTCGACGGCGCGCTGCCGTCGCTCCGCACGTGCGCTCCGAGCGCGTGCCTCGTGGTCGAAACCGCGGCGCGACCCGAGCCTTGGATGGCACTCAGCGCGACGTACCTCGCAGACGCCGAGGGACGGAGCGTGTTCGTGGGTGTGTCTGGGGCGCTCCCAGCCGGGAACCGTTGCCCCGCGTTCGAGGCGTGCATCGCGTCCCACGCGCGCAACGTCGCGTTCCCTCTCGCGTCGCGCCCCGGTCCGTTCGAGTTTCACTTGCGCGTGCGCGAGATGCCGTAGCGCCAAGAGCGTGTCGCCAGCCCTCGTCGGACTGTGCCCGCACACGCCGATGG
Organism: Myxococcales bacterium; assembly: GCA_043764595.1. Taxonomy (GTDB): domain Bacteria; phylum Myxococcota_A; class Polyangia; order Polyangiales; family Polyangiaceae; genus JAAFHV01. Next base: position 12,198 of record JAYUKI010000098.1, on the reverse strand, counting down.
CCTCGGAGCGCTTGATCCGCCCTTTCGCCACGCGAAAGCTCCGCGAAGGGTCGCAAGCTGGCGCAAAGACCGGACTCCATCGTCAGGAGTCAAGTGACCATCCTCGCGTGCCACGTCACTCGAACGCGAAGGTCGAGACTCGCAGCTTCCGGAACAGACTGCGCTTTTTGTAGTGGTGCTTTTCCATTCTCTGGAGAATGTCCGAGAGCATGGCGACCGCCTGATCGACGAATGGGCCTTTGTTGAGCATGACGCATTCGGCAGCTACGGAGGCGGCGGCGTCGGTGACCTCGGCTCGGGAAGGCACTCCGGTGCGTGCGAGGGTGTCGAGGACTTGGGTCGCCCAAATGGCTGGAACGTGGCTCGCTTCGCAGAGCCAGAGAATCTCTTCTTGGAGCTCGGCGAGGCGCTCGTACCCGACCTCGACGGCCAGATCTCCCCGCGCGATCATGACGGCGAGTGGAGGCCGCGTCAGGCCTTCGAGCAAGAGCTGTGGCAAGTTCTCGAAACCCGCTCGCGTCTCGATCTTGAGGACGACGCCAATGTCCGGACGCCCTAGCCGATCGAGCTCGGCGTTCAGCGTGCGAATGTCGTCCGGGGTGCGAACGAACGATAGGCTTACCGCATCGGCCCTCTTTGCAACGAAGCGGAGGGCACGCAGATCGGCCTCGGTGAGGGACGAAAGGCTCGTTCGAGTATCGGGCAGATTGATGCCCTTCTCGGCCCGTAGCTTGGTGGTGGCCTCTTGAGTGCGCGCCACACGAAGCAGGTATTCGCCGCGCTTCTTTCGCACCTGCACGACGACGGCGTGGACGCGGCCATCGTCGAAAGAAACGCGGTGACCCACCTCGAGGTGATCGAGCGCCGCGGGCAGCGTGCACCCGACCACTCCCGGCACGACGATCCGACCGTCACGAGCTCGCTCCGGCGTGCTTCCCTGCGCGCCATGCGTGGTCATCACGAGCGCGTCGCCTTCGCGAACGTCGATGGCCGTGCTGCCGGAGCCCTCGACGACGAGCGTGACGTCGCCCAACCGCTGATCGCCTCGGTGGTGCCGAGCCACCGCTTCATCGAGGACGTAGGCGCGTTTCGCGGATTCGCAGATTATCGCGTCGTGCGAGACCTTCGCGACACGAAGCGCCCGCTTCTTTCCGCGGGCGTCGCGGAACCGGAGCTCGTCTCCGACGTGTAGCGCGGCAAGGCTTTCCGGGGTCACACGTAGGAAGGCGCCGGAGTCTTCGAAAGGGGAGGCGCGAAGGACCACTCGGGCCGGGGTCACCACCGCGCCGAGCTCGTCTTTGGCGGGCTTCCATTTCGCGATCCGTCGCCCTCCAATGGGTCCCGTGCGAATCTTCGGACCGGCGAGATCCATGAGGATACGGCATTCCAGTCCGGTCGCCGTCTTGGCCTCGGAGAGGGCCTCGACCATTCGCGTCCATTCGCGCTCGCCTTCGTGCGCGCAATTGATTCGAAGGACGTTCATTCCCGCCTTCAGCATCCTCTCCATCCACGCGAGATTGGCCTCGTTCGCGCCGGGCGCGGTGACCATCACGTAGATGTGGCGACTTTCGGGGCGAGGGCCGAGCACGTCGCGCGTGTATTGGTGAAGGTAGGCGTTCGCGGTCTCCCACGTGAGGCTCGTCTTTCGGCGCTTCACGAGCCTCGTGAGCTCGCGTTTTGCGCCCGGATCCCCACGCAAGGCGAGGGCTTCGTGCGCCCGAATCGAGACCTCGAGCAAACTGCCCATGACGCAGCTCTCCGACCGTCCGAGCGACGAGAGCCCACGCTGCGAGAGCCGCACTTGCAGATCCCGGAGATCGTGCTGTCGGAGCGCAAGGTAGTGAACCAGATTCTTCGCGCTGTCCCGGCGTTCGGGCGCGACCCTCGCGATCGCTTTGACCATCACGTGCTCGAGATCGAGAAGCGCGCCTTCGAGGTTTGAGAGCTCGTGTGCGAGCGCCACCAACGACGCATGGGCCGTATCATGATGCGAAATGTCCAGGGTCGTCGGGATCACGGGGTCCTCTGCTTGGCCGTTCACGCACTGCCGGCGCGCCCCACGATTCGTGCGACCTGCGTGTGACATCGCAATGACGCCGTCGCAACAGGCGAGGTGAATCCACGAAGGGGGCTGGCCCGTGCGCCCCATGTTTTGCGGTCCGCGCTCGAATTGCGTGGGCGTTCGGATCGCGCGTGCATTCGATGCATCCCGCAAGGGTGAGGCGACATCGTGAGAGTACCGATTCGCGCTCGTCACGTCGGTGTCACCGAGTCGCGTCACGATCTTCGGGCGATGCGGCTCCTATCCTCGCTCCTCGTCCTCGCGCTTGCGGCCAGCGGCTGCAGCGGTCGCTATGGCGCGGGCGGAAACGCCGGCCATCGGACGATCGTGGTTCGTGGCTCCGACACGATGATCGTCCTCGCTCAGCGGTGGGCCGAGGCCTACGGGCGGGAACGACCCGACATCAATCTCCAGGTCTCCGGCGGCGGCTCGGGTACCGGAATTGCCGCTCTCGAGAACGGCACGGCGGACATCGCCACGGCGAGCCGTCCGATGACCGAAGAGGAGCGCCAGCGGATCATGCGCGTGCGCGGCACGGAAGTGGTCGAGTCCTCTGTTTGCATCGACGCCATTGCCGTCTACGTAAATCCGGAAAACCCGGTCCCCCGCCTCACGGTCGCACAGCTCGCCGACCTCTTTCGTGGAAAGACGCGCAGGTGGAGCGAGCTCGGTGGTCCGGATTGGCCCGTGGTCCTCTACTCCAGGGAAAACAGCTCGGGAACGTATGCCTACTTCAAAGAACACGTGCTGAAGAAGGCCGACTTCGTGGCCGAGACCCAGAGCCTCCCTGGTACGGCCGCGGTGATGTATGCCGTCTCCCACGATCGCTACGGAATCGGTTATGGCGGGGTATCCCGAGGGCGCGGCGTCCGCCTCGTTCCCCTGGTCTCCAAAACGGGAATGGACGTGCTCCCTAGTGCTCGGTCGGCGTCGTCCGGGGAATACCCTCTAGCGCGCCCGCTCCTTGTCTATCGTACGACCGGACGCGGTGGTGAGGTCGACACCTTCGTTCGCTGGCTCGGCGAACGCCCGGCCCGCTCCCTCGCCCTGGAAGCCGGCTTTTTCCCAATCGAAGAGGGGACATGACCGCTCTTGCGCGTTCGGTACGGGGAAAGCCACGGCCTTCGCTTCTCGGCTCGACGGCCACCCCGGGTTGGCACCGGGCGGTCGAGCGCCTCATTGCCGCCGTGGCCTTCGTCTCGGTCGCGGCCGTACTCTCGATCCTCGCGTTCGTGGCTCGCGAAGCCGCGCCACTCTTCTGGGAGGGACGCGAGCACCTTCCCGACTTGATTTTCCCGCGCCAATGGCCGGGCTACGACGTGCCCGCGCACGTGTGGCAGCCCGTTGGTTTCCCGCCCAAGCACGACGTCGTGCCACTTCTGATCGGCACGCTCAAGATCACCGGGCTCGCGATGCTCGTGGCGGGGCCCATCGGTCTTCTCTCGGCGGTCTATGTCGCCGAGCTCGCGCCGCGGCGCGTCCGTGAGGTAGCAAAGCCCGCCATCGAGCTCTTTGCCGGGATTCCGTCGGTCGTACTCGGGTTTTTCTCTCTCGTGTTCATCGCGCACTTTTTGGAGCGCCTCTTCGGCCTCACGTATCGACTGAACGCGCTCGTGGCAGCGCTGGGGCTCGCGCTCACCATTATTCCGGTCGTCTTCACGGTCTCGGAGGACGCCCTTCGTGCGGTTCCAACCTCGCTCCGCGAGGCCAGCGCCGCACTCGGCGCGCGGCGCTGGCAAACGACGCTCCGCGTGGTGGTCCCTGCGGCGCTTCCCGGAATCGCGGCCGCGTTCGTGCTCGGCTTCGGGCGCGCGATCGGGGAAACCATGATCGTGCTCATGGCCTCGGGAAATGCACCCGTGGTCGATGCGAGCCCGGTCTCCAGCGCGCGCACCGTGACGGCCACCATTGCCGCAGAGCTCGGCGAGACCGCTCGTGGCGGCGATCATTGGCGGGTCTTGTTCGCCCTCGGAGTGCTCTTGTTCCTCATCACGTGGGGGCTCGATCGCATCGGAGCCAGCGCGGTAGCCCGCCTCCGTCGCAGACTGCACGGACCGGAGGCCGAGTCGTGAAGCGTGTCTCGCGTGGCGATTGGCTCCTATCGGCGGCCACGGGCGCTGCCGTACTGCTCGTGCTCTCTTCGCTCGTCGCCATTCTCGTCGCCATCGTCGTTCGCGGCGCTCCGGTCCTCTCGGCGAAATTCGTGTTCGGGAGTCCGGGCGCGGATCCCGCGGACGGCGGATTGCTCCCGGTGATTCTCGGGACCGTCGCATGCACCCTGCTCATGACGGTAGCGTGTGTGCCCCTGGGGGTCACCACGGCCGTTTGGCTGTCCGAGTACGCGCCGCGTGGAAGCGCGCTCGCAGGCATCGTAAGGAGCGCCATTCGCAACTTGGCCGCCGTTCCGTCGATCGTTTTTGGCCTCTTCGGGCTCGGCTTTTTTGTGCTCTTCGTGGGCGGGAAGCTCGACTCCGCGTTCTATCCGCAGGCCACGGGACCGGTGTTCGCGCGGCCCGCCATCCTCTGGTCCTCGCTCACGCTTGCGCTCCTCACGCTTCCGGTGGTCGTCGTGACCACCGAAGAAGCCCTCCGGACGATCCCTCGCGACGTGCGGGAAGCGGCATTCGCGCTGGGCGCCACGCGTCTCCAGGTGGTGTGGCGCGTGGTATTGCCTCACGCAAAGAGCGGCATATGGACGGGCGTAATACTGGCAGTTAGCCGAGGCGCCGGTGAGGTCGCGCCGATTCTGTTCACGGGAGTCGTTGGCTGGCAATCGCACGCACCGACCGACGCTCGAGATGGCTTCATGCACCTTGGAAATCACGTTTATCTGCTCGCCACCCAGGCCCCGGACGTCGAGCGCGCCCAGCCTGCCCTCTATGGAACGGTCGTGCTCCTGCTTCTCTTGACCTTCTCCTTGAACATCGCGGCGGTGATCTTGCGCCATCGCAGCCGCGCGGGAGCGAGAGCATGAGCGCGCCGAAAATCGACGTGAGGGACCTCTCGGTCTTCTACGGGAAAAAACAGGCCTTGTTCGACGTGGGCTTGGCCATCCGCGAGCGACGAGTGATGGCGCTCATCGGCCCTTCGGGGTGTGGCAAGAGCACGTTCTTGCGGGCGTTGAACCGCATGCACGATCTGTCCGAGGGAACCCGGGTGACCGGAGTCATCCTGCTCGACGGGGAGAACCTGCTCGACGAACGCGTGGACCCGGTCGAGGTGCGGCGTCGCATCGGTATGGTGTTCCAAAGACCCAATCCATTCCCCAAGTCGATCTTCGAGAACGTCGCGTTCGGACTTCGTGTCGCCAATCTCGCGACGGCGACGGAGCTTGCGGAGCGCGTGGAAGAGTCGCTCCGCGCCGCCGCGCTCTGGGAAGAAGTGAAGGATCGTCTCGCCGAGTCCGCCATGTCCCTCTCGGGAGGACAGCAACAGCGCCTATGCATCGCTCGCGCGGTGGCCGTTCGTCCCGAGGTTTTGCTGATGGACGAGCCCGCCTCGGCCCTCGACCCCATCGCCACCGAGAAGATCGAGGAGCTTATCGTGGAGCTCGGAAAAAAGTACTCGATCGTCATCGTGACGCATTCCATGTCCGAGGCCGCGCGCGTGAGCGACGACGTCGGGTTCTTCTATTCTGGAAAGCTCGTCGAGAGCGGCGCCACGAAACGAACGCTAGGCTCTCCGAAGGAGAAAGAGACCCAAGCGTATTTGGCGGGCCGCTTCGGGTAGTTCGCGGATCGCGAAAACGGACGGGCTCGCCTCATGCCGATTCGGCGGGTTTCGAGGGAGCGTTGACGATCACGGGGAACTTGCCTTTCCACTCGGCCCACGTCTCCGGGCGGGTCGTAAGCTCGCACATGACATGCGCGACATTGGCCATGTTCGTGCTGCCGGGCGAAAAGAGGCCGTTCACGAGGCCCTCGTGCAACGCGTACTCCGAGACGTTGCCCTCGAGCAGCGTGTCCGGCCTTACCACGGTCCATTGAACGAAGGCGTTGTTCGGCCCGATCTGCTCGACGAGGAAGTCCGCGGCGCGCTGGTTGTCTTTGGCGGGAGGAAGCAGCCCGCGCAGCACCCAGAGAAACGCCCGTTCGAAAGCGCTTCGGAGCACGTCGAGGCCGCTCGGGCGATTCACCGACACGCTGCTCATGAGGATGACCTTGACGGGCGCCGGGGGGCTCAGCGCCTCGACCGCACGGCACAGACGCGTCGTCGTCCTGGTGACGAGGTCGCGTGGCGATCCGAAGATCCCCGCGAGGCTGATCACGTGACCAAGGCAGGAGAGTATGGCGTCGCAGCCACGGAGGTGCTCTTGTAGCTCGTCATCACGAAGCGACAAAACAGGGGCTTCGATCACCACCACGTTGGGATTCCCTACGACATCGGCCGGGAGCTTTGCGCTCGATCGCACGATGGCGCGAACATGGACGCCGCGGTCCAGAAGCTGCTGCAACACTCGCCGCCCCGTCCGTCCGGTGGCGCCGACGAGAAGAACGGTCCGCTCGGTCATGTCTGATTCTCCTCTCGGCACCTCGCGCATGCGTCGAGTCAAACGGTGATGGCGACTCCGCCCGCCTTGTGTCCGAGTCCCACGTAGCGGTGCGCCGCGACGAGCTCCGCGAACGGGAAACACCGGTCGATCACCGGATTGACATGCCCGGCCTCGATCAGGACGTTGAGCCTCTCGAGGCGTGCGGCGACCAGCTTCAGCGCGCCATCGTCGATGGAGGCATACCGGCCCGTCGGAGTCAGCGCGTTCTTGGCCGCCTCCTTCAGCTTGGAGGTCTTTGCGCGACCGACCGCATCGAGCACGAAGTCGAAGCGCGTGGACGGATCGAGGGTGTCCTGCCGCGTGTAGTCGAGCACGTGGTCGGCGCCGAGCGAGCGGACGAGCTCCACATGCGCGGTCCCGCAGACGCCCGTGACCTCCGCACCCCAATGCTTCGCCACCTGAACCGCCGTCGTGCCGGAGGTGCTCGACGCGCCATAGACGAGCACCTTGCGACCTGGCCCGATGGCGGCCGTTTCGAGGTGCTGGAGCGCGAGGAGCCCGCCATAGGCAGCGGCAGTTGCGGCCTCGTAGCCTATCGTGGACGGCATCCGCGCGATGCAGCCGTGCTTGGAGTCGGTCTCCCGAATGCACATGTATTCTGCATAGGTGCCGAGTCCAAATCCCGTGAGCCCATAGACCTTGTCGCCGACACGAAAGCGTTTCACGTTCACGCCGGCCCATTCGACCTCGCCCGCGAAGACCAAGCCAAGGATCGCCTTTCTTGGCCGCATTACGCCGATCATGAGGCGCATCGGGATCTTGAATCGCCACGGAATGTCGGAGCCTCGGATGAACACGTCACTCGCCGTCACCGCCGTCGCGCGGATCCGCACGAGGACCTCGCTGTCCGTCGGAACCGGCGTGGGCATTTCCCTCGGCTCCAGCACCTCCGGGGGCCCATACTCGGGACAAACGAACGCTCTCATGGTCGTATCCTTTTCGCCTGCGGGACTTTGACGTTCGCGCTCTCGGTCACACGCAAGTCCCGTTCCGCGCCTTCGGCCCGAGCTTTCGCCGGACGCGGGCGGGCGAAGTGAAGGGACTGCGCCCACGCGCAAAGGGCGCGGTCTCGATTCCGCGTCGCCCGTCTTTGCACGAGCGGCGCTCCGAGGAGAAGCTGGCTCGAGCCACTTTGTCGCCGCTTCAAGGGCGCCGCGTGTCGTGCAGAGGCCTTTTGGAGAACGTGCGCCGCGCGAGCCAAACCACGGCTGCCCGAACGAATGGCCACTTTGGCAGACTGAGCACGAGCAAGAAGAGCTCCCAAAAACCACTCTTCTCGTCCAGGAATCGGAACACCCGATCGACGGGATTCTTCGCGAAGAGGCGCGCAAAAATGAGCGGAATTCGCTCGGGCGAATGCTCCCAGAGCTCCAATAGAACGCCGTCCAGCCATCGAAAGAGCCAATGGCTCCTAGGCGGGGCAAAGGGATGTCCGTGCTCTTCGAGGGATCGCACGATCGACTCGGCGTCGTCGACGATGCGCGTGAGGGCATAGCCCGTGGAGGGCTTCAGTCGGCCCGCGGCCACGCCGAGCTTCCGCACCCGGGCGCCCTCCCGCCATGGAAAAGGCTGTTCGGTCATTGGGCTCGTCCCGGCCTCGCGGTCCACGAGCACGGCTTCCCGGATACCGAAGCGGGCCTCGAGATAGCCCCGCACGATGGGCTCGGCCGAGGCGGGCTCGAGAGTGACGAGCTCGACCAGGGCACGGGTCTCCGTGAACGGCAGAACGTAGAAAAAGCCCGTTCCAGGGCGGGTGGGAACGCGAAAGTCGAGGAGCGTGGCTTGGCTCGGCTCGAATGCGGCCGTGGGAGTCTCGACGATCCAACCGTAAAAGTACTGCTTCAGGGAATGCCACTTTTGGGTGTCGACCCGGAGGCCCTTCAGCCGAAAGCGGCTGTCCATGACCCAGCGCGCGCGAAAGGTCTCCGAGCCGACGGTCAGTGTGGCACCGGAGTCGTCCTGGACGAGCTCGCGAAGCCTTCCGTCGACGATCCGGTTTTCGGCTCGTACCAAGACACGGCGCTTGGTCTCGCGCTGGAGATCGGCAAAAAAAAGGGTTCGGTAGGTATGAGTGGCCGCCCGCACGGAATGGGTAGAACGTTCGGTGTGGACCACGAGGTCGGACCAGCGCTTCGTCACGAGGGACTCGAGCGCCATTGGGCCATTGCTCCAAAAGGAGAGCGTGCGTAGCTCGTCGTCGTCGTGTGCACCATCGATGACGAGCAGTCGTTTTTCACGGAGCGAGCTGTCGCAGAGCAGCCAAGCGAGCACGAGGCCGGAGACCCCGGCGCCTACGATGGCGTAGTCGTACACGTCGTCGTCCGTGGTCATGGTCGGCAGCGCCAAAGGGCGAAGGACCTCTTTCTACCACGAGCTTCGGAAGGCCGGCTCATTCCGCCAGCAAACGAGCTTCGTCGTCGAACACGTCGCGCAGGAGGCCGAACACGCGCGCCGCCACGCTCTCTCCGACGAGTGGCCAATCGACCACGATCGTGACGCCGATCGCGCGCACGGTCTCGTGGCCGAGAGCGCCAAGGGTGTAGGTGGCCTCGCAGTGAATTCGGTCTTTGAGCGGTGTGGGAAGATCCGGAACCACGGTCACGATGGCCGAGTGCGCCACGGTGTCCCACGTCACCTCCTCGGTCCAACCGACTTCGCCGAAGCGACCAAGAGGACCCACCTTCGCCGCGCCTCCGACGCGAAAGTGCGCACGACGGACCACGCTCGATCCCGATCGAACGAGGAACAGGAGCGTGCCTTCGGCAAGGGACGACGATAGAGCCGCGAGGCGCGCAGGAAAGGCCTCGGAGAGCAGCGTCGCCTCGACGTGGTGGAGCTCGCGGGGAATCGTGTGCTCGAGGCGTCCTTGCATGGGGAATTCCCGCCCTCAGCGTGCCTTCGCGTGCCTCCCACGCTCGGCGCGCCAAGCCACGATTTGATCGGCCGAGCGTGCATTCAGTACGTCTTTTTTGCCGAGCCACGCGCGTCGCGCGATGCCGATTCCGAAGCGCACGAACCCGAGCTCCCGGATCGAATGTGCGTCGCTGTTGACGACGACGGGGACGTTGGCTTCGCGGGCCATGCGCGCCAAATGTTCGTTGACGTCGAGCCTTATGGGGGAGCTATTGAGCTCGATCGCGACTCCCGCGCGGCTCATGGCGGCGAGGACCTGTTCCATGTCGAGTGCACTCGGATCGCGCGAGCCGAGCTGCCTTCCGGTCGGGTGGCCGAGGCAGTCCATCTTGCCGGACTCGATGGCCCGGACCACACGGCGAGTCATCTCTTCGCGGGGCATGTCCAGGCGCTGGTGCACGCTTCCCACGACCCAATCGAGCCCGTCGAGCTCGTCCTCCAGGTCGAGAGCACCGTCGCCGAGAATGTCCGCTTCGAGCCCCGCAAAAATGCGAAACCCCGTGCGTTCGGCGACCTCACGAAGCTTCTCGTGTTGAGCCCGGAGTCGGTCGCGAGAAAGGCCACGAACGAACCCGAGAGTCTCGGAGTGATCGGTAATGGCAATGTAGTCGAGGCCAAGGTCTTGGGCGGCCTTGACCATTTGCTCGAGCGTTGCCTTTCCATCGGTCTCGTTCGTATGCATGTGGAGGTCGCCGCGGAGGTCCTTTTGTTCGACCAACGCGGGGAGCTTGTCGTGGATCGAGGCCTCGATCTCGCCGCGGTTCTCGCGAATCTCGGGAGGCATGATGCGCATTCCGATGGCGGCGTAGACCTCGCCTTCGTCTTCGCCAGCGACCTTCTTTCCGCTCTCGTCGAAGACTCCCCACTCGCTCACCTTGAGCTTCTTTTTCACGGCCAACGTGCGCATGGCGACGTTGTGGTCCTTCGAGCCCGTGAAGTATTGAAGCGCCGCTCCCCACGAGGCCTGGGGCACGATGCGAAGGTCGGCCTGCATTCCGCCGTGGAGCACCACGCTGCTCTTCGTGTCCCCTCGAGCCAGCACCTCGGCGACGTCGGGGCCGTCGACGAACGCGGCTTGGATGGCCGGCCCTGCGCTCTCGTCTGCGGCCACCAAGATGTCGAGGTCTCCTACGGTCTCGGCGCGTCGGCGTAGGCTGCCAGCGAACTCGCACGCCGACACCCCCGGCACGGCGCGCATGCGGGCCACGATTTCTTCGGCCACGATGAGCGCCTCGGCCATCGGGCGGCGCTTCGGACCCGCCGCTCGTTTCCGATACGCTTCGATCGCGACGATGAGCTTCTCTTCGCGCTTCTGCCCGAACCGTGGAAGGTCCCGGAGCTTGCCGGCACGAGCCGCGGCCTCGAGCTCGTCGATCGAAGCGATTTTGCGCTCGTTCCACACTTGCTGTGCCGTCTTGAGGCCAATGCCCGGCAAGTTCATGAGCTCGAGGAGGCCCGGAGGGAGCTTGGCTCGGAGCTCTTCGGCTTCGGCGATCTTGCCTGTCTCGAGAAGCTCGGTGATGCGCCTCGCGACGCCGTCCCCCACGCCACGAATGCCCACGAGCTTCTTGTTGCGAACGAGCTCGGCGATGGACTCCCCGAGACCTTCGATGGCGCGTGCGGCACCGCGGAACGCGCGCACCTTGAACACGGCGATACCGGAGAGCTCTTGAAGGTCGGCGAGGTCTTCGAGGGCGCGAGCGATGGCGGCATTTTCCACGAGGCCATCGTATCACCACTGCTATCCTGGATATTGCTCCGTCTTCGCGTCGATCCAAGAATCGAAGGGCTGCCGCGTCAGGCCTTCTTCAGTGCCGTCTCGACGATCTCTTGGGACTTGGAGAAGAGCTCTATTCCAGCGGCCACGTCGAGCGCGACGGGATTCGGCGCCTTCTCGCGCTGCTTGTCGTAGTAGCGCCCGCTCTGGCTCCGGAGAGCCTCGTCCGTGGCGCATTTGAGCTGGGTGAGGGCGCCGTCTTCGTTCGTGAGCATGAAGAGCTTGATGAGCGATCGGAAGGGCCAAGGCACGCCGCGCCAAACGTCCGAAGCCACCACTCCTGGATGGAGCGAATACGTTGTGACCCCCGTCCCCTCGAGCCTTCGTGAGAGCTCCATGGCGTGGATGACGTTCATCAGCTTGGATTGGTTGTAATAGGGAAGCGTCTTCGTGGCCGACGTCACGTGGTGGTGAAGCATGCCCATGTCGAGCCTTTTGGCGCTGTAGTGCGCCGCACTGGCGACGTTGACGATTCGCGCTGCTTTGGCTTCTTTGAGCCGCGGAAGGAGGAGATCGGTCAGCAGGAATGGGCCGATATGGTTCGTGCCCGTCGTGATCTCGAGTCCATCTTGCGTGACCCCGGTGGAGCCCGCGAGGCCTGCATTGTTCACGAGCACGTCGAGCTTCTGACCCGAGTCGAGGAACGACTTTGCACAACGCTCCACCTGTGAGAGGGACGCGAGGTCGAGGGCACGAAAGTCGAGCTTTGCTCCCGGAACGGCGGCCGCGATCTCCGCCATGGCAGGGCGGGTCTTTTCCTCGGACCGCGAAGCCAGGATGACGTGGCCGCCGCGTTTGGCGAGGGCGAACGCCGTGGCCTTGCCGATGCCGGTGTTCGCGCCCGTGACGAAGAACGTCTTTCCTTCGAGGTCATTCATGGGCGCCCACTCTAAC
>JAYUKI010000097.1:0-5838 GCA_043764595.1 Myxococcales bacterium | reverse complement strand
TCGAACCCAGGTGCCGGCACGCCGGAGGAGGTACCACCATCATGCAGAGTACAACGAAGTCCCACACGTCGGGGCGCACGTCGTAGCGTTGGACCTTTTGCAAGGTCCGCGTCCGTCATGAGCTAGGCACGTCCCACCGGCGACCTTCGTAGCGAACGCTACGCCGCCGCAAGGACGTCCGACGCGAGGGACCGTACCCTTCGGCCCGGGTGCCTATGGCACTCGGGCCGATTCTTCTTCCGCATCACACCTCCGAGGATGCGTCTTGCACAAGCGTGACGGACCAAGGTAAGCTTTGGCTCGTTCGCGGGACTAACTCAGTTGGTAGAGTGCCAGCTTCCCAAGCTGGATGTCGCGGGTTCGAATCCCGTGTCCCGCTCCAGATAGATACGCTCCACTCCGCCCGTGTTCGCTCGAACATCAGGTCGCCGTCGCAGGGAGCCGTGTACTTTCGTGTAGCCGGTCCAGCTGGTCCACTCGCGCACACGAAAATCGGATGACGGCGGAGGCTGTCTGGTCACGTCCAGTCACGTCTGCGCAGCCCAAGGGTGCGGTGCGGACCCACCTACCGTGTCCCGCGCCCTCAAGGAAAAGGCCCACTCGGCCAGCGAGTGAGCCCTGGCGACCCGTTGCAGGGTCGACCTGATTCAGCGCGACGGTTGGCGAATCCCCGCCAGCATACGATCGAGCTCCGCCCGTGCGTCGTTCGAGACGAACGGATTGAGCGTATTTCGCACGTTTCCGCCGAGGATCGACGTGATGTGACGAATCGCCGACATGGGCTTCTTTGCGAAGAAAAAGAGCTCGGGCAGCTCGCCGGTGTACCAGGCCTTCACGAACGTGCGGAACACGTCGACCGCTTGTTTCAGCACGCCTTCGTAGTCCGTGGCCCAGTCCACCGATTCTCCCGCGAGCTCTCGGTGGGCAAGCTTGGCCGCCAGGCTTCCCGATTCGAGCGCGAACATGACCCCGCTCGAAAAGACCGGATCGAGGAAGTCTCCGGCGTTTCCGGCAATCGCAAATCCCTTGCCGGAAAGGCGTTTCGTGTGGCTCGACCACCCTCGGAGGACCTGGATGGGCATCGCTTGGCGAGCGTTTTTTAGCCTGGCTGCGGCGGCGGGCTCGCCACGTACGATCGACCAGAACTTCTCGGCGTCGGTGCCTCCCATGCCATCGAACATGCGCTCTTCGGCGACCACGCCCACCGAGGTTCGTCCGTTGGAGAACGGGATGACCCACAGCCAGGCGCCGTTCTCGTGGAGGGTGATCCAGATGTCGCCGCTGGAATCTCCGTCGGGGCGCACGTCGCCTTCGACGTGGGTGTAGCGCGCGGTGCGGGGGAGAAGATCGGCGGGCTCTTCGAGCTTGAACGCTTTCGCCAGGACGCGCGCCGGTCCACTCACGTCGAGCACGAAGCGTGCACGGACCTCGACGGGCTTCTGGAAGTAGTCGTCCCGGAGCTTGATCCGCGAGACGGTCTTTCCGCCCTCTTCCCCGACCTCGACCGACTCCACCGTGACGCCGAAACGGATGTCCGCGCCGAGCGCGACCGCACCCGTGGCGAGGGTCTGGTCGAAGTCGTCGCGAGGCACTTGGTAGGCGTATGGGAAGTCACCTGGCAGGTTGTCCCGAAACGCGAAGCGCTGGATTTTGCCGTCGCGGAAGAACGTTGCGCCGTGTTTCGCCTCGTACCCTCGCGCCACCACGCGCTCGAGAAGCCCGGCGTCCCGAAGCAGGTCGAGGCACCTCGGCAAGAGCGACTCGCCGATGACGTGGCGTGGAAACGACGTGCGCTCCAACATCAGGACACTTCGACCCTCGCGGGCGAGGAGCGCTGCAGCGACGCTTCCGGCCGGTCCGGCACCAATGATGAGAACGTCGACCTGTTCGGGATACGGGATCATGCGCCGCAAGTATGGTCTCGCTCGGGCGAGGACGCTATGGTTTCGCGACGATGGCGGTGACGAAGCTTCGGCGCGCGACGCGCACTACCTCAACCATTCTCGCGGACCGCACTTTCGAGGCTCGACCATGAGCCGACTGACGGCCGAGCTCGAGGCCGCGCTCGTGCGGGAGCTCGTGGAAAACCACCGGCTCATGAACGGCATGTTGTTCCGCGACGTGCTCTCGACGCCCCATCTCACCTTGGTGGAAACGAGCTCGCGCCTCGGTCGATGGGTGCCGTTTACCCGGACGATCGAGCTGTCCCGCCCACTCGTGCTCACGGAGCCTTGGGGCGTGGTCCTCGAGGTGCTCAAGCACGAGATGGCCCACCAGTACATGACCGAGCGACATCCGGAGCTCACCGAAACGGCCCACGGGCCGGCCTTCCAAGAGCTCTGCGACCGCCTCGGCATCGACGGGCGTGCTGCCGGCAAACCCGACGCCGAAGCTCCGTCCGAAGACAAAATCGCGGAGCGCATTGCCCGGCTCCTCGCCCTCGCCGAGAGCCCGAATGTCCACGAAGCGGAGGCCGCCATGCTCGCGGCCCAGCGGCTTCTCTTGAAGCACAACGTCGACCTGTCGGCGGCGCGCGCTTCCCGCGGGCACACGTTTCGTCATCTCGGAAAGCCCACCGGCCGCGTGACCGAAGCCGAGCGCGTTCTCTCGCTCATCTTGGCCAAACACTTCTTTGTAGAGTGCATCTGGGTCCCGGTCTATCGGCCGCTCGAAGGCAAGCGCGGCAGCGTGCTCGAAGTCTGCGGGACACGCGAGAGCCTCGAGATTGCAGAATACATTCATGCATACCTCATGCACACGGCCGAGCGACTTTGGAGCTCGCACAAGGCGCGCAAAGGCCTCCCCGGCGACGCGGATCGAAGGCGCTATTTGTCGGGGGTGATGCACGGGATGCTCGAGAAGCTCGGCCGCGAAGCCGAAGTCCAAGAAGAGGCCGGCCTCGTCTGGGTGAAAGACGCGGATCTTCATCGCTACTACCGAAGGCGCCACCCGCACGTGCGCCACGTACGTTCGGCTGGCGAACGCCGGAACCGCGCCTACGCCGACGGACGCGAGGCCGGCCGATCGATCGAAATCCGTCGTGGCATCAAGGGCGACGCAAACGAGGGCCCGCGCCTCCTCCCAGCGAAGCGATGAGCCGCTTGCGCTACGATCCCCACGAAGGGGCTTCGTACCTCGCGGCGAGCTCCTCTGCTTTTGGCGCTCTTGTCGCCCGTGTGGGCCCTCCCAGCCTGCGACGCATGCCTGCGCCTTCCCTGTTTTTCGCCCTGGCGCGGGCGATCACGTCCCAGCAGCTCTCGGGCAAGGCCGCAGCGACCATTTTCGGTCGGGTCGAAGCCAAGCTCCTTGCCACGACCCATCGAGCCTTTTCTCCCGAAGCGCTGGCCGCGCTTCCGGACGTCGCGCTCCGCGAAGCAGGGCTCTCGCACGCGAAGCTCCTCGCCCTGCGTGATCTCGCAGCGCATTGCGCCGACGGGCGCTTGCCCACGCTCCGGGGGTGCGCTCGCCTCCCGGATGCGGAGCTCGTCGAACGCCTCACCGCCGTGCGTGGTGTGGGCCGCTGGACCGTGGAGATGCTGCTCATCTTTCGCCTGGGCCGAAAGGACGTTTGGCCGGTGCACGACCTCGGTGTCCAAGAAGGAGCCCGTCGCACGTTCGGCCTCACCGCGCGCCCCACCCCGAAAGAGCTCACGAAGCTCGGCGATCCCCTCGCTCCTTTTCGGTCCCTCGGCGCATGGTACCTCTGGCGCGCCACCGAGCTTCCACCGGGTCCGGTCTAGGCTCGCTCGACCGCCGGGATGTGCAAATCGCTGGGACGGCCGTGACGAAGCCAGGCCTCATCGTGATAGAACCGCGCGTTTATGGGGACCACGGAAGAACAGATCGAGCGCGCGGACGGACGGGTCGAGCTCACGCCGGGGTTAGACCTCGAAAAGAGCCACCTCTACAACGAGGACCTCGCCCCGACCCCGCTCGTCAAGCGTACGTGGAGCACCTACACGTACGCCGCTCTGTGGATCTCGATGGCCCACTGCATCCCGACCTACATGTTGGCCGCGGGCCTCATCAAGGCTGGCATGAACTGGTGGCAGGCCCTCGTCACCATTCTCGTGGGCAACGTGATCGTGCTCGGCCCGATCCTGCTGAACTCTCACCCGGGCACGAAATACGGGATCCCCTTCCCCGTGTTCGCTCGCGCGGCGTACGGCGTGAACGGCGCGAACGTGCCTGCCGTGATGCGGGCTCTCGTTGCGTGTGGCTGGTTCGGCATCAACGCGTGGATCGGCGGCAAGGCGCTTCACACGTTCCTCAGGGTCCTTTGGCCTGGCTGGGCCACGCTGCTCGGCGGTGCGCCCGCGGCGTGCAAAGTCGGCGAGGTGTGCTCGACGTTCCGCTGGATCGTGTCGGGTCACTCGGCGACCGAGTTCATCGCGTTCATGCTCTTTTGGGGGCTCAACATTCTCATCGTCTACCGAGGGATGGAGGTCTTGCGGAAGGTCGAGAACCTGGCCGCGCCGTTCGTGCTCGTGATGACGGCGCTGCTCGTGGCGTGGGCCGTCTGGCGCGCGAACGGCCTCGGCGCGGTGATGCATTCGCAGGGAAAATTCCCGACGTTTTCCTCGTTTTGGGTGATCTTCGTGCCGAGCGTGACGGCCATGATTGGCTTTTGGTCGACCCTGTCGCTCAACATGCCGGACTTCACCCGCTACGGGCGCTCCCAGCGCGAGCAGGCCATCGGGCAAATCGTCGCGCTCCCCACCACGATGACCCTCTTCGCCGCGATGGGCGTCATCATCACGAGCGCTTCCCAAGAGATCTACGGCGAGGCCATTTGGGATCCCGTGGATCTCGTCGGACGCTTCTCGTCGCGCATTCTCGTGGCGGTGAGCATGTTCACCGTGGTCGTCGCGACCCTCGGCGTGAACATCGCCGCCAACGTCGTGTCCCCGGCAAACGACTTCGCCAACCTCGCGCCCAAGCACGTCTCGTTCAAGACCGGAGGCCTCATCACGGGCATCGTCGGCATCTTGATGGTTCCCTGGAAATTGCAGGAAGATCCGGACGGTTACATCTACAAGTGGCTGCTCGGTTATTCGGGCGGGCTCGGCTCGATTGGCGGCGTGCTCATCGCCGACTATTGGATCATCCGGCGCACGCGCCTCCACATCGCCGACCTCTACCGTCGTGACGGGCGCTACGGAAAGGACCCGGGAGGCGTCAGCGTTCCGGCCATCGTCGCCACGGTCACGGGCTGCCTTTTGTCGTGGATTGGAACGGTCGTTCCTGCGCTGAAAGGCCTCTTCGACTACGCGTGGTTCGTCGGCGCGTTCGTGTCCGCGGTGGTCTACACCGCCATGATGTGGCCTCGGAAGAAGGCCAACGAGGTCTGACGCGCTGCGAGAACGGCGGCTGAGCGCATTGACGCGGCGGCACGTCCGGGTCGGAAGGTCCTAGGCGCTTCACGGCGGCCCGAAGCGCGCTACGGTGTTGAGAATGGCCGAAAAAGAAGATCCGTCGGCGCTCCGCGATCTTGCGAAGGCGCTGGCGAAGGCCGAAGAAATGCTCCAGTTCTTGCCCGACGGCGCCGCCAAGAACCTCGTCTCGAAGATTGGAACGCTGCGCGGGCTTTTGCTCGAGCAGAGGCCACCCGCGTTCGTGCTCGTGGGTCGACGTGGCGCTGGAAAATCGTCTCTCGTGAACGCCCTCTTCGGGCGCGAGGTCGCGAAGGTCGGCCACGTGAAGGCGCAGACCGGTCGTGGGACCTGGCACGAGCACTCGGCCGACGGCGGCACGCTTCATCTGCTCGACACGCGAGGTCTGCAAGAAGGCTCGGCCCCCGCCGAAGCGGACGACCGTCGCGATGCGCTCTCGTCGGTC
>JAYUKI010000096.1:0-5840 GCA_043764595.1 Myxococcales bacterium | reverse complement strand
GGTCGAGACCCCCGCAGACTTCGTAGCGAAGCGGAGAAGTCGAGGACTCTCAGGCCCGCATCTCGCAGGAGCTCGAGGGGCTGCGCCCCTCGAACTAGAAGGCCTCGAACTAGGCGGCGACGGTGGCCACGGCGGCGACGACGGGGAGCTTGCGGGCGCCCTTCAGGGTCGACTTCGTGAACGCGCGGGCGAGGGCGAGACCCGAGAACGTGAGGCGCATGCGGAGCGCGTCGACGTGGCCTTCGGCGTGGAGCTGCGAGACCACCTCTCGGACGTCTCCGCGTCGAACCTTGATGGTCTCCGCGAGATCGGCTGCGGTGACGTTCTTTCCGGCGCGGGCCGCGCGGGCAAGGGCGACGAGGACGTGGGAAGCGATGGCGTTGCGGTCGAGGGCTGGGCTCATGGGGGACCTCCGAAAAAGACGGGGTTAGGGAACATGAGTGCACTCTGCAATTGCGGGGCCGCGGACGTTTCTTGTTGACCTTCGAAGGGCACAGCCAAAATCAAGCACAATGGAAAAATCCAGTCATTACGAGCTTATAGAAGTGCCTGGTGCTTTGTCGGCAAGCTGGGTCAAGTCCGATCCATCAGGGTGTGACAGCGAGGTGTCGTTGTGGGGCGCACAGAGCGCTCCTTTGGGAGAGTGAAACCGACTCATTCGACTCGATTCCGAGGTGATCTCGACCACTTGCCGGCATCGGTGCGGAAAGGTGCGCACGACTCTTGCCGCAGATCGCGCGTGGGCGAATCGAGGCACGTCACCGCCAACGTTCGCAATACGACCGCTGCGCCTCTTTGAAGCTCGCGATGGACGACGGATTGACGACGAACTGCACCACGAAACGGAGAGCGTCCACCTCGGTTGGTGTCGTGGCCCACGCCCAATCCTCGCCGGGATCACAGCGGCCATTGCCGTTCTTGTCGAGCAAGAGCTCGGCATAGTGATTCTCGTTCGGGGCGCGCGGCGAAGGCGCCGACAAATAGGCGACCTTGCCCTCCCGCACCGGAAGGCCCTCTGCGGGAAAGCCCGTTTGGGGATCGGCTGCTCGATCCGGAGCACTCTTTCGCATCCACAAGCGTCCCCCGTCGTAGGCCTCGAGCCCGGTGCCCGCGACCTCGATGGCGATGGAGCGTGGCGCAGCCGGGGTCGGATCACACGGCGCACCCACCTCTAGCCTCCTGTCCGAGCCGAAGACCTCCGCGAGACCGTACGCGTGCCGTCCCGCGCATCCTGCGGCGACGCTCACTACGCGCCCATCGCACCCACAGGCAAGCCGAGGGGGGGCGGCGCTGCAGGGCATTTCCGTTTGGCACTTCCAAACCGAGCCGCACGCGCTCGGACCAAAACAGGTGAGACCGCGCGCGCAGTCGTTTGCGTACAAGGTCCCACAGCCAGGGGTCACGCTGCTGGGCGTGGGTGTCGAAGGTTCCGCGGGGTCCGTTTCGATGCGCCCACACGCCAAAAGGAGCCCGCAGGCCCCGAACGACACGACGACACGGGACAGGCTGCGAAAAGGACTCATGTCCCGACTTGGGTCCACCCCCCGGATTCCGTCAGCCTGTCACGACCAAGCGGACGTGGCTCGACGCTGCCGGTGCATGGCACTTTTTGGCGTCAACCGCGACGTTGGAAGAGGGAATCAGGCGCCGCCCAGACAGACTTTACGGATCGTCGCAGGCACATGAGGAGAGCACGCAAGCTGTTGGCCGGCGATGCTACCGTTCGTTCGGGAGGCGGCACGATGGGCCGCCGAGGAAGGCATGCGAATGGACGACGCCGACATCGAGGTGGCTGAAGAGGGGACCGTGACCCGTCCCGAATTTCAGCGGTATGCGGCTCCGATCGTCGAAGCCCTAAAGGAGCTTGGGGGCTCCGGACCGGCCAAGGCGATCACCAACACGGTGGTTGCCCGGCTGGGCATCTCTGGTGAGGAGCAAGCCGCTCGGACGACCAACGGTCAGTCTCGCGTCCGCAATCAGATCGCCTGGGCTCGATTCTACCTCGTGAAGGCTCGATGCATCGACGGCTCAACGCGTGGCATTTGGCGGTTAACCGAGCGGGGCTACTCGCTCTCACTCGACGCGGAGTCCATCTACGCGTTGTTCCGCGATGTGCAGAAGGACGCTTCGCGTGGAACGACGACGGAGGTGGAGCCGGTTGGGGCGGAATGCACCGACATCTACGAAGAGCCACCCATCGCCAAGTACACGCTCGCCGAGGCTTGCGCGGATCTGTTCCTTCCCCCGTCCGACATCGAGAGCGCCTTGGCGCTCCTTCGGCGCAAGAAGAATGTGGTGCTTCAGGGACCGCCCGGGGTCGGGAAGACCTTCGTCGCGATGCGACTCGCCCACCTGCTGCTCGGAGAGAAAGAGCCTGAGCGAGTGCACTTCGTGCAGTTTCACCAATCCTACGGCTACGAGGACTTTGTGCGGGGATTTCGGCCTACGGAGAGTGGAGGGTTCGTCCGAAAGGATGGGGCCTTCGTACGACTCTGTACCAAGGCGCGTCAGGACCCAGACGACGACTACGTGATGATTATCGACGAGATAAACCGCGGGAACCTCAGCAAGATTCTCGGTGACCTGATGATGCTCATCGAGGCCGACAAACGAGCCGAGCGCTGGGCGTCCTCGCTGTCGTACTCTTCGGAGACCGAGGTGGACTTTTACGTCCCACCAAATGTGCACATCATCGGGACGATGAACACCGCCGATCGCTCGCTTTCGCTCGTCGACTACGCCCTCCGGCGGCGGTTTGCATTCGTGACTCTGCCGCCCGGCTTCGCGAGTGTTGCCTTCTCGGAGCACCTGGCCAAGTGTGGAGTGCCGCAAGCGTTGAGCGACAAGATTCGTACGCGGGTCGGTGCGCTCAATGAGGATATCCGCAAGGACCGGCAGCTTGGTGAAGGCTTCTGCATTGGGCACAGCTACTTTTGCGAGCAACCCGCTGGTGACGCGGATGCTTGGTTCCGGCAGGTCATCGAAACTGAAATTCAGCCGCTGCTCGAAGAGTATTGGTTTGACGCGAGGGACCGCGCCGATGAGGCGGTTCGAGGATTGCTTGATGGCTAGCGGGGCGATCCCCATACGGAACATTTACGCTCTCCTCGCGTACGCTTGGAATCGCCTCGACTTGGCGCGCGAATCGCATGGTGGGGCCACCGAAGGCGAGACGCCAGTCGAGCTCCTCGCCAGGCTGCTGTCCGATAGTCTGCGCCGAATTCTTCGGCGAGGTGTGCATCGTGAGTACTTGGAGGTGTCCGAGGAGCTCCGTATGCTGCGTGGTCGGGTCGACATCGAGCACATGGTTGCGCGCGGGCTGCGGGCCCGGGGTTCGCTGAGCTGCTCGTTTGACGAGCTTCTCTTCGACGTGCCCGCCAACCGGGTAATAAAGGCAACCGCACGGCGGCTCTTTGCTTGTCGTGACGTGCCCACGGAGCTGGCCATTCCGCTGCGTGCGGCATACCTCCTGATGAGCGACGTGTCCGCTGTCGATCTCGACGATGAGATGCTCAGGCGAGCGCGCCCGCCTCGTGGCCATAGTGAGTATGAGCTCGCGCTGGACGTCTGCCGCCTCATCCACGAGAGTGTTCTCCCTGACGAGGCTGGCCAAGGGTACCGCTTGCGCGATTTCACGCGCGATGACCATCAAATGGCGGCACTCTTCGAGGCGTTCGTTCGCAACTTTTTGAAGGTCGAGCTCCCCCACGCGCGTGTGACAAGTCCGCACGTCACCTGGGCCGGTGCGTCGGGCTCCGAAGCCTCGCTCTCGTGGCTTCCCCGCATGAAGACGGACGTTTCGGTTATGGTCGGGGACACTCAGACCATCGTGGAGACCAAGTTCTATCGGACTCCCTTTCAACGCCGATTCCGTGGTGAGTCGGAGAGGATAAGGTCCGCGCACCTCTATCAGCTATTCGCATATCTCAAAAACGCACAGCGCGAAGGCACGAAGACCGCTGGGATCTTGCTCTATGCGAGCGTCGGAAAGGACGTTGAAGCATCGGTTCGCCTCGGCGACCTCTCGGTGGCCGTACGCACCCTCGACCTCACCTCGTCGTGGGCCGACCTCAGGTTGGCGCTGCTACGACTTCCTTTCGCGAGCACGGGCGACACCAGGAGCGGAGGGGTCGAACCATGAGTGAGGAGTTCGACCTGGACTGGCATGGTTCGAACCCTCGCCGAGGGGCTCGTAGAGGTGTTTTCGGCGCGTCGCGTTCCTCGCGCGTGCCGACCCGGCGGTCGACGGCTTGCGTCTCGGTGCGCAACCCGAAGGAGGAGCCTCCGAACAACCCGGAAATCTTACGACGCCTCTTGAACGACTTGCTCGAGCGCACGTCCGACCAGACCATCGGGACCGTCACCGCATCCGCCGAGGAGATCCTCTCGGAGCAAGACTGAGATCCGGCGGCTCTTACGGCTTCGGGCCCGCGGGGGCGGCCGGGGCGACAGGCGCCTTTGGCGCTTTTGGCGTCTTTGGTTTGCTTGCCTTCGGAGTTACGGGCGCGGCGGGATCGGCTTTTGCGGCCTTCGGGGTGTGCTCTGGCGGGACGAAGTCGCGGCCCATGGAGGGCAGATCAATCTCGAGGGACGCGCCGCCGCCTTCGGTGGCCGTGACTTTGAACGTGGGCGAGACCGCCGCGCGCAGATCGAGGACCAAGTGAAGGTCCGCGCCCCGCGGCACGAGGCGCGCTTGGGACAAGGGCGTGTTAAAATGCACAGTCACGAGGGGGTTCGTGTCGTTCCAGCGGTTCACGTGCACGCCCTTCAGGATGTACGTGACGCTACCCGCGGCCTTGTGCTCTTCCACCGGCACGTTCGTTGAGAGATGAACCACGAGGCGCGAGGCTCCACCAGTGACCGCCGAGAACGAAGGGAACGCCGCGGAAGGTCCCGTGTGGACCGCTCTTGGCCTCGCCACGGCACCGCGGCGCGTGGTGGGCTTGTCGCTGTAGCCGTAGCCCGCGGCACCGCGGCGCTCCTTTGCGGGGGCGTCGGCCTTGGGGGCATCCGCGCCAGCGGGCGTATCCGAGGCCTTTCCCGTGGGCTGCGCAGGTTGGGCGAGCGACATCCCGGACGAAAAAAGGACGAACGAGAGTCCCAAGAACCCAAGAAGCCGGCTCGTACGCATTCCGTCAGTAGAACACGCGCGAACCGCCCCGACAAATTGGCGACAAATTCGGGCAAAATTAGGCAAAATAGCGAAAAGGGCGCACCCGCGAAGGAACGCCCTCTTGCCAGCGTCGCTCGTCCGATGGGACCAGCGCACACTCTCTCGGTCTCAGAGCTTGGCGGCGTTTTCCTTGAGGTACGCGGCGACGCCGGCGGGATCCGCCTTCATCGCGGTCTTGCCCTTGCTCCAACCGGCGGGGCAAACCTCGCCGTGCTCTTCGGTGAACTGGAGCGCGTCGACGAGGCGGAGGGTCTCTTCGACCGAGCGGCCGAGCGGGAGATCGTTGACCGTCTCCTGGCGGACGTTGCCGGCCTTGTCGATGAGGAACGTGCCGCGGAGGGCCATGCCCGGATCGAGAAGCACGCCGTAGGCGCGGGCGATGTCCTTGTTCACGTCACCGATGAGGGGGTACTTGATGGCGCCGATGCCGCCGTCTTCGACCTTCGTGTTGCGCCAGGCGCGGTGAACGTGGGTCGAGTCGATGGAGACACCGAGCACTTCGACGTTGCGCTTCTTGAACTCTTCGATGTGGTTCGAGAACGCGAGGATTTCCGTGGGGCACACGAACGTGAAGTCGAACGGATAGAAGAAGAGCACCACGTATTTGCCCTTGTAGTCCGAGAGCGAGATCTCTTTTTCGGACCCGTCGGCGAGGACGGCGAAGGCT
>JAYUKI010000095.1:0-5852 GCA_043764595.1 Myxococcales bacterium | reverse complement strand
CGTTGTTCCTCCTCGCCTAGCAGCAGTAGGACTCGTCGTCGCGCCTCGCACGGCTCGCAACTCGGCGAAAATCCTCGGTCATCAAGCGGTTCGGCGCTCTAGTCTCGGTCCGTGCGTTTCGCTTCCCGCCTCGCCGTCGTGGCCACGCTGTCCGCCGCGCTCCTCGTCCCCCGGGTGGCCTCGGCCGATGAAGACGACTTTTGGGGCCGCGACAAGGCGCTCCATTTCGGCGTCTCCGTGGCGCTCGCCTCGGGCACGTACGCGGTATCGGCCTCGTTTTTCGAGGCGAGATATCCGCCACTCTTGCTTGGCGCAGGCGTTTCCCTCGGACTCGGAGTCGGAAAAGAGCTCGCCGATCTCGCCGGCCTCGGGACGCCTTCCTGGAAAGATCTGGCGTGGGACGCCATCGGCACGCTCACGGGCCTCGTGCTCGCCTATGGGCTCGATCTCGCGATTCGTGGGGTTTCACCCGAGCATCCGGCCTTTGGCTCGCCCGAGCCCATGCGTGGGACGGTGCGACCCGCGTTCCGGCCCATGCCGCAAGGGCTCGTGCTGCGGTTTTGATCGTCACGCCTTGCGTCCAAACGCGCCCTTACGGCGTAGAGTACCCGCCATGACGAGGTCGATTCTTCTCTCCGTTTTCGTGTCCACGCTTCTGGTTGGCTGCGGTCAGGTCAAGCGGCCCGATGGTGGCGAAGGACTCCTGCCTGTTGGAGCGTCGGCTCCTGATCTCGAGGGCAAAAACAAGGACGGAAAGACCCTCAAGCTGAGCGCCGCTGGCGACAAGGTAAAGGTCGTTTACTTTTACCCGAAGGACGACACGCCAGGGTGCACCAAGGAAGCCTGTGCCTTTCGCGATGCCTACGCGAAGTACGAAGCCGCGGGAGTGGTGGTGTTCGGGGTCTCCAAGGACTCGCAGGAGAGCCACGACACGTTCGCGAAGAAGCACGCGCTGCCCTTTTATTTGACGGCAGACGAGTCCGGCACGGTCGTGAAGGCCTACGGCGTCGGCTCGACGTTGGGCATGGCCTCGCGCGTCACCTTCGTCGTCGGACGCGACAACAAGATCGTCAAAGTGTTTCCCGACGTCGATCCCGCCATCCACGCGGACGAGGTGCTTGCCGCCGCGCCGAAGTGAGGTCAGGTCGAGGGCGCGGGCTTCGTCGTCGGGGGCGGGCCGAAGCTCACTTCCACGACGGCGCTCGGCTCGGCGAACGACTCATTGAAGTCATCGTCGATGGGCGTGTTCGGAACGGGCTTCGTGACGGGAGCGCGAAACACTTCGAAATACGCGCTCTTTAGGGCATCGCGCATGGCTCGCGCCGTGGGGTACCGCGCTTCGCGATCGTACGAGAGGGCCTTGTCGACCACGGCGGCAATCTCGGCCGGTACCCGTGAGCTCACCTGGGCGATGGGCTTTGGCGGCGTACGCATCGCGGAAAAAAGACGGTCGAGCGAGCTTCGTCCTTCGTGGACCACGAAGCCGCTCAAGAGCTGATAGAGCACCGCCCCCACGGCAAAAACGTCGCTGCGAGCGTCGATTTGGTCGGGTTTTCCCTGGGCTTGCTCCGGCGGAATGTACGACGCCGTGCCGAGGACCGTTCCGGCCCCGGTGGCTTTCCCCGTGCCGCTTCCGTCGCGGAGCCGCGCGAGACCGAAGTCGAGGACCTTCACGACACCGAGGTGCGTGACGAAGAGATTTCCTGGCTTGATGTCGCGGTGAACGACGCCGCGTTTGTGGAAAGCGTCCAGCACGTCGAGCACCTGGAACGCGACGGCGAGCGCGTCGGTCATGGGAAGCTTGCCGCCCGCGCGCTGGAGCCAGCTTTCGACCGATTGTCCCTCGAGGAGCTCCATGACCAGCAAGACTTCGCTGCTGTCTTGCTCGGCATGGTCATCGAGGATTTGCACGGCCCCAGGGTGCTCGACTTGGTTCGCGACGTAGCCTTCGCGGAGAAAGCGCGCGCGAAGATCGTCGTCGACCGCGAGGTGCGTATGAAGCACCTTCAGGGCGACGCGCTTGCCATTCCGGTGAGTGGCCGCATAGACCGCCGCCATACCGCCCATGTCGATGAGGCGGTCGACCTTCCACTTGTTTCCATAAGTGCGACCGACGCGCGCTTCGGAAAGGGTGCGGAGGTCTCCGGGAATTTGCATGATGGGTCCGACAAGCGCTCGCGCGCGGGTCCTTCTCAAAAGGATGCCGTCTTGGTGATTGCGGGGTCAAGCATTCGGGCGAAAAAGCTCGTCTTGCCGAACAGTTCGCCTTCTGTTCAGTGAACGCCGAGCACCGAAAGAAGGGCACATCCCACCAATGTGGCAAGCTCGACCCGGCCCGTCAGTCGCTCCCCGAGCTTCGGTCGAACGCGATCCCCCACGAAGTTTCCGACGAAAATGCCAACGGCGAGGAGCGAAGCGGCCGGTAGGTCCGCCGTTTTGAGGAGCCCAGCTCCGCCGTAGGCCAGGAGCCTTCCGGCGTGGAGCGCCACCGCGATCACGGCCACGGTGCCGACGAAAGCGCTGCCTCGCAACCCGGTCGAATGAACGAGCGGCCCAAGAAGCACCCCGGCTCCTCCCGACGTGCCCGCAAGAATGCCAATGCCGGCGCCTGCAGGGACAAAGGCCCCTCGCGGAACCGAGAGCGTGAGCCAGCGAAGCGCCTTGCCGATCGCCAACGCCGTAACAAGCACGAGCGCCCACTGAAGCACCGCCGGGGAAGCGAGGCCCGCAAAGCGACCGCCGAGGTAGGCCCCGGGAAGGACCCCCGCGATGGTGAGCCAAGCGAGACGCCTATCGACGACCTTCCGGCACAACCACGCGCGATGCGCGTTGCCAAAAAAGAGTGCGGGGGTCGTGAGCGCGAGCGCTGCGTGCGGTCCCACGAAGGCCGACAGCACGAGCACGAGCAACAGCCCTCCTCCCTGTCCGGCGAGCGTGGTGATGCCGCCGGCGACGATGCCAAGCGGTAGAAGCGCGAGCGCCAAGAAGCTCATGCCCTCACCATGCTCTCGCTTCGTACATTCGTCGCATTGATTCTGAGATGGATATCCATAAGATTCTCTTATGTTCGACCTCTTTCGCTACTTCGTTCACGTCGCCGAAGAAGGCACGATCACCGCGGCGGCACGCCGCGCCCACGTCACGCAGCCAGCGCTCACGGTGGCGCTCCACCGACTCGAAGCTCAGGTGGGCTCACCGCTCGTGGTGCGCGGACGACCACGCGCCACGCTGACGGCCGCAGGCAATGCTCTCCTTCCGCATGCTCGCGCTTCGCTCGCGGCAGTACGAGATGGCCTTCGTGCGGTCGAAGAGGTTGCAGGGCTCAAGCAAGGCACAGTCCGCGTCGGCGCGGGCGCGACGGCGTGCACGTACTATTTGCCGCCCATCCTCGCGGAGTACCGAAGGGCCTACCCGGGCGTCGGAATCTTGGTGCGCGAGGCCACGACGCGCGAGCTTGCCGAAGGTCTCGCCGCCGGCGACTTCGACCTCGCGATCGTGTCGGGCCGCCCGGAAGGCGACACGTTCTGCGAGGACGAGCTCGTGCTCGTCGCCAAGAGCAAGCTGTCGCCGGAGTCGGCGCCGTTCGTCACGTTCCCGAAGGGGGCCCATGCCCGCGACATCCTGGACGAGCTCTTTCCGGACGCCACCATCGCCATGGAGATCGCGAGCATTGCGGCCGTGAAAGCCAACGTGCGCGCCGGCGTCGGGCTCGGGCTCATGAGCCGACGAGCCGTCCAGAAAGACATTCTCTCACGCCAGCTCGTCGAGCTCGAGCACGCGAAGACTCCCGTCCGGCGCACGCTGTCGATCGTGCACCGGGGCCTTTCGCGGCTTCCTCCCGCCGCGCTGGCCCTGCATGCGCTCTTGCTTGCGCGAAGGCCACCGCCGTTGCCGGTGCGAAAAAAAAGAGCTCGCCCCTCTCCGTGAGAAAGGCGAGCCAAAACTGCGAGCCAAAACTCCGTGGTGGGCGGAGGCTATTTCCCGTCGTCGTCGTCGTCGTCCACCGACTCGTCCGCGCCACCCTTGAGCGTCACGCCGGGTGTTTGGACGGCCACGAGCTTCATGTGATCCAAGTACCACGTGGTCATGGTCCGCCGGTTTCGGCTCGGGCCGGTGGTCTTCGAGCTGTACGAGTAGGCGAACTCGACGTCGCCCTCGCACGTCTTGATGCCACCTTGCGAAAACAGGGACGACCCCTTCACGTGGGCCACGCCGGTGCTGTTTTCGCCACGGGTCTTCACGGTCACGACGGTGCCCGTAATGCCCTTGGCCGACACCCCACACATCGCGCTGGCCGTGACGGGAGCGTGACGAAGCGCGTTGGTAAGCGACTTCTGCACGATGTCGTTCGGGACCTGTTTTTTGCAGCCCGTGACACAAAATCCCGCGACGACGCACGCCAAAAGCAATGCCTTGTTCATGAAACAGTCCCTCCGAGCTCTTGAGTCTACGAGCAGAACGCTCTCCTAGAAAGCACTTCCCGCATCGACACGCTCAGCGCGGAATGAACGAGCCGCAAGGGAACCGAACGCTCACTTTGGCGTCGCTCGTCTTGATCGTCGTGCAAGCCGCCCCCACGAGCTCGATCTCGGTGGGGCTGTTGAGCTTCCATCCGTTGGGATCGTTGAAGCTGACCGGGTTGCCGTTGACCTTCACGTCGCCGAGCCCCTCGGTGCCCGCGACTACCTTGCCCGAGAGGGCGAACGTGCACGAACGCACGCCAAAAATGATCGAGTCGAACGCGGCCGCCAACTGCGCCTGCGAGGTGGTTCGCACGAGCGGGGCATTTGCATCCGGGCCCGTATCGGCAGCACCGCCGTCGAAGTAGCCGAAGCCCGCGTTTGCTACCGCTTGCTGATGTTGCTCGCTCACGGCATTTCCAACGGTGATAACGAAGGTTTTGATCCCCGACTTGTAGGCCGCTTGGACCGCGTCCACGACGGCCTTCTGGGACTCGGGCGAACCCGTGGTTTCGAGCGACTCGAACGTTCCGCACCGTCCCGGCTCACCATCGGTGGCGAGGACGATGATTTTCGGGCGACCCGTGGGAAGCGAAGCGAAACCTCCGTCCAGAGGAGCCCCGGTAGGGTCGAGACCTGCTGCCGCACGAACCGCGTCGGACGTAGGTGTGTCGTCGATCGGGAGCTCGGCAGCGTACACCGTGTTCATCGCGCCGTAGTTCGACTTGGCGAACGCCACGGTCTTCATGATTGGGCATTCCGCGACGGCCGGCGGCTTCTCGTTTCCGTTGTTCGCGGAGAAGAGCGCGAGGCCGAACTCGACGTCCCCCTCGTACTTCTTGACGATGCCACCGTCCGGATCCATGAGGGACTCGCGGAGCTGAACCCAGCGCGAATTCGGGAAATTCGGCGGCATCAAGTTCCCGCCATTGAAGTCGTATTCCATGCTGCTCGACTGGTCGATGACCAGGAGAACCGTGGGAACGACCTTCGTCACCTCCACGTCGATCGCGGCGCATACGCCATCGTTCTTTGCATCCGTGCTCCCATCCTCGACGAGGCCGCCTTCGGTCGGATCGGCACCGCAGCGCCCACGCGAGCTGCACGACACGCCGTCGGGACATCGCCCACGGAGCTTCGTCGTGCAGTCGGCGGTGCACTTTCCAGACGCACAATGGAGCCCTTGGGCACACACAGCGTCCTCGGTGCAGGGCGCGCCGCATTGCCCCTTGAAGACGGTCTCGCAAGGGTCGTCGCCGGCATCAGGGAAGGTCGAGTCAGGCTCCGAGTTCCCACAATGAACCACAGCGGCGCTGCCCGCCAAAAACACGCTTCCCGCGAGCCAAAGGCGGAAGCTGCGGCGAAAAAGACCCTTCATCTGCGGCTCCTCTG
>JAYUKI010000094.1:0-1763 GCA_043764595.1 Myxococcales bacterium | reverse complement strand
GCGCTCACCCACTACTTGCCACTTTACCACACCATAAACGGAGGCGGCCGTACGAGCTCGTTCTGGGGAAGCCTGCTTCCTCACCTGCCCGTCGGCGAACGCCACGCCATGGCAAAACCGCCGGACTGGTCCCCTTGGCGCGTGACCTCCGCACAAATCGCGGAGGCCACGCACGTGCTTCTCGAGCGGGCCGACGGGGAAGATCCCGAAGACGCCTATCAAGGTACGCGGAGAGTCTTGGCCGATACGACGCTTACGGTCGTGGCCTGCGACGGTCGATGGTGTTTGCTGGCGACCCACGCGCAAGATTGAGCGTCACCCGCGTCTCGGCTGTGCGACAGCGTCCGCCGCGCCATCGCCACTTGCGACGTCAAAGGAGCGCGAAGGCACCATGGCCGGGTGTCCGCGATTGAACCGTTCGCGTTCAAAGCGAAGCTCGAATGGCGAGCCAAGTGAAGCGATCGATTCCCTGGCCTGGATCCGTCTCGATTCGTTTCCCATCGCTCGAAACATGGCCTTTGGCAGCCGTCGTCGGTAGCCCTCCAGTGTTCTTGGCGGAAACGATGTCGTCTTGCATGATCACGAAATCGACGGCGGTCCCAGGGGCAAGCCCAGCGGCGTCGTCAACGGTAACGGACATGGGCTTCGAGGCTTTTGCCTTGAAGGGCGCGAACGCATACACGCGCGCGGCCCCTTTGGCGAAGGGCGGGGCTTTCGTTTCGGCGACGGCCGCGAACCGCACGCGGCGCCCTGCCACGTCATCGACCAAGTCCTCGAGCTCGAGCTCCCAGGTCGTTTCGGCAGCCACACCGAACGAGAGCGGCCCAACCCGAACGACGGAGGCGGGTGAACCATCTTTGGGAAGGTCGACCGCTCCGTCGGAGAGACGCGGGAGCTCGATGGGCGGCAATACGAGACGCTCGGCCGGGCCAGCGGGGAGGCGCACGTAGACGCCGCCGAACGAAGGACGCCCGTGGGCCGAAACCACGTAGCCGCCGTCGGGAAGGCGCGCATTCACGGGGATACTGAAGCTCCCGTTCGGTGCCGAGAGCGCTGCGAAGCACGCCAAACCGCAAACGCTCACGGTAAGGTCCGGCAGAGGCACACCGTCCAGATCACGAACGACACCCGACACTTCACGAACGCATTGCGCCCCTTCGTCCGAGACCCGACCTGGTGGCGGACCGCAAGGAGCCTCCGCTTCCGTGGACACGCCCGCGTCGCCGTTCGCGGCACCCGGCGCGCCCGGCGCCGACGACGAACAAGCTGAAGCGTAGAAGAGCAGCGCGAGCAGCGGAATCCAGGGAACGGGACGCATATTGAGCTTACGGCGCTCGGACCCCGCGGTTTCTCCGAGAGTGAGAAATGGTAGGCGCCGGACCGATTTCTCCGAAACCGTCGCTTTTGGGACACGTAGGGGGGGAATGAGCCGCCGCACGATCTCGACGCTGTCCGTTCTTTTTGGCGTTTCCTTGTCGGCCTGCACGGTCTCCACGGATCCGGTCCCGACCCCCGTCGCGGAGAGGGCTCCCACGCCTACGACTCCACCGAGCGCAACGCCGGCTCCCGTCGACACGTCGAAGCCGGCTGTGCCTCCGCCTCCTCCCGTGCAAGGCATGGCGGAATGGGGTCCCGAGAAATGTGCGGCGGGAGGGACCAAGGGCTTCGCGGTAGGAGAAAGCCTCGGAGATCTCGGAATTCGCGATTGCGAAACCGGAGCGCCGGCGTCCTTGGACGAAGTGTGTGGAGCCTCGGCCACGTGG
>JAYUKI010000093.1:0-5853 GCA_043764595.1 Myxococcales bacterium | reverse complement strand
TTTCGGAACGCGCGCTCGAGCCCCTTCCAGTCTTGCTGGCTGGTGAGGATCTTGTTGATGCGATCGAAGGCCTGGAGGTCCTTCGGATTGAGGTCGAGAGCTTCGTTGAAGAGCTCCACCGCGCGCTCGAGGTCGTTTTCCTTGTCACGATAGAGCTGCGCCATCGTGAAGATGAACTTCGACTTTCGGAGCGGATCTTTCTCCATCTCGGCGATCGCCTGGACGGTGTCGATCATGCGGAGCCAGTTGCCAGTCGACTCGTAGAGAGCAAGCATCTTGTGGAGGAGCGGTCGGTCCTCTGGCTTGATGTCTTTGGCCTCTTCGAGGGCTTCGATCGCTTTGCCCGGGCTCTTGTCGTTGTCGTTCCAGATGTCGGCGATGTCCATCAACATCTTGAAGCGCTCGTCGCCCTCCATGACGTTGTCGAGAATCTGCCGTTTGTAGGCAACGACCTGCTTCCAGTCCTTGATCTCCGAGTAGACGTCGATGAGAGCATCGAGCGTCGGGCGGTGGCTCGGATCTACACCGAGAGCCTTCTCGAAGTTGTTGATCGCTTGCTTCGCCTGCCCTTGCTCGCGCTTGATTCGCCCGAGCTTGAAGTAGACGTCCGCACGCGCCTGGGACTCGTCCTCGCCGAGCGAGGTAAGCACCTTCTGGAAGTTGTTCAGCGCACCCGCCCAGTCGCGGAGGCGGAAACAAACTTCCGCGAGACCACGAATGGTGACTTGGTCCGTGAGATCGAGCTGCTGCGCGGCGGAGTATGCCTTGAGAGCGCGGTCGTCTTTTCCGAGCGCGGCCTGGGTCTGGCCGAGCTTGTTCCAGAGGTCGTGCTGTTCCGAGCGATCGCGCTTTCCAGCCTTCCGCGTGAGCATCTCGAGGAGAGGCTCCGCTTTCACCCAGTTTTCGCGGGCCACGTACTCGTTCGCGAGCGGGAGCGCGGCATCCTCGTTGTCGGGGTCGGCTTCGTTCGCCGATTCCCAAGCGAGCACGGCGGAGTCGTGATCGCCGAGCATCTCTTCACGGAGGCGCCCGAGCTCGACCAGGATGCGTGCGCGCTGCCGCGGAACCCCGGTGTAGCTCTGCTCTTGGTCGATGTAACGAGCCGCCTTGTCGTAGTCGGCGTTGTCCATGGCGAGTTGACGCAGCGCCTGGAGCGACGGAACGTGCGAGGGATCGAGATCCAACGCCATTTCGTAGCGATCCTGGGCGGATACGCGATCGCCGACCTTCTCGTCGAGGGCCTTGCCGATGCGGTAAAACGCTTCGACACGTTGTTTTGCGTCCGGAGTGAGCTCGGCGACGCGAGTCATCGAGTCGATGGCGGCCGTGATGTCCCCGGTCTTCTCGTAGAGCTTCGAGAGCGCTTCGAGAGCAGGCACGTTCGTCTCTTCGAGGTCGACGATGTTGCGGTAGGCGTCGATAGCCCGCTCCGCGTCGGCGATCTCGTCCGAGTAGACCTGAGCGATCGCACCGTAGAGGTCAACCTTCGTGCGACGGTCGATCGTCGCAGCGATGTGCCGATCGTACGTCGTGATGAGCTCGCTCCACTGACGGAGCTTGCGGTAGCACCGAGCGAGACCGACGTAGGCCTCCTCCTGATTCGGATCGATCTCGACGGCCTGCTCGAGGCGCTGCGCCGCGATGTCGGCCTTGAGGAACTGGTCCTCTTGGAGACGAGCCACCTTCAGAAGAAGGTCGATGCGCTCGCGTTCGGTCGTGACGACTTCGAGCTCGGACTCGAGGATCTTGACGAGATCTGCCCACTGCTGGAGCGCCTCGTAGACCCGCGAGAGGCCACGCATCGCCTGGATGCTCGTAGCCTCTATCTCGAGGACCTCGCGGTAGGTCTGCGCGGCGCGCGGACCTTCGTTCGGCATGGCCTCGTAGAGAGAGCCAATGCGAAGCTTGGTCTGCGCGATGAGCTCGGGTGCCGAGAGAGCGCCGACCTTGCGGTGAAGCACGTCGACGAGCTCGCGGTTCTGACCCCGCGCGGCGTAGATACGCTCGAGGTTCTCGATGGCCGGCACGAACTGTCCGTCCACTTCGAGTGCGCGAATGAAGTACGTGACCGCTTGATCGGTCTGACCCATCTGCACGTCGAGAAGCTCGCCGAGCTCGGTGAGAATCTCTTTGCGATCCGTGTCGCTGACGGCCACGTCGAGAGCCCGCGTGAGCGTCGCCCCGAGCTGCTGCCAGTTGGCGTTCTTCCGGTAGAGCTGCGCCATCTGGCGAAGCGCACCGACGTTGTTCGGATCGAGCTGGACGATCTGCGCGTAGTAGGGCTGCGCGTACTCGGGGTGGCCGAGGTCTTCGCCGTACCACTTCGCGAGATGCAGGCAGAGGCGGACCTTTTGTGCCGCTTCGGTCTGCAACTGGAGCAGCTCGTTCGCGCGCTGAATCACCTCGCCCCAGCGGCCCGTGGCTTGCGCCATCCGCTCGAGGTACTTCGAGGTATCGCGGTCGTGGAAATCTTCCTCGAACGCCGTGACCAACGCATCGAGCGCGGCGCTCTTGTCCTCGACCTTGTCCTCACACACCTTCGCGACGCGGCGAAGGAGGTCGCTGCGCTCGGGAATGTCCTCACGCGTCTCGCGGCGCGCGAGGTAGAGCTCGATGAGAGCTTCCCAGCGACCGGCTGCGGTATGGAGCTTTTCGAGCTCGAGGAAGGCTTCGTCGTGCGTGGCATCGAGCTCGAGGACCTTCTGCCAGGCGAGAGTCGCCTTGTCGGGTTCCTCGACGGTGTCGCGCCAAAGAGACGCGACTCCACGGAGCTCTTCGATGCGAGCCGCCGTGTCGGTGAGAGCATCGGCGCGGCGCATCTTGACGTCGATGACGTCCACCGGTTGCTCTTGGGTGCGGTAGATGGCTTCCAGCGCATCGAGGGCCTCCAAGTCCGGTGCGACGTCGAGCAGCTTGCGCCACGCATCCGCCGCGTCGAACGGTTGGCTCATGCGGTCGCCGTAGGTGCGGCCGAGCTCGCGGAAGAGCTCCTTCAGCTCTTCTTCGTCGAACATCGTCGCACCGCGGTCAATCTGCTGGTGCAAGGCGGCCACGAGCTCGCCCGGATCGTCCTGCCGACGGCGAATCTGCGTAACTGCGCGTAGAGCCGCGAGGTTCGCGTAGTCCGTGTCGAGAACACGATTCCAGTCGGTGAGCGCGAGGTCGTCGCGGGACAGGCGTTCGGTAAACACCCGCGCCCGACGCGTGAGAATGTTCACCCGATCGTCGTCGGCGGCAGCGATGTCGTGCTGACGTTCGAGAACGTCGACGAGCTCACGCCACGCCTGCTGTCCCTCGTAGAGTCCCGCGAGAGCCGCGAGAGCCTCCGGATCTTCACCGCGAAGATCGAGAACGAGCTTCCACGTGTCGATGGCACGAATGGGATCGTTGAGGCGTTCCGCGGCGAGGTGGGCGAGCTTTGCGCGGATGTCGGCCTCGACAGCCTCGCCCGCAGCGTTCTCGAGCTCGCGCTCGTACACCGTGTTGAGCTCCACCCACGCGCCTTGCGACTCGTAGATGCGTCCGAGAGCCGCGATCGCCCCTTCGTGGGTACGATCGAGACCGTCGAAAATCGTGCGGTAAGCCCGCGTAGCATTTGGCAAATCGCCAAGCTGCACTTCGTACGCTTCGCCCAAGCGGGCCCAGAGCTCCACCAGCTCTGCGGGCTCCGCAGGAACCTGCACACGAGCCTCGAGAACCTCCGCGAGCTCCGCCCACTGTCCGAGCGAGAGGTAGATGCGATCGAGATTCGCGAGCGTGTCGGCTTCGAGCGGATCGACCGTTCGGACGTACTTGTACGTCTCCTCGGCCTTCTGCACGTCACCGAGCTCGTCTTCGAAGGTCTTGGCGAGTCGCTTGCCGAGCGTGCGCTGGACCTCCTTGTCCTCACCGTGGAGGCCAAGGACGTCGGCGTACGCGTTGGCGAGCTGCTCCCAACCGCCATCGATCCCGGCGGCAACACGCGGAGCTTCTTCACCAGCCCGTTCGTCGAGGGGATATTCCTTGAGAGCCCGCACGTGGACCGCCAGGGTCTGTACGGGATCGAGGAGCTTTTCTTCGTAGAGCTCCGCGATGCGGTAGTACGCCGCGAGGCGCTCTTCCTGGCCGCTCGGGCGCCCTTCGACGAAGTCGGCCGGGATGTGCGAGAGCTGCGCTTCGTAGACGTTTACGAGCTTTTCCCACTCGCTCGCGTTGCGGTAGAGGGGCTCGAGAATCTCGGCCACTTCCGCTTGTTTCATGTTCTGCGCGAAGAGACCTTCGAGCGCATTCAGCGTGGCGACGTGATCCGGAGAGGAGGTGATGACCTCCCGGTACGAAGCGATCGCCAGGTCGAGGTTCGCGAGCTTGTGCTCGTAGACCTGGCCCAAGCGATACTTGAACTCGAGGATCTCTTCGGCCGAAGCGGCAATCTCCGCTTCGCGCGACAAGATGGCAGCGAGCTCGGCCCATCGCTCGGTCTGGAGGAACAAGCGATCGAGCGACTGGAGCGCGATCTGGTTCTCGACTTGGACGTCGAGCACGCGCCGGTAGCGCACGATGGCGTTCGTCGTGTCTTCGAGTGAGAGCTCGAAGATCTGCGCGGTGCGAATGCCGAGCTCGACGAACCGATCGGGGTTCTCGTCGAGCTTGTCGAGCTCCGCGTCGTAGAGGGCAGCGACCTCGGCGTAGAGCCCGAGCGCCATGGCGAGCCGTTCCAGGTTCTGGAGCGTGATCTCGTTCCCGTTGTCGAACGCGAGCGCGCGGGCGAACGTGTCGAACGCGTTTTTCGGCTCTTCGAGCGCATCCTCGTAGAGGCGCGCAATGCGGTGGAGCAAGTCCACCTTGAGGAACGGATCTTGGCCGTGCGCGACCTGAACCTCGTGAACGCTCACGAGGGCTCGCCATTGGCTGTTCGCTTCGTAGACAGGCTCGAGAACCGCGGCCGCACCGAGCGGATCCTTGTCGCCAGCCTTCAGCCCTTCGAGGGCCGCGAGGGTCGGCTCGTGATCGGGCTGCTGGCCGAGGATGTCACGATAGAGCTCGATTGAGCGCGGAACGTCCTCGAGGCGCTTTTCGTAGAGCTCGGCGATGCGGTACTGGAATCCCACCGCTTCGGCGGGGTCCGTGCACATTTCGCTCTCGCGTGTGAGCACGCTGAGAAGCTCCGACCAGTTCTGCGCGTGCTCGTAGAGGACGTCCAAACGCGAGAGCGCTTGGAGGTCGTCCGGATCGAGCTCCAGGATCTTCTGGTAGGTGTCGATGGCGCGGGGCACGTCACTGAGCTCTCGCTCGTAGACGGCGCCTACTTGGTAGAGAATCCGCTTCTTTTCGTCGGGATCGACGATGAGATCGGCTTTGCGTGCGTAGACCGCGAGCAGGTCCACCCAGCGCGACAACCCGAGGTAGCGCTTGATGAGCGCATCGAGCGCACGAAGGTCGTCCGCGTCGAGCTCGAGCACCTTGTTGTAGACGAGAATGGCTTCTTCGGGCTTCTCGAGGACATCCTCTTCGATGGCCGCCGCTTGGTAGAGCGCGTCCTTCTTGTCCTGCGGCTCCTCGACGATGTCGGCCTTGCGCTGCAAGGTCTTCGAGAGCTCCGCGTACCGTTCGCTCTGTCGGAACAAACGCTCGAGGGACTCGACGGCGTTGAGGTTGCCAACGTCGATGGTGAGAACGCGACGGTAGTGACCGATGGCCGTGTCCAACGAACCGAGATCCTGCTCGTGGACGCGCGCGCTCATCGTGAGAAGCGCACTCGAGAGGCTCGCGTCGTCGGTCTCCGAAGCTTGATGCTCGTAGACGTTCGCGAGATCCGCGAACCTCGACGTGGTCCGCGCGACGCGGTCGATTTGCTGTTGCGTGCGTTCGTTGGAA
>JAYUKI010000092.1:0-5855 GCA_043764595.1 Myxococcales bacterium | reverse complement strand
GAGAACCTGCCGCCGCGAACCGGGTCCAAACCCGCTCTGGTGCGAAAAGGACCAGTCACCTAGGAGGCGGACGCTTTTCGCCAATACCTTCGCCCGGCCGTCGTCGGACGTCCTCGCCGACAGGAGTCGGCTCCGGGCGATCCTCCTTGGCCTGGCTCGGTCTTGACGAAAATCGTCTCGCCTCCTCTTTTGGCTGTGTTGGAGAACCTGCCCGACTAGCCGTTCCGGACTGCGGCACATCTGGGACTACGAACCTGGCAACGGCGTCGGTCGTGCGCCAACCTAGTTGGCGATCCTTGTCCGACTGCACGAGAATTCTGGAGTCGTGGGTCGGCACGGCGAGTGCTACGCTGTTGGCAATGGATCGGCGCCGGCGTTCCCTCGTAGCCCTGGTCGCACTCTTCGGGGTGTGCGGGCTCGGCTGCGTGAGCCCGACTCTCCCTCTGCCCCCACCCGAGACGCCGCTGATCTCGCAAGGCTCTGCGCCCAACCGCTTCGTCCTGACCGGTGGCAAAGGCAGTGCCCTTCCCGACGCGTTCATCATCGCGTTCAACCTGAGCCCGAGCCTCCCGCGGGAACAGCGCGTGACCGGCACCCAGGCCGACGAAGAAGGCCGCTGGCGGATCGAGCTCTTTGGCAGCCCAGGCGACCGCGTCGATGTCACGCAAGAACGTGGCGACACGAGGTCGCCAGCGCTTTCGGTGTCGATTCCTCGCTGAGTGCGGCGGCCCTCGCTCGTCGGCCACGCGCCAAAAAAGCACTT
The DNA here is from genome assembly GCA_043764595.1 of Myxococcales bacterium. Classification (GTDB taxonomy): domain Bacteria; phylum Myxococcota_A; class Polyangia; order Polyangiales; family Polyangiaceae; genus JAAFHV01. Next base: position 5,092 of record JAYUKI010000092.1, on the reverse strand, counting down.
CCGCCAGGCGACGTCGGCCACTGTCCCCCGAAAAGCAAGGTATGGTCGACTGGACTCGATGGGCCTTTCCGGGCGTTTTCGCAACGTGCTTGCTTCCCCGCGCTTTCGCCCTCTTCCATTCGCCTTGGGCCTGGGCCTCGTGCTCGCGTGCGCGCGTTCGTGCGGCGGGGTGGACATGGCAGCACCCAGCGCGAGCGCCGCGGTAGCGAAAGCCTTCTCGGCCCGCGGCATCGAGGCCGCGCCTTCCGGAGTCGTGCTCCTCGGCGGCAGCCCTGGATCGCGCTCGCGCTCGGGCTCGCGACGCGCGCTCGCGTCCCTCGGCCTCACGGACGTAGCCGTCGTCCGCGGCACGAACGCGGGCGACGACATGCACGATCTCCACATGGTGTTCGTGCGGCGGTCGCCCGAAGGGGTCGTGCTCGACATCGGAGCCCCCTACAACCTCACCGCGTCGACCGGCGTGGACGAGAGCGCCCCGGTCGTGACCGACGCCCTCGTGGCCTATACGACCGCCCTCGACGGCGTCACGAAGGCGTTGCACGTGCTCGATCTGCGCGGGCATCCAAAGGCGAGCTCTTCCGACTTTACGGCGCTCCAGAAGCTTCAGGCCGCCGGAACCGAGTGGCAGAAGACCGGGCTTTCGCAAGGTATTTCCCACGACGTCTACGCCCTCACGAAAGACTCCGCGAACGTCGAGCTCTCGTGGAACGCCCACGTGCTCACGGCAAAGCTCGACGATGGAACGAAGGTCGTGATCGACGCCGACGCCCGCACGTGCCTCGTTGGCGAGAGCTTCGTTCGCGCAACCCTCGGCGAAAAGGGACGGCCCGCCGGGCTCGTTCCGTGGGCGGTGGACCGCGTGCGCGCCGTGCCGGCGTTCGGCGACGAGAACATGCAGATTCTGAAGGCCGTGGCGTTCACGGCCCTCGACTGGGCCAACCGCTCGAAGGCCAAGGTCTTCGGTGAGTCGACCGGAGCAACCGAAGTTGCCAACGATTTCGGAGACTTGCAGCAACCGACGACCAGCGGGCCGGTGACCAGCACCGCAGACCCCGAGGTCGGCTTCCCACCGCCTCCGCTCGAGCCAATCTTGAAACCCGCGCAGCCCAACGAGGGCACGTGGATCTCGCTCGACAAAGATCCGTTCATTACCGAGGTGCCCGGCCTTCCAACCCCATTCGTCCAGACGTTCCTTCGGACGGATGCCAACCGCACGGGCACGCGCATCTACGTGACGCTCTGGGACTCTCGGGTCGTTGCGCTCCACATGGAGGCGGGAACGGTAGAGCCCGTGAGCGCGACGGGTGAGGCCGGCCCGGGAATGATTCCGCGCACGCCGGAAGTGATTCGTACCGTAGTTGCGGGGTTCAACGGTGGCTTCCAAGCCCAGCACGGCGAATACGGAATGCAGGCGAACGGCATTCTCTACCTTCCGCCGAAACCCTACGCCGCGACGGTCATGGAGCTCAAAGACGGCTCCACCGCCATGGGGTCGTGGCCAGGCAACTCGGAGGTTCCTGACGAGATTCTGAGCTTCCGCCAGAACCTCACCATGATCGTCCAAGACGACAAATGGAACCCGTGGAACCGGACGTGGTGGGGAGGAACTCCCCCCGGGTGGCACGACACGATTCACACCACGCGAAGCGGTCTGTGCCTCACGAAAGAGGGGTTCTCGGGCTATTTCTACGGCGTCGACATCTCCACCGAGGAGCTCGGACGCGCCATGCTGCGCGCGCGCTGCCGCTACGGAATGCACCTCGACATGAACGGCGGTCACGCCGGCTTCGAGTTCTATTCGATGGCTCCCCAAGCGAGCTACCAGCCGCTCGGGCGCCCGCTGCAAGCGGACTGGGAATACGAAGGTCAAGTGAAGGACCTGCCCGACTTTCGCTTCCGTGCACGACGCATGATCCGAAGCATGGGCCACATGAACTTTCCTCGGTACATCCGACGCGACGAGCGGGATTTTTTCTATCTCACCGCACGACGCGTGCTCCCGGGACCACCCCTTGGGTCGGATGCGGGAACGTGGCGTGTGAAGGGCCTCCCCCAACACGGGTACCCCTATGCGATCGCCACCACGACCGCCCAAGCGTCCGGAGCCTCCGGACGTCTGTCGATCCTCGAAATCGATCCGCGCGCCGTGGCCGAGAAGGCGCCGCTCGTGGACGATCCGTCCACCGTGCTCGTGTTTGCCGAGCGCGGAAAAGGCGACGCGGGCGCCTCGGCGAATGCCACGCACCGGCTCGTGCTGAGCAACGGTCAATTTTCGATCGTCCCGCGCGAAAAAGCGACTGAAGGTGTGCTTCTCGAAGGCTCGCCGAGCGCCTCCGGCGACACGCGCGCCGTGGTGGGTATCCGAGACGAGGACGGCGTCCTTCTGTTCGTGGAGATCGCCCATGACGAAAGCAGGAGGGCCGAAGCCGTATCCGCAGCCGACAGCCTCCTTGCGCGGTCAGGCGTGTCCAAACGCATGCATCTTGCACGCGATACGGCGACTCTTCTTGGCGGCGGGCTCCGGCTAGACGGCGAGCGCGACACGGCCCCTCACGGGCCGGCCAAGGCGCGTCTCGTGCGCCGGGCCATGCCGAGCGGCCGACCCTATTTCGAGTCCACGCCCATCGTCGATGTTTCCGTGTGGCGTCCCCTGCAAATGCAGCGGGTTCGGTACTTTGCGAAGCCGAAGCCGTCGGCCTCGGCACCGGCGGTTCCTCCGCCATAAAGTCGCCACGAATACCGCGATTGGCGAGAATAGTCGCTCGTCAATGGCCCGAGGGGGCGCTAGCATGCGCCCGCGGGCGAGGCTCGCGCGTCCGGCGAGGGAGGTACCGTGTGAGCGGCCACTCCTTTTCCTCGTCTTCCTCGTCTGGCTGTGAGCGGCAGTTTTCCGGTACGCCCAAATTTCCACGGTTTCGAGAGAGCGTTCATGTCAGACGAGAGCAAGAGCGGGACCGACCTCGACATTTTCGAAGGTCTAGGCAAGAAGAACGCAAAGAACGGGGCCGCCTCGGCTGCGCCGCCTCCGCCGCCGGCGAACGTTCCTCCGAAGCCGCCAGAGCCCAAGAAGACTCTGCTAGGGGTGGCGATTCCGCCCATGCCGCCGCCTCCGCCAGGAGGCAGTGCAGCACCCCCTCCGCCTCCAATGAGCGCGGCACCCCCTCCGCCTCCAATGAGCGCGGCGCCGCCGCCCGTTCCGAGTGCAGGACCGCCTCCGCTTCCGCCCGGAGCCAGCAACCCTCCTCCAATGCCCAGCGCCCCGCCGAGCGGCTCGGCGAAGGCCGCGCCGCTGGTGCGTCCTTCCGCGCCACCCGCCCGCAAGTCGTTGCCGTCGATCTCGGTTCCGCCCGTGAAGCCAGGCAGCACTCCGCCTGCCGCGGCTGCCCCTGCCCCTGCCCCTGCCTCCAGCCCCTCGAAGGGCGAACGGAAAAAGAAGGGCGGCATCGACATGGACTGGGACGACGAAGAGGAGGCCACCCACATCTTCGACAAGGACAAAAAGGACGACGAAGACGAGCCGGCTCCGACCGAGATCTCGGACAAGACCGTCCCGGACTCCTTCCCGAAGGCCGGGGGCGCAACGCTCGTCGGAATGAACGCCCAGCTTCCTCCGCCTCCGCCTCCGCTGAAGTCGGCACCTCCCGGATTTCCGGGCTCCCGCCCGCCGCCACCGCCTCCGATGGCCGGGTCCGCACCGCCACCGCCACCGCCTGCAGGGGGCTCGATGCGAGCCGGCGCCACTCCGCCGCCGCCTGCCCAAACCCACACGGCCCCCATGCCGATGGTCGGCCGACCGTCGGCGCCGCCCGCGCCGCCGCCTCCGTCTGCGGCTCCTCCCGCAACGGCTCCCGCGTCGATGCCTCCGACGGCTCAGATGACCTCGCGCGCCATGGAACAGACGGCTCTCGTCACACGCGCGGCCCCGGAGCCGAACCGCACCGGGCTCGTCGTCGGGCTCGTCGCGGGTGTTGCGCTCGTGGCAGGGCTCGGTGTGTTCTTCCTGATGCCCCGAACGGGGGCCATGGCGATCAACGTGACCGACGCGAAAGGCGGCCCGGTAAGCCGCGTCAGCGTGTTCGTCGACGGCACCCAGTCGTCGTGCACGGTGGCCCCGTGCATCGTCGAAAAGCTCTCGGCCGGTGTGCACCAGGTCAAGATCGAGGCCGATGGCTACGAGATCCCCGCGCCCAAGGCGGTGAACGTGAACTCGGGCCAGAGCAGCACGGTCGACTTCGCCCTCGTTTCGGGCGGCAAAGGTGGCAGTGGATTCAAGATCGCGGCGAACCAAGCGGGCGTGAAGGTCTACGTCGACGACAAGGAAATTGGGCCACTTCCCCAAGAAGTTCGCGATCTTAGCCCCGGCGAGCACACCGTAAAGCTGGCCGGTTCGGATCGCTACGCGGTCCTCGAGAAGAAGATCACGGTCGCCAAAGGCGAGGTCCAAGATCTGTCGCTTGCGCTCAAGGTCCTCAAGGGCAAAGCGACGATCAATCTCGGAACCGAAGGCTCTACAGTCTACCTCGTGTCCGGCACGGACCGACGGAAATTCCCGAGCTTGCCCGTCTCCGTCGATCTCGATCCCACCAAGCCGTGGGTGCTCGAGGCGACCAAGACCGGCTTCAACGACTACCACCAGAACATCTCGTTCGAGGATGGCCAAGCAGAGAAGTCCTTCACGGTCACGCTCGAGCCGAAGGGCGCCACCGGCACGAACGTCGGAACGGCTCCGCCCGTCACGACGGGTGCCCCCACCACAGCCCCGGAAAAGCCCGCGGCCCCGGAAAAGCCCGCGGCGACCGGCGAAGCGTTCATCACGATCAACTCCACTCCGGTATCGAACGTGGCTCTCGACGGAAAGCCCCTCGGTCAGACGCCGAAGGTGAAGGTGTCCGTTGCTCCAGGCGCCCACACCATCATGCTGATCAACACGGAAGAAGGCCTCAAGAAGACCGTTCCGGTCAACGTGAAGGCAGGCGAAACGAAGCTCGTGATCGTGAAGCTTCGCGACTGATTCGCATGGTACGGTGAGGATCTTGGGAACCGCTCAAGATCCTCGCTCCGTGCTCGTGGTCGACGACGAGCCTGGCCTGCG
>JAYUKI010000091.1:0-5861 GCA_043764595.1 Myxococcales bacterium | reverse complement strand
CCCCAAGCCGCTCGACCCAAAGGTCCCGCGCCGCCCCTCTCTCTTCCCCCAAAACCCCACCCCCACCAAAGCGTTGCAGAGGGAGCGAGGGGGGCTCTCTGCAACGCTTTGGTGGGGGTGGGGGTTTGGGGGAATTAGAGATAGTGCCGGCGGGGCCTTTGGGTCGAACGGCTTGGGGCTTGGTTTGGCCTTTGGGTTTGGCGTGGTGGGGCTCGTTGCCTGCAGGCTTGGGTGGGGATCACCTTGCCGCAAATGGGGATTCGCTCTCGCTCCGCTCGGATCTATCGCGAAGTACGGACGGAAACCTCTATCGAAACTTCAAGATCGACTGGGTCTGGACGATGCCTCCGTCGACCGGGCCTCGGGCACTCGGGCCAAAGCCGCACGAGCGCGGAGTGACCTCGAACGAGTTCGCGGTATTGTCGACGCTCGCACCGCATTTGCCCTTGGGCCGACCGCCATCGGAGGTCGGCGTGGGGTCCGTCGGGCACGATCCCGAAGCACACTGTGCCCCCGAGTCGCATTCCGTTCCGTCGGGTCTCTGGGCGACGCAGGTGTTTGCTCCGGTCGGCGTGGTAGCCCTCTCGCAGAAGGCGCCCTTCGCACATTGGAAGGTGACGGAGCACGGCTGGCCGGCCGCGGGCAGTCCGGCGCATTTCTGGGACGCGAAGTCGCAAAAGAGACCCGCGCGAGGGTCGCATTGGCCAGCGGTTGCGTTGCCGCAATTCTCCCCCACCTTCGCATAGGCGCGGCACTTTCGTGCTGCGCCCGGCGTGGCCCCCTCGCAGTATGCCGTGGCGGGATCGCACTGGCGAACCTCGAGGTCGGTGGGCTTGGCCGACGAACAATCTTCGCCAGCCGCAGCTTTGACGAGCTTGTAGCAAACCTTCTTGGTGCGATCGGCTCCTGGACGGTTGTCGGCGGAGCAAGTGCCAATCTCCCTCGGGAAGTCGGCCACGCATTCTGCGCTCTCGGTGCATTCGCCCCCTGGGGCCACCGTGCCCTTGAAGACCTTGATGCAGGCCTCGATATGAGGCTCGAAGCCACTCGCGGGAGGGGGTGTTCCCGCGTCTTCGGAGCAGAGCGCGGCGCGGGATTTGTACGCGTCGATGCAGGCTTCGGCGGCGTCCTTTTCGTAGGTGACTTTGCCGCGCTTTACGACGTCGGCGGATCGTTGGATGTCGTTGGTAAGCTGCGCCTTGCAAGAGGCCTCGTCGTACTCGAACGAGGCCTTCTTGCAGCAGCCCTCGAGCGCTTCGCAGTAGGTCGTCGCGAGCGCCACGGCAAACTCGTCGACCTCGGGAGTCCCCGAACAGCCCGTTCCGCCAAGTCCGACGCCAACGATGAGCCCTCCGCAGCCGAACCCCACGAACGCGCCAAACAGAGTCTTGATTTTCATTCGATCCCTCACTCCAATTCTAGGTCCATGGGACAGGGTGCCGGCCACTTAGCAACCGCCATGCCGCAGGGGGCCAAGGTCGTTTCGCGTCCTTCCTCTGGGAAAGGAAGAGTCATGAATCACTGGTTCGACCACTTTGTGAACATGCGGCTACGCTCGAGCCAGGTGTCATCCCGCCGAATCACCCCGCGACGTGAATCGCGGGGCTCTTTGGAAGGATGCTACAAAAGACGAAGCGCCCCGCGACGTGAATCGCGGGGCTCTTTGGGAATGGCCCTTACGGAGACCGCGGGCGCGTTGCGTGCGTCTTCGAAGGCAACCTCGAATCAGAGACCGGGGGGCGACGCGAGGCAGCTCGTGAGCGCGGGCGTCTTGCGGAAGCCGCACTGGCCGTCCGCGCCACGCTCGCACGTCGCGCTGCGGTAACAGGCGTACTCGGGGCGGAACTCGCAGGTGGTGATCATGTCGCTGTCGGCGCAGACGTGACCGCTGCAACCCGTCTTGCGGCAAGCGGCCTGCGGGACGCAGCGGGCGTTGCCGTTGTTCTCCTCGCAGGTGGTGCCGGGCGCGCAGAGCATCGCCGCGCAGGTGGCGTTCGGGACGCACTGGGGGGGCGTGGTGCCGCCGTTGTCCTCGCAGTGCGTGCTCGAGGTGCAGCGCACGTTCGCGCAGGTGCTGGTCGGGACGCACTGGGCGTTCTTCGTGGCGGTGCCTTCCTCGCAGCGGAAGCCCACGTTGCAGTCGAGAACCTCACAGCGGACCGTGCGCTCCTTCGAGAGGTTCACGGTCGTGCCGTTGCGCGAAAGAATGAGACGCTGGGGCGGGATCACGCCGGGCGAGGCCTGCGCCGAGAGGATGCGCGCGTTGTAGACCCTGCGACCGAGGCGCGTCGACGTCATGCGCAAGCGAAGCTCGCCTGCATAGGTGTATCCGTTCCACGATCCGCTGTCCTGGAGGACGCAGGGAGCGCGCACGCAGCGGATGCGGGGATCGGCGATCTCGCCCGTGTAACGGCCATTCGCCCCGAAGACGAGCTTCGAGTAGTACATATTGAAGTCGCTGCCGGTCGCCGTGCCCTCGCTCCAGGTCCCCTGGAAGCGCTTGGCGGTGCCCGTGAGCGCGTCTTCACTCGTGCCCACGTCCTCGGCGTCGACGCCGTCCGCGGCCACTTCTTCGTCGATCGACGTGTCGGCGGCGCAGCCCGTGAGGCCGAACGCGCCCGTCGCGAGAGCGAGCACGGCGAGGGAAGCGGCGAAAGGACCGAGGGAACGGATGCTCATGGCGGGGAAGTCTCCTTGGTCGCCAGGTCCTCCCAGCAACTCGGCCCTCCTTCTACCTCACCTCGCCCGACAGACAACCCCGAATACACACATCATCGCCTTTTGCGAATTCTCGCCATTTTTGACGGCCTTGATCCATCGGTGCGCCAAGCTCACGGAGCCCCTGGCTCTCTACCGCCCTGGTGCAAAGCCAAATCGACCGTTCCGAGTGGCACCGAAGTCGGTGCGATGCGGTTCGGTTCGGCTGCCTCGCGGACACGCACCCTCCAAGTCAAAGCCTGCCAGCTCGGCGCGGACGAGGGCCTTGGGCTTGCGATCGTGTACGTCGACGATGTCAACGCGGCCAGCCTTCCCGGCGTGGGCGAAGGTCCGGGTTCGTCGACGCTCCTCGACCAAACCCCAGCCATCGATCCAATCGACATCCTTTGCCGCGGGCTCTAACGTGGCGCGGTGCACGAAGGCCCCCCGAAGACCGCCGCGCTCCTCCTCATCGGTGACGAGCTCCTCTCGGGGAAAGTCGAGGAAGCGAACCTCGTCGTGCTGGCGCGCACGTTCCGCGCCCTGGGGGTCGATCTCCGGCGTGTGGTGACCATCCACGACGACCTGGACACCATCGCGACCGAGGTCAAAACCCTGGCCTCCACGCACGACGTGCTCGTCACCTCGGGGGGCGTCGGCCCGACCCACGACGATCTCACGGTGGACGGAGTGGCCAAGGCGTTCGGGGTCTCCGTCGAGCAGGATCCGCACCTCGTGGCGCTCCTCCGCGAGCACTACCAAGAGCGTTGCACCGACAACCACCTGCTCATGGCGCGCATCCCGAAAGGTGCCGCGCTGGAAACCACCGAGAGCATCCGCTGGCCGACCATTCGCTTCCAGAACACCTGGCTGTTCCCCGGCGTGCCCGAGATTTTCCGACTCAAGCTCCCGGTCTTGGTGGAAAAGCTGGGCCAAGGGCAGGCGTGGCTTTCGCGTGCGGTGTACACCCAAATGGACGAAGGAACGCTGATGCCTCACCTCGAGGTCGTCGTCAAAGCGTTCCCGGACGTCGCCGTGGGCTCGTACCCGAAGTGGGCCGACACCACGTACAAAACGAAGCTCACGTTCGATGGCCGCGATGCCACTCGCGTGGACGCGGCCAAAGACGCCTTCGTTGCGTCGCTGCCCGAAGGCGAGCCGCAACGGGTCGAGTGAGCGGGAAATACCCCGTCAGAACTTGATGCCGTTCTCGGCGCGGTGCTTCCACCACTTGTACCCGAAGTAGAGCGCCGGCACCGCCGCGACCGCGCCCGCGATGGGAGCGATGACCACGCCTGCCGCGACCGCTCCGACCGTGGCGGCGCCCGCCATGATCCCTTTGCGCTGCCCCTCCGCGACCACATCCGAACGTGTCTTGCTCATGGGGAAACAGCGTATCCTTCGCGGTAGCTCCGTCAACGCCCACCGAGCTTTCCTTGTGCGCATCGGGATGGCCGGTGCCTCCCAAAAGGACCTCGGGCCACACATCGCGTAAGCTGGAAGCGTTTTTCGCCCTCCTGGAGAGTCCATGCCGAGCTTCGCACGCCACCCCAGACGGATCTTTGGGCTCCTCGTTTCGCTTCTTGCGGCAGGTAGCATCGTCGCGGCCTGTGGCACGAGCCCACGCGAAGGGGATCCGGGCTCGGTGGACGGAAGCTCGCCTTCGGACGAAGGAGGTCCGGTCACGCCCCCGCTCTTCCAAGACGGCGCGTCTCCCGATGGCGCCGCGCGACCTTGCACCGGCCTCTGTCTGCAGCAGGTCCAATGCGAGGGCGGAAAGAGCACGACGATCCGCGCCAAAGTGCACGATCCGGCCGGAAAAGTGCCGCTCTACAACGTGCTCGTCTACGTGCCGAACGCGGCCCTCGCGCCCATCAAGACCGGCGCCACCTGCGAACGATGCGGAGGCGTCTCGGGCGATCCGTTGGTCTCGACGCTCACCAACGCTGCGGGCGAGCTCACCCTCACCAACGTTCCCGTCGGGACCAACATCCCCGTGGTGGTGCAGGTCGGCAAGTGGCGCAAGCTCGTCAAGGTGCCCGAAGTGAAGCGCTGCGAGACCCTCGAGATCACCGATCCGGAAGTGTTTCGCCTCCCCAAGAACACGTCCGAAGGCGACATGCCTCAGATGGCCCTCGCCACCGGAAGCGCCGATCCGTTCGAGTGTTTGCTCACCAAAATGGGCATCGATCTCAAGGAGATGACGACCCCCATCGGTCCAGGCCGGGTGCACGTCTACCGCGCGAACGGCGTCGACATGAGCCCGCCCACGGCCCTCGCCAACACGCTGTGGAACGACCTCACGACGCTCAAGAAGTACGACCTCGTGATGCTGCCTTGCGAAGGCGAGGCGCGCGCGAAGCCGGGACCCGACACGAACATTGCACTCTACACCAATGCCGGCGGGCGTCTCTTCACGACCCACTACGGCTACGCGTGGCTCGACCTCGGAAACCGTCCCTTCGCGCAGACGGGAAACTTCGCGCCGGACAAGGCCACGGGCCTCACGAGCTCCCGCGATTTCTCGGTCGATACGTCGTTTCCGAAGGGCATGGCCTTCGCCGAGTGGCTCGCGAACGTCGGCGCCAGCACGAGCAAAGGCACGCTCTCGGTGAGCGAGTGGCGCCACGATCTCGACTCCGAAAAGTCGCCCCCGTCCCAGCGCTGGGTCTACGGCCCGACCACCGCGGGACCTTCGGTGCAGCACATAACCTTCAACACGCCCCTCGTGGCCGCGGACGACCGCAAATGCGGGCGCGTGGTCTACAGCGATTTTCACGTGTCCGCGAACGCGCAGACCACGGCGAGCATCTTCCCGGCCTCGTGCAAGACAGGCGATCTCTCGGCCCAAGAGAAGGCCCTCGAGTTCATGTTTTTCGATCTCTCGTCCTGCATCCAGAACGACAAAGAAGCACCCAAGCCTCCGCCCGTCATTCGCTGAGCCGAGAGAGCCGAGAGAGCCGAGAGAGCCGATCGGAAAAAAGAAACCCCGCGGCACCCTCTCAGGTGGCGCGGGGCATGGGCTCGAAGGATCGCGAGCTTACTTCTTGTTCTTGAACGCGAGCGGCGCGGTGGCCGGCTCGAGGTACTCGATCTTCGCGTAGGTCATGACGCCGTTCGCCGGATCGCTCACGATGCCCGTGCTCGACTTGGAGAAGGTGTAG
>JAYUKI010000090.1:0-5861 GCA_043764595.1 Myxococcales bacterium | reverse complement strand
GTAGCTCTGAATCTGCTTCTTGATGATCTGCGAGATTTCTTCGGCGCGGAGCTGCATGGCTTGATTTCCTCTGTCTCTTCGGTCGTTCGGTGCGGCGTTTGCCGCGAAGTCTGTGCGCTTTTCAGCGCGCTTTTCGAGGTTGGGCAGGGACTCTCGTCCGCGTCCCCCTCAGTTCGGAAGGAGCTTCGTGTGCATCTCGCGCAGGCGCGAGCGGAGGGAGCCGTCGTAGATGCGGTCGCCGATACGCGTGACCACACCCGCGAGGAGCTCGGGCTCTTCGGTGACGTCGAGCTCGACCTTGTTGCCGGTCATCTTCTCGAGCTGCACCCGGAGGCGCTCGAGGTAGGCAGCGCCAAGCGGCTTGGCCGTGGAGACCTGCGCACGAACCACGCCGCGCTTCTTGTCCGAAAGGATACGAAGCTCGCGGACGATGGCCGGGAGCGCGCGGAGACGGCGCCGATCGGACAAGAGGTGAAGGGTGTTCTTCGCCGAGGAGCCGAGCGACAGCCGCTGGGCCACTTCGTTCAAAATGCCCTTTTTGGCGACGTGCGGAACGAGTGGGTTCTCGAGGGCTCCGCGAAGCTCCGAGGACGCCTCGTACGTGGTGGCGGCGCGGGTCAGCTCGCCCACGAGCTCGGCGAGCTGATTTTGCTCTTCCCCGAGGTGGAAAAGGGCCTTTGCGTAGCGCTGGGCTACGGCTGCGGGAACCATCATGCCGCACCTCCTGCCGTGCTCGATGCGCTCGGCGCGCTCGACTTGGTGCCGAGCTCGGCGAGAAACTCTTCGGCGAGACGCTCGTGGTCGGCTTGGGTGACCGCACCGCGCAACAGCGCTTCGGCCTTGGCAACCGCTTGATCGACCGTCTGACGCGTGAGGTCCTGGCGAAGCTGCTTTGCTTCTTGGTCGACCAAGAAGCCGGCGTCTCGCCCGACGCGCGCGGCGTTCTCCTCGGCATCGCGAATGAGCTTGTCGCGTTCGCCTTCGCCGGTCTCGATGAGCGCGTCGAGCGCGGTCTTCTTGTCTTCTTCGACGTTCTTGAGCTTCTTGCGGGCGGACTTGCCGCGCGAAACGGCGTCATCGAGGAGCTTCTGGGCATTCTCGATCTCTTTGCCGATGTCTTCTTTGCGCTGCTTCAGCGCTTCGGCGATGGGCTTCTTGCCGAGCGAATAGTACGCAAAAGCGAGGAGGCCGAAGTTCACGAGAAGGGCCGCGTAGGGCGGGGTCTCCTTGTTCGAGAAGTCGGCGATGTTCATCGGCTTGGGGCCGTGGCCGTGACCACCTTCGTGGGCTTTGCCTTCGTGCTCGCCGGCCGCCTTGACCTCGTGCTCGGTCCCGTGCGTCGCAGGGGCTGCCCCAGCGGGAGCATGTTGTGCGTATGCAACGCCGCCACCCAACACCGCGAGGCCGAGGCTGCACGCCAAAGAGCCCACGAGCGCCACGAACGCTGTCTTTCCGCTCTTCCGAATCATCCTCGCACCTCGCGTCCGAGCACACGAGACGCGAGGTCGCGTCCCAAGTTCGCCGATTCGATTTCCAAAGCTTTTCGAGCGGTTTCGCCCTCGGCAGCGACGCGGGCGCGTCCTTCTTCGAGCGTCTTGTGCGCTTCCAGACGAACCGCCGCGAGGATGGCGGCTTCTTTCTGCAGGCCTTCGGCGCGAAGCTTCTCGCGCTGGACGTTGCCTTCGGAGCGGACCTTCGTCATCTGCTCGTTGTAGTCGCCCTGGGCTTTACCGGTCTTTTTGTCCTCTTCGGCCGCCTTGAGCTTCGCACCGATGGTGCGTTTCTCCCGCTCCTCGAACAGCTTCAACAGCGGATCGAAGAGGAGCGGCTTCAAGGCCGCAAGGAGGACGAGGAAGAGCACGACGTGGACGACGATCGTCCCGTCGGCGTCGACGTTCACGCCGCCCTCCGAGGAGGACGAAACGGACACGATGCCCGAGCCCATGAGGGCGTCTAGAGAGAGGTCTTTCGTGCTCATCGCAAAGAGCGACATGGGGCCTCGAGAGGGCCGCGACAACGATGAAGTCGCGGTGGGGGGCAGAGGGGCAAGATGGACGGAGCCGACCAGGCGAGAGAGGCGCAGCCTTGTGTGCGTCCCGACCGACAGGTCGAGCGAAGGATTCGAGGGCGCCGACTATCATTGTCGGTTGGAAGTGTCCATGGCTGGTTGACGCAGGGCGGAACGTCCATCCGATCGTTTGGAACCCGCGCATAATTCGCGCATTCTGGAGGCTCCGCGGAGGCGAAGGGCGCAATACGCGCTCACGTGGGCTTCATGAAAACGAGCGCATAGACAAGGGCACAAACGATCAGTGCCACGCCAACTCCTGCCGCGACGAAGGCCATCGTGCGGTCGGGTTTTCCAGCCGGCTGTGGGGCCAGGGGCATGGCTCCAAAGGGACCCGAGCCGCCGGCCTGCATCCCATGGCCCATCGCATGGTGCTGCATGCCGAGCTGCTGCATCCCCATGTTCGCGTGCTGTTGCATTCCGGGCTGCTGCATCCCCATGTTCGCGTGCTGTTGCATCCCGGACTGCTGCTGCATCCCGGGCATCCCCATGCTCGGGTGCTGTTGCATCCCGGCATGCTGCTGCATTCCCATCGGGTTTTGCTGCTGCATGCCGGGGTGCTGCTGCATCCCCATCGCGTGCTGTTGCTGCTGCATCCCCATGTTCGCGTGCTGCTGCATCCCGGGCTGCATCCCCATGTTCGCGTGCTGCTGCATCCCATGCATCCCAGGCTGCTGCATGCCCATCGGGTTCGGCTGCTGCATCCCGGGCTGCTGGCCGTATGGGGTCGGCCCACCTTGTCCAGGCGCATACGCCGGAGGCGAGCTCGGATGATGGGAGGCCCCTGGAGGCGGCAGGGGCATGAGGGCGGTCACCTCGTCGGAGGGCTCGGAGCGTGGGAGCTCTGGCTTTGGCGCCCGCTCGCGAACCGGGCTAGCCACCGTGGGGGCCGCTGGGGAAGCGCCGAACGAGGGCACCGCTGGTGCTCGAGGAATCTGCGGGCCAGGCGCAACCGACACCGCGGCTTTCGGAGGAGCCGAAGCTCCCGAAACCACGGGTGCGCTCGGAGCGAACGGCTGCGCGGTGGGCGGCCGACCGAGGAGCGGCGCTCCCGAAGGTCGAGCCAGGGGCGGCGGCGGCATCTGCGATGGTCGCGTGCCCAGGTCCGCCTTCGGCGAAACCGACGTGCGCGGAACAGGCTTTGGCGCTGCTTCGTCCTTTGCGAGGGCCTTGCGAAAGGCTCGCATGCTCGGGAAGCGATCCGTGGGCTCGAACTTCAACGCGCGATCGATGGCGTCCGCCAAGAAGTCCGGAATGGGCGCACGGACGACCGAGCGAATGGGCTTCGCGCGCTCCCGCGAGGCCGCCAGGAGCCCCGCGAGCGGATTGTCCGAGGGATGCACGGTCTTTCCGGAAACCAGCGTGTAGAGCGTGGCGCCCAGGCTAAAAACGTCGGTCCGTGCGTCGACGCGATCGCGCTGACCACGCGCTTGTTCTGGGGACATGAACGCCGGGGAGCCGAGGGTGGCGCCTGCGGCCGTTCGCTCCCGGGCTTCGACCGACTCGCCGAGGACGCGGGCCGAGCTGAACTCCGGCACACGCAGCTCTCCTTTTTTGCTCACAACGAAGCTGTCCGGGCGCACGTCGCGATGAACGACGTGCTCGTCGTGGGCCGCTTGCAGGGCCTCGCAGAGTGCGATTCCGTACTTGATGACGTCCTCGGCGGGCAGCGTTCCACCACGTTTGACGCGGAGCTCTTCGAGAGTGTCCCCATCGACCAGCTCGAGGGCGATCACCACCGAGCCCTCGTCGGTGGTCCCGTCGCCCAGGATGCGGACCATGCTCGGGTGCTTGATGCGATTCGCGACGTACGCTTCGCGCTTCAAACGGGCCACGAGGGAGGCGTCGTCGGCTTTGTAAGGGTGCAGAACCTTGAGGTAAACTTTCGCGCCGGACAGATCTTTGGCTTCGTAGGTGGCAAGTTGCTCGGTCACGCGGATGACGCGTTCGACCTTCCACTTCCCACACACCATGCTTCCAGGCTTCTTCGCGGCCGTACGGCCTTCGGCGGGGCGCATCCCACTCTTCTCCCCATGATGCTCGTCCGGAAAGGGACAGCGACGTGGCAGCGCCATTCTTTAGCAAAAATGTGGGGAGTGCGCCCACCTTCTGGAGAGGGGCCACCAACGAGCCGGGATCGGCGACCCACGCAGTACGGGGAGCGAGCACCAAAGCCACTTCGACAGGCTCAGCGCGGACGCGTCTGCTCGGCGCAGCGAGACGCTCGACCAACCTCTCCAAGTTTATTTGCGCCCGCCTCCCAAGGACTTTTCGGCCCCTTCGGCGGCGCGCTTCACGTCCTCGCCGTGAGGCGCAAGATACTTTCGTACGTATGCCGCGCCGGCTCCGAGAGAGCCGAGCGCGAAGACCACGGCCGCCACCACCACGATAGACGACTTCCGGGACGAAGGCGCCGGCGTGGACGCAAGCTCGACCCGAGCGGAACGAAGATGGGCATCGCCCGCGCGCATGGCGGCCTCGAGGTTCGCCTGTGCGATCTCCACGTTGGGCACGCCGTTTCGGGAGTCGACCACGAAGGCGAGAATCTGCGCCAGCTCGCCCGCGTCGAGCCATAGGCCGTGCCGTTCGCAAAGATCGACGACTACCTTGGATTTGCCGGCAAACCGACCCCGCTCGAGGGGCTTGTGGCAGAGCGGACAACCCACGAGCTCGAAAACCGCCCCGCTGCCACCCGCGATCGATGGGAGATCCGGAGCGGTCTCGGGGTGGGCAAGAAGCATGCACCATGCACGCGCTGGAACGAATACGCCTCGGCACGCGGTGCAGCCGTGCAGCGTGAGGTCGGCCCGGGAGAGACGCGCGAGCGGGCCGGACGGACGTTTCGCGGCCGTGCATGCTGGGCATGGCATAGGAGGAAACTCAGGCTCCCGCAGCGGCGCATGGCACGTCGCACAAGACGTCGAAAGCGGCGACGAGCGCGCCCCACACCCCCCGCAAAACAGCGCGGGCATCGCGACCATGCAGGTCGGACATGGAAGGCTCGAAGGTCCGGTCTTCCCACAAAAGTAGCAATATGCGCCGAGGTCCCCCACGCAAACCCTCCGTCAGCGACCGGACTTTCGTCCGCTTGGAGGGGGCGCGGACTTCGGGACGAGCGACTCCGGGCCGCCCTTCGGAAGCATGCCGCGTTTGCGGAACTCGGGGGGCCTCTCGCCGACGATCGTGGCGTCGTTGTCGTCGTCGTCGAACGGAGGGAGCCGGTCGGCGTCCAACGCGGGACGCTGCTGGGTGCGATCGAGCGGATCGAGGTAGTCGATGTCGACGTTCCTCGGTGACTGCAGGAGCTCGCCCTGGAGGTTGGGCAAGCCGGCCTTCACGAGGCGGCGCGAGTCAACGCGAGGGTCGCGAGGGTCGCGAGGGTCGCGACGAGTCGCGGGAGCGAGGGACTCCGCGCGCAGGGTGATGGGGGGAAGCTCGTCCGGATCGAGAGACTCGAAGGACGGGTGCTCGTTGGTCTCCGGCTCGCGCTCGGGGTGTCTGATTTCCTCGAAGCGCTCGAGCGGCGCGGTTCGGACGAGCGAAACGCGCCCCGCGTCGTCGACCCGGGCAAAGAGGAGCGGACACCCTTCTTTGGGGCGCTCCACGAGGCCGGTTTCGCTCGAAAAATCGAGGCTCGCCACGTATTGCGCGCCGAGGCACCTTTGGGTGGATTTGTTGGTCGAAGCGCGGTTCCTTCCTCGCGAAAGGATGCGGCGGCAAATGCCGTCGTCATCGAGGAGGAACGTGTTGCTCCCGGCGTGGGCGGCGTAGGAAAAATCGGTGAGGCGGGCCA
>JAYUKI010000089.1:0-5865 GCA_043764595.1 Myxococcales bacterium | reverse complement strand
TCATCGCCATGCTCTCGCAGAGCGCGGTGAACGAGATCGACGTGGTCTTCTTCGCGCGCTTGCCAGGATGCCAGGCGTCCACCGCCCAAGCGGCGCTCTTGCCTTCGCTCATTCTCGTTTGGCTCTTCGGGGGCTCGCTCTCGGCCATCAGCGTCGGCACGCAGGCGCTCACGGCGCGGCGCTACGCCGAGCGCAAGACCGAAGAAGCCGGCGCCGTGCTGGCCAACGCCGCTTGGTTCTGCCTCATCGGTGGGCTGATTCTGTCCGTGGTCGGAGCGTTCACCATCGGGCCCCTGTTGAGCCTCATGAAGCTCGGCCCCGAGGTTCACGCGGTAGCGCTCTCGTATTCGCATTGGCGCCTCCTCGGCATCATCAGCATGGCGATGACCGTGGGCGTGAAGTCGTTCTTCGACGGCATCGGCAAGACCCACGTTCACCTCGTGGCGGCCCTCGTCATGAACGTGTTCAACGTCCTCTTCTGTTGGATGTTCATCTTCGGAAACCTGGGCGCCCCCAAGATGGGCGCGCCCGGTGCGGGTTTTGCCGCGTTCATGGCGACGTGGATTGGCCTCTTCATCGTATTGGCCTTTACGCTCCCGGAGCGAACCCGCTTCCAGCCCTTCCGGTTCTCGAACCTCTCGCGCAAGCTCACGTTCGATCTCTTGAAGCTCTCGCTTCCCGCGGCGGCAGCCACCATCGTCATGATGGTCGGCTTCGGAGCCTTCTCGCGCGTGGCCGGGCGACTCGACGAAATCGCGGCCACCGGCGCCAATGCCATCGACGCCAGCTTCGTCCAGTGTGGTCGCCACGAGGCCGTCAATGGCGCGGCCACGACGAACATCGTGGCCATTCTGAAGCTCACGTTCACGGCGTGCATCGCGTTTGGAACGGCCACGGCCACTCTCGTGAGCCAATCCCTAGGAGCCAAAAGGCCCCAAGACGCCGAACGTTTTGGCTGGGGCAGCGTGCGTCTAGGGCTCGTGATCTTCGGATTCATCGGGCTCTGCGAGGGAGTGTTCTTCACGCCGCAAATCGTAGGCTTCATCACGCACTCGGAGGCCGTCCGTGCCGCCGCCATGACCCCCATGCGCATGATGGCCCTCGTGACTCCCCTGATTGCCGTCGCGCTCATCTTGAGCGAGGCCCTCTTTGGAGCGGGCAACACGATCTTCGTGGCCATTGCGCAGCTCTGTCTCATCTTCCTCGTGCTCGTGCCTTTGGCCTTCATTCTCGGGATCTATGCCCACATCGGGCTCGTCGGAATGTGGACCTCGGCGGTGCTTTACGGAATTGGCGCGTGCATCGTCATGGCGCTGAAGTTCCGTGGCGGGGCGTGGAAGAAGATCGAGCTTTGATTTGAGCCGAAGCCTTTCGTAGGCGTTTTCGCTTCTCGGAGACGGAAGCGGTCCATTCGCGGGATCGCGCGACCGGGAAAACGCGAGGCGCTTCGTTGTCACGGCTTGCCGGGATACCGGTCGCCGCGTTCCTCGAGGAGCACCATCTTCACGACTTCGAGGGAAGCGTCCTCGACATCGACTGTGTGGCGGCGCGCGTCGAGTTGGAAGACGAAGCGGTGGCAGAGGCGCGCGCGGTTGCCGGCCGAGACGACCACGACCGTGTGCTCGGGCTCGCCGTCGATTCGAGGATCCAGAGCGACGAGCTGCCGTGCCGCAGCGTCGGCGGCCTCGCCTCGTGTGTATTTCACATCGGGAGGAAGCTTCTCGGCGCCATCGAGGGACTCGAAGGTCACGGAGCTCGAGTCTTTCCCTCGCGTCCCGACCGCGCAGTCGCAAGGGTAACGTGGGTGGGCTCTTCGAGGGAACCACGTCGTGCCGTTGGCCGATTGCTCGGGGGCGCCGAGACCTCGCGTCGGATTCGTTCCGACGAGGGCTGGACTCATGGCCGAAAGCGCATTCGCCAGGGCTCGCGTGCTGCCGTCCCCGAGTGGAGAATGCAGCGACACACCGACGATGGAGCAGAGCGGCTCGCAACGAACCTCCGCGTCACGCAAGCCGGAGCGGAGGTCGTAAGGGATATGGAGCGCCTTTGAGAGACGCTCCTCTTCGGCATCCTCTCGCTCGTGTTGGTAGGTGGCCCGCGCCCATGTGCGTGTTCGCAGGTAGGTGGGCACGGCGATCGCGAATGGCGCGTCGTCTGGTTCGACGGGGTGGTCGGTGTACCCCCAACAGTCGGTAGCATTGCTCGCGCGCGGGCGCGCCGCAGCGGGCGGGACGACGGACAGAAGAATGAGCGCTGCGAGGACGGCTGCTTTGGCGTTCATGGGAGCTCCTCGCAGGCGGGTGCGCCGGTGGTGGTGGTGGTGGCTTCGGTGCTCGCGGGCGCCTTGCGAACGCAGACGCTCCCCGACTTGCACTGCATTCCGCCGGCGATCGAGCCGGCCTTGCAGAGGATAGCGCTGTACGGACGTTGGGGATCGCAGTGGTATCCGTCGATCTTGCCCCCACAGTCTGACGGGGCTGCTTGCGCCCCTTCCATGATTTCGAGGGTCTCAACGCACGAGATACCGCGGATTCCAAGTTGGCCGCGGGTGACGAAGCCCGTCGCGTACCAAGCGCATCCCACGGCGGCGCGTGTTGCCGGATCTGCGACCACGCGCGCGAGGTCCAATTGCTGGAGGGCCATGGCTTCCATCTTCATGAATCGTGGCTCGCCGGCGATGGGAGGGGGCTCGGGAGGGGCGATCGCAGGCGCCTGCTTTGCGGAATTCACCCACAGGCGCTCTATCGTCCCGTAGTTGCCAGCGGGGACGGCCACCCGCGTTCGTTTGGCATCGAGTCCATTCACCTGAACGGAGCCGCCGTGGACCATAAGATAGAAGGCGTGGGAGAGCGGCGCCGCGTTGAAATGCACGCACCCCTGATCGACGATGCCGGGAAGGATGCAGTCTTTGTCCATATTTCGGCGATGGTTCGGGCTGTTGGTAAAAAGTTGGACCCGCCCGAGCTTGTTGCTGTCCGCGGGGTCCGAGCGTACGGACATCGTCGCCACGGGATTGGAAAAGTTCCTCACATACGAGCCGTCGAGCGGAATCCGACGCCCGATGCCGACGAGATCCTTTTGGCCGGCCCTGGCAGCCACGAGCACGCCGATCACGTCTGCGATGGCCTCTTGCATTGCGCCGTCCTCACCGAAAAGTTCCAGGGGCTTGTCTTTCTTGAGCTTCAAGTAGGCGTGCGTCCACTCGTGAGCCGCGACGTCCAGAGCGACCCCCGGCGGCTTGATCCAAGCCTTGCGCGCATCGGCGTAGCCGCCGTCTCCGAAGCTCACGAGCTTCGTAATGGGGTCGAAGGACGCATCAAACCGACCCCCATCGGGCTCGAACGTTCCTTTGTCACTTTGCGACGAGAACGCGAAGCGGTCATTCCGGTGGATAGTACCCTCCATCTTGTTGTCCACGGTCGGTCCGGAACCGAACAGTTCTCGAAAGTGCCGGTCGACGAGGACGGCATTGTGGTGAACATTCACTGCGATTCCAGGACCAAGAAGTCCCACGCCATTGACCTTGAACCCTTGCGTGCCGAGCGTGCCAAGGAATTCGTCGTCCGTCGGGCTGGAGATGTACTCGCTTCGGGGAATGCGCTCTGTGGAAGACGAACCGGTGCATTCTTTCGTCACGATCTCGCTCGTCGACGCGTCGCTGTTCCGAACGAGATAGTACTTACCATTCGCCTTCGTTGTCTCCACCTCGAGCGGTGCTGTGCTTTCGAGAGGATCGACGAGCTGCGCAAGCGGGTAACTGTAGAGCTGCTTCGCGGGCCCTTTCGCCGGCACGCCGTCGAACGCAGCGGACGCTCTCCCGACATGGAGTGCCTCGAGCGAATAGGCGTCGAGCTCGGCCTCGAAGCCGTCCAAGCCGACCTTGAAGGCGGCGCGCCAGCGAACGGATAAAACGTCTTTACCAGGGACGGCAATGAGCTCAGGTGCGCCGACCATCTCTGGCACGGGCGACTCGGGAAGCGCCCACCCGGCGACGATCGCGGCGACTCTTCGCTCGACGTCGGAAGCATTCGTCGTGACGTCGCGGGGGAGCTTCGGAGCATCGACGAGAGCACCGAGGGCCTGCACCATCGTACCGTCGTCGGCGAGCACCAAGAGAGCGCCCTTACCGACAATCTCCACGTTCGTTCCAGGAACGACTTGCGTAAGTGACACCGACACGTCTGCCGCATCGGTGGAGGGCCTTTCGACGAACGAGGGCGCGGTGGTGGGCGCCCCGAAGGATGCCGCGTGCGTCGTAAAGAGCTGCTTCGCCGCCGTCCCGGCCTCGCCCTTGGTCGTCGCGATTGTGCGGGTTCGCGAGAGTGGGGACGCCACGTAGGCCTGTCCTTCGACCGAAGCGATCGTGAACGGCGCGCCGTATTCGGCTTCGAGGGCGCCCTCGAGGCCGAGCGCGAACGACGGAGGATCGTCGCCACTGGACGAGCACGCCGCGAGCAAGAGGGAGAGAGCGACACAACCGGAGGGTGGGGACGTGGCGTTTCATGATGGGTCTCTCGACGCCCGCCCCAAATTCGTTGCGTGGGAAATGCTCTTTTTTTCAGATCGGTGGAATCACGCCCCTTTTTGGCGAATTTCCGGATCTAGAAGGGTTCGTGGGGACTCCCAAAGGATGCGCTCCGACGGCGTGGAATGGCGCCGCGAGTGCTGCGCGCAGGGCGTGCGGAAAGTGTGTTCATGACGAAGAGTGGGGAACAGAAAGCGCATGTGGACCTCCGAGCCGGCGAGTGGGCCGGCTTCGAGCCAACCGGCACAGGCTCCGTGACAGCGGCGCGTTCCGTATCGCGCCGGCCACGGTGCCGCTGGCGCGGAGCGTGCGCCACAGCTCGACGCCGGCCCACTCGCCGGCTCGGAGGCCAAAGGCTTCGGTTGGTCACGAGGTCAGAGACGACCTGAGCGTGTGGTGCGGGCGTGGTGCCGAGGGCTCCGGTTGGGTAGGCCCGCGTGGTGAGTTTGCATAAGTGCCCCAGGATGACGACCGCACCAATAATTTGGCGCAGGACAGCTTTTGGAGGGAATGCACATGACGAAACGAATGGCACCTACGCGGAGTGCAATTGGAACGGCCGAACGACTCTCCCAAGGGTCTCAAGGATGTCGCGGGCTCTCCGTCTCCCCGCGTGCATCGTCATGGCGCTGAAGTTCCGTGGCGGGGCGTGGAAGAAGATCGAGCTTTGAGCCGAGGCCTTTCGTAGGCGTTTTTGTTTCTCGATGACCGAAGCGGTCCATTCGCGGGGTCGCGCGACCGGGAAAACGCGAGGCGCTTCGTTGTCATGGCTTGCCGGGATAACGGTCGCCCCGTTCCTCGAGGAGCACCACCACGACCGAGTGCTCGGGCTCGCCGTCGATTCGAGGATCCAGAGCGACGAGCTGACGTGCCGCAGCGTCGGCACCATCGAAGCGCGAGTCACCAGGGGTTTTGGTTCGCGTCGAGCGGAACGCCAGAGGTGCATTGCGCGCGCCCATTTCGCTCTTTCCAGGTGAAGCAGTTGTTCAACGTCCCGTTGCACTGCCGGGTACACGTTCCCTTGGATTTGCCTGGAAAGGCAGAGTTTTGACCGCCCCACCCATAGGGGAAACCGCATTCCCAAGTGTTGACCACAGTCCACTCTTCGCGCGGTTGGCAGGTGCTGCCAGAGCCCGTGCACTTGTTGACACAACCTTGACCACCACCAGAGCGAGCGCACGCTTCGACCTCCGTTCGACACGCCCCCGAGCAGAACTTTGCACAAGCGCCCCCGCCTTTGCTGTTGACGCATTTCGCGAAGGACGCTCGGTCGCACGACCCGGCCGAAAGCGCTTCGTTGGACTCTTCCGTAGGGACCTCGTCGCTGGCCGTTTCCGCGG
>JAYUKI010000088.1:0-5878 GCA_043764595.1 Myxococcales bacterium | reverse complement strand
TCGAGCACGATCCAAGCGCTTCAAGAGAAGCTCGAGCCGGAAGGGCTCCGCGAAAAAGCCGCCAGTGAGCTCGAAAACGTGGAGAAGCACGTCAAGGCAGCGGTTCGAGAAGAGCTTCTCGAGGTGAA
The DNA here is from genome assembly GCA_043764595.1 of Myxococcales bacterium. GTDB lineage: Bacteria > Myxococcota_A > Polyangia > Polyangiales > Polyangiaceae > JAAFHV01. Next base: position 5,750 of record JAYUKI010000088.1, on the reverse strand, counting down.
GGCGATCCTCAAGGAGGAATTGCAAGAAGCGAAGGTGGCTGTCAACGAGGTCATCGAAAACGCAAAGTTGGCAGTCAAGGAAGACGCCATCGCCCTGAAAGACTCCGTCAAGCAGGACGTCATCGCCGCGAAAGACGCGGTCAAAGAAGACGTGAAGCATGCCATCGCGTCGGCCAAGCGCGAGACACGCGCGGCCACTCTCGGAAGACTCGAAGATATCGCTACCCAAGCAGGAGACGTCATGAACGACACGAAAGAAACCCTGGTAGAAACCATCCGTCAGAACCCTATCCCCGCGGCGCTCGTCGGCTTTGGACTCGCGTGGCTCCTCATGAACCGCAGCAGCTCCGCATCCCAGCGCCGCTCGGGCTCCTTCGAGGGTGGCAGCCGAGAGCGTGGCGTGCGCACGTTCGACCGTGGCTATTCACAGAGCTACGGCCGCGACGATTCTTACCCGACCCAGGGTTCGTCGTCGCAAGGCCGTAGTGGCATCGATTCGGCCGGCGACGCGCTTTCAGGCGTTCGACACCGGGTGGATGGCCTCGCTCACGACGCGACGGATGCCGCGGGCAACGCTCTCCGCAAGGCCAAGGACGCCGCCTCGTCTACCCTAGGTCACGCCGCAGATGCGTCCTCGAAACTTGCGCACGATGTGACGGACACCGCCAGCGGTCTCGCCAATCGTGTCGCCGACGCAGGCTCCCAGCTGGCCCATGACGCGGCCGACAAGACCTCGCACCTTTGGCACGACGCTACGGACGCGAGCGGGCGTGCGTACGAGCGCGTCTCGAGCACGGTTTCTGAGTATGCCCACGAGGTGCCCCGCCAAGCGCGTCGCGCCGAGCAAGCAGCCGGGGGTTACTACATGGGCAATCCCCTTGCGATCGGCGCCGTGGCGCTCGCCGCGGGCGCGCTCGTCGGCATGGCGCTTCCGCGCACGGACCGCGAGGACGCTCTCCTCGGAGAGGCGCGCGACAAGTTCCTTGTGAACGCACGCTCGGTGGCGCACGACGCGGCCGAAGCCGTCCAGCACCTCGGCCAGGACGCAGCCCAGAACGTGAAGGGTGTGCTCGCGGAGTCAAGCGAAGCGTGATTCGGTGACTCCGTAAACCTTAGGACCCGCTCAGAACTAACTTGCCCATCTCGCCGGTCGCGCGCCGGATGCGGCGTTGCGGCTCCTCAAAATGCGGCAGTATTCGTCGTCGCCAGCGGGCGATGGATCCGCCGAGCGTCTGACCGTCGAATTCCACAAGGTGCTGTGGCGCTGGGAAGAGTTGGCCGTCGTGCGACAGCATGGCGGCCTACTCGGTGGCGCGGAACGGGAGCTCAGTCGCCGCTCCCGCTCGACGGCCGCATAGCTCAAGAGATTCTTGAGGCGGACACTTCTGTTGCGCCACCATAAGCAGATCAGGATTCTGGAGTCGCCGCTAGACCCATCAGGTTCTCGACCGCGGATTTCGCTGGGTTAGCAAGCATCGCAGGATGCGACAACCCATTCAAATGACCTTGGGAATACGAATTTTCACGAGGCCGCCCTTTGACGTCTGTGTAGTCAGCGTTCCGCCGTGGGAACGCACGATCTCAAAGGCAATGGGGAGCGAGATGCCGAGCCCGTTCGCCGTGGAGGGCACCTCCACGTCGAAGTCGTCCGCGAAGCCGGGGCCGTCGTCCTGGAAGGCGAAACAAATTCCGTCGCCGTCTTTCGTGACCTCAAGGTGAGCTTGGCTCTTTGCGAACCGAATCGCATTGAGGCCGATCTCGACGAGCGCACTTCCAAGCAGACGACCGTCGAGAGACAGGGGAGGTAAATCAGGGCTCTGGTGAGTGAACGAGATCGACTTCTTGTTCGAGGAATCATTCGTCTTCTTGGCAACGTCGGCCAGGAGGAGGCCCACGTCGGTAGGGGCCCGCATGAGCACGATCCCCTGCCGTTGAATCTCCGAAAAGAGGGCAATTTTTTCGGAGAGACGTAGGAGCTTCTGTGCACCGCGCATCGCAATCGGCAGGAGCGTTTCGAGGGGAGCGCCTGGTTCTTTCGCTTGCTCGAGCGACGACGACACGATGCCGGCGTGTCCTCGAAGGTCGTGCGCGAGGCGCCTCAGAAACGGATCCATGAGGTGTTCGAAACCCTCGGCGTCTTTGGAGTAGATCCAGCGCACTTCAGTCCACCCTCGTCCCGCTGGAGCCGTTTGGGCCTCCAGCGGGGGAGCTCGTGACGTCGTAGCGGTCGAGCTTTCGATAGAGAGTACGACGATCGAGGCCGAGCATCTGCGCGGCCTTTGATTTGTTTCCGCCAACGAGCTTTAACACTTGGCCTATGTAGCGCCGCTCGAGCTCGTCGACCGTCACGATCTCGTTCATCGTCTCGGCAGAGATCACGATGCGATTATTGCGGTATGCACGGATACGCTCGGGGAGGTCCTCGGGGGTAATTTCCCTGAAGCGCGCCATCGCGACAGCACGCTCGATGCAGTTCTCTAGCTCGCGCACGTTGCCCGGCCATTCGTACGCCAAGAGCTTCTCCGCAGCGGCGACGGACAGCGCGAGTGGCTCGGCGCGATTCGTGCGTCTGGCCATCGCATCGATGAAGTACGTTGCTAGCTCGAGAACGTCTTTTGCGCGCTCGCGGAGCGGCGGCAAGTCGATCTTCACGACATTGATGCGGAAGTAAAGATCTTCGCGGAAGCGCTTATGGAAGATTTCTTCTTCGAGGTCGCGGTTCGTCGCTGCAACGATGCGAGCGTCGAACGGAATTTCAGTATTCGAACCGACGGGACGGACCGTGCGCTCTTGGAGGGCACGGAGGAGCTTGGCCTGCATTTCGAGAGGCATCTCGCCAATCTCGTCGAGGAAAAGCGTACCGCCAGTGGCCTGCACGAAGATGCCCGTGCGGGTCGTCTTCGCGTCCGTGAATGCGCCGCGCGCGTGACCAAAAAGCTCGCTTTCGAGGAGATTGGCTGGCACGGCCGCGCAGTTTATTGCGACGAACGGGCCGTCGCCGCGGCGCGACTGCGAGTGAATCGATCGCGCTACTAGCTCTTTGCCAGTTCCCGTCTCGCCCCATATGAGGACCGAAGCCTCGCTCGAAGCGACGCGGCCGACGAGGTCGTTCACTTTCGACATGGCAGTGCTCGCTCCGACCAAATTCGCCGGACGCGTGCCCATCTCGACGAGGTCGGCCAGGCGCTTGACCTCGTGCTGAAGCGCGCGCGTTTGCACCGCACGTCCGATACTCGGACCGAGCAACTTCGCGTCGACCGGCTTGGTGAGGAAGTCGTACGCTCCCACACGGAGAGCGGCGATCGCGGACTCCATACTTCCTTGCCCGGTAAGGACGACGATAGGAAGTCCAGGCCGGCGCCCGAGGGCACGCTCGCAAAGAGCAAGGCCATCCATTTCGTCCATTCCGAGGTCGGTGATGAGACAGTCGAAGTCGGTTGCGACGATCTGATCGAGAGCGTCGTTCGGTGACGTGGTCGTCGTTACCTTGTGGCCAGCCGACTTCAGGACCGAAGACACGAGGTCTAGGACGTCTTCGTCGTCGTCTACCGCAAGGAGGCGTCCGGTGGTCATGGCCAAACGGTAACACGCAAAATCGCCACGCCACCATCATCCGAGCTTCTGTGGCAAAGAGCCACACGCAGAGGTTGCGCAACGATCTGTCGCCCTTCACGAGCTAGCGTCGTTCGACAGTGAGGCTCCAGCCAAGCGCAATCTGGTCGCCGCGGTGAAGCACGTCGCTCGTCTCGGCAATACGGTAAGAAGCGTATGTCGGAAGTGCTACGCACCCACAAGTGTTCGACGCGCACCTCGACGCGGAGCTTCCCCGCACCTTCAAAGCGCGCCCCGAGGCAACTGTTCGTGAGGACCTGAATGCGCTCTCTTCCGCAGAGACTGCGGTGCTCGTGCTGCTCCGCGAGCACTCGCCACGAAGATCACCGGGCGACCGAAAGTGAGGAAGCGCGCCGCGTGCCCCTGAAACCACGGCCATGACTACCGCTACGATGCGACCATTCGGTAGCGTCCTCGCATCACGAGCTCCGGACGCGAGATGTGGTGGCCCGTGCGTCTTCTCGTTCATGCGCTCGACGAACCCTAGAGGGGATCCGGATTGCGTTCGCGGTCGCTTCGATCTCCACGCCTCGGCGCCTCGCGACGACTTGTGCGAGCTCGGCGCCGAGTAGCAAGATTTGGGCAGAGTAATATATCCATACGACGAGGGCGACAAACGAGCCGGCCGCGCCATACGCCGAGCTGAACGAGGCCTTCCCGATGTAGACGCCTAGCACCCACTTGCCAAGGGTAAACAGGAGCGCCGCCGTCGACGCCCCTGCGAGAGCGTCGCGCGTAGGAACATTGGCGTCCGGGAGAATCTTGAAAATGGAAGTGAAGAGGCCAACGGTGAGCACGAACGATACTAGCGTGCTCGCCACCTGCCACACGGTGGCGCCGCCGGGGAGGGTGTCTCCGACGAACGTCCCTACCGCGCTGAGTGCTGCGCTGAGCAACAAGGACGCAAAAAGCATGACCGCGGCGGCGATGACCATCAAAAACGCAAACAATCGGTCGCGAACCAGGCCGCGAAGACCTCGGCCGGGCTTCGTTTGTACACTCCAAACCGCGTTCAACGCGCTTTGAAGCTCGGTGAACATCCCGGAAGCTCCGAAAAACAAAACCACGAGACCCACGATGGTACCGAGCACGCCAGAGTTACTAGCTCGTGCACTGGCAAGAATAGCTTCGACCGCATTGGCCGGCTCGGTGCCCACCACACTCGAAAGCTGCGCGGAGATTTCGCCGCGCGCGGCCTCTTGACCATAAAAAAGCGCGGCTCCTGACACTGCAATCACGAGTAAAGGGGCCAGCGAGAGCAGCGTGTAGAATGCAAAAGACGCCGCCAGGCTCATGGCCCGGTCGTCGTCCCAGTCAGAAAACGTCTCTCTGGTAATCGACCAGGCGTCGCGGAGATAGGATTGCATCGGAAGGTTTGGGAGGAGCGCCGACCACGTTCGGCCGCTCGACCGGTGCTGCGACCTTCGTGCCAATCCGATTTGCCCACGATTCACTGCAACAGTCGGCACTAGGGCGGCTTTCGTCAGGTACGATTTGCCACACTGTGACGGGAAAGGGTGCGGCTCGATCTCATCTATCCTTCGGTCGCTACGTCGCATAAACCTCGTGGGCTTGCCGCTGATCTCTCCGCTGTTCGATACCGGCGAAGAACCGACAACCTCGCTTGCTCGAGCGACGACGACGCGGCTGAGGTCAACGACCTGAGGGCCGAGCGATTCGTCAAGGATCACGTTCTCGGTCTTCAAATCGCGGTAGACCGTGTCTTCGGCATGAATCGCGGGGACGCCCGCGCACCGTCGGGGACTTTGAAGGATCGTCGCTCCTTCTCGGATTAGAATAGACCGGGACTTCCAAGTGTTCTATCCGGCGAACCCAGCGAAATCGTCAATCCAAAACCCCCGATCGGCGCTCTAGCTCGGCGAACGTGCTAATCATTGGATTCGATGCTTCGGCTCCACTCCTCGCTGCTGTTCGTCTCCATCGGGCTTCTAGCCGGCTGCTCCCGCGAGAGTGCGCTCGTCGCGACCCCGCTGGCCACACGAGCACCGGAGTGCGTCGCGGTGCCGCCGCTGCAGGTCGTGCGTGCTTATGTTTCCCGAGTGGTGTGCAAATGCGGTGAGCCCCACGGGACGGCGCACGTCGTCTACGCCGACGGCCGGGATGAAGGCCTCGCCCTC
>JAYUKI010000087.1:0-5887 GCA_043764595.1 Myxococcales bacterium | reverse complement strand
GACCGTGTTTATTTTGGTTATGTTGTGAGGGGGAATTTGGGTTTTTTTGATGTTGAATTGTGTGCGCCTCGCGAAGAGTGGCGCAAAGTTTATGGGATCTCCCGAGTCGATCGCGGCCTGCGTGAGATTCAAGAGGCGCCGCACCTCGCGCGACTGGCGCCGCAATCCGAGCCCTTCCTGCGGCGCGACGAGGTCCGACCCGACGGGGAAAAATGTGGACCTAAACTGTTGGCAGCCGGTGCCTTCGGGGAGCTCGAGGAATTTTACTTGGGTCTCGCACGTCTTCGACTCGTCGCCCACCGGCGTGAAGGCTTTTCGAGGCGTTTCCCAGGTGCGAACTCGGCGTCCTACGACGGCACCGGGCTTGGTTTCGCACGTGCCGTACGACGTGACCGCGTCGTCCGGACCAAGCAGGACCTGGACGTCGATCTTGTCGCCGACGTTCGTGGGGATCGGGGTCCGGAAGCGACCTTGATCGTCGACGCGTGCACACCGCACTTCTTTGGTGGTCACGTTCGACACGACCACGGTGGAGCGCGGGGGCAGGTCCGCTTCGGGCAAACAGGCAAACTCGAGCTCTTGCGTCTTTATGAGATCGTTTACCAAGAACCGCACCGAGCGCTGGCCATCGGCGCACGTCGTATCGCTCTTGCGATCCTTTGCCGGCACCGCCAAAACCAGCGGCCCGAGCACTTGCTGGAGGACCGGATCCGGAGTGAGCGTGGAGCGGACCGCGACGTCGACGAGCCCTCCGCCGCCACTTATCGAGGCCGTGGCCGACACGTTCGCGTCGACCGCGCCGTGGACCATCGCCAAGATGCCTCCGAAGCTGTTTCCCGCGGTCGAAATGGGGGCGTCTTTGCCCACGTCCGGAACGCCGTCCCCGTCGAAGTCGCCCGCGAGATTCGGACGACCGTCGCCGTCGTAGTCCTGATCCGACATGGACTTGCCGTCGAAGCTCCGAAGCAGACGCGTTCCCTGCATGAGGTCGACGACCGACTGCCGGATGTTGTCGCGCGAGTGGAAAATGTGCGCGCTCCAGATGTACCCGCCCGAGTCCCGTACGCCGTCCTCGTCGAGATCGTGCGCGCGGCCCGAGCCCACGCCGTTGACCCAAGGCACGATGCACTGCTCGCGGAAGATGGCTTCGGCGAGCTGCTCTTGACCGGGCGAAAGGACGAGCCCGTGGCCTGGCATGTCGATGCCGAACATGGCGACGCCCTGCTTGGCGAAGTACCCGGCACGAATCAGGATTTCGGCGCCGTTCAGAGTGGTTCCGTGGGACCACGTGGTGACGGGGAAGGGCTGGCCGCGCCCAGGTTTTGCCTTGGGAACGGCGAGCCAGAAGTGAACCGTGTCCCGCTTGACCCGGCCAAGGCCTGTCTTGAAGTCGAGCTCGAAGCGCCCGTCCGGATCTTCGCGCGCGGGATCTTCGCCAAGAAAATAAGGCGAATCGAACGTACCGAGGACGAAGTGGTCCACGTCCTTCAGGCTCTCGATGAGCATGTCGGCCTGCGGGCCCGTGAGCCCGAAGAACACGTCGATGAAGCGTCGGAACTGCGGAAGAAGCGCGTCGATCTTCGCGATGTACGGCCTCCGCAGCGCGCCCTGACACGAGGGATTGGAGCGAGCGAGGGCTTCGGTCTCGGCAGTCTCCTCGCGCGCCAGCCCGGCCGCGCGGTACGCCTTGGCCTGCACCGGGAATGCGTTCGAGAGGTACGAAAACGGCCCCTTGCCGTGGAGACCGTCGCGCAGAAGAAAGAGGTCCTCCGTCTGCGGTCCGGTCGTGAAGGTCCACGCGAAGGCCACGTGGTCGAGGCCGGTGCCGGCGAGGTCGCCGTAGTAGGCCTGTTTTTGCGGATCGCCGAGGGCCTTCGAAAGGCCCGCCAAGGCTTTGGCCTGGGCCGCGTGGTGCACCGAAGCGAAGGGCGAACGAATGGGACGTCCGGCCTTGTCCTTCAGGCGGTCCGTCAGCACCACCGCATACTCGTGCTTCTCCTCGAGCGGCACGACGGGGCGCAAAACCAAGGTGTCGGTCTCGCGCTCGTACCAGGTGAGAAGCTCGTCGATCTTCTTCACCTTTGGAACGGTCGACGTTCCGCGGCGCTGGGGCCACGTGTTCGGGTGGTCGACGATGCCGTCAAAATCCGTGTCGAGGGACGCGGCGTATTGACCCGGTGCGACGCCCGCGCCCTCTTCTGCGGTCTCGAAGAGAAGTGCGTCTTCGTTTCGCCGTGGATCGTTTGGCCAATAGAGGCTGTCGTCGATCACGGTCGCGGGAAAAAGACCGTTTCCCGTCTCCACGAGCGCCGGCAAACCGGTCGTGAGATCGACCACGTAGAAGGGATCGTTCCGCGTGTCGAAGTCGTCGCCGATCGTGCGCGAGACCACGTCGTCCAAGTCGATGGCGGGCAGCGTCGGATCGAGATCGTCGGGCTTCTCGAACGACACCGAAATGGGCGCGAACGTGCCCCAACCCTCCAGTGCCGTGAAGCCGCGTCGCGCTTGCTGCTCGAGCCCCGTAGGAGCCACCAAGCTCACGTTGATGCGGCGCCCCGTGCGGCTCGTGGGATCGGCGAACGTGGCGGTGTCGTTCGGCACTGGAATGTCCGGAAGGGGACGCTTCGTGAGGTCGAACACGACCTTCGGACCATGGCCGTCCGGGGTCTTTCTCAGGCCCTCCGGAATGGTATCCATCGCGCACCCGGGACCGCCGACCACGAGACAAAGGAGCGCCGCGAGGGCGAAGAGGGGAGCGCGCATGCCCTCGGAATCTTAGCCTGGATTTCACTCTGCCTGGTCGTTCCGCGGTCATTTCTCGCGCTTTCGGGCACGACTTCCGTGCCTTCGTGCGCGAGACAGCGGAGCTATCCCTCCGCGCGAAGTCGCCGATCTGCGGCCGAATTCGCTTCAATCGGACCGCAAAAGCTAGGCGTCGACTCCCGCCCTCTCCGAGAGCTTCCTCGTCGCAGCAGGATCAAGCGCCGCTGCCGCCGCTGGCCATTCGAGGCCCGAGGCGAGCGAGCACGCTCTCCACCACGAGGCGGTCGGCGCGTTCGTCCGAGGCCATTCCGGCCTCTTCGGGCGGGACGAGGTCGGCTCGACGCGCCAAGTACCGCAGGCATGCAGCCTCGATCCTGGAGAGCTCGGTGCTTCGTTCGAACGACAGCGACGGAACCCGGTACGCGAGCCTCAAACGGTCGTTTTCGGCTGTTACTTGCAGATCGCACGCTCGCGGGAGGTGCCGCACGATCCCACGAAGCAGCGCGGCCCTTCGCTTGGCCGCCTTGGCCTCGGAGCGCTGGTGCAGGGAAAAATGCTTGTTTCGTGAGTAGACGCCGGGAGCGACCGCCATCGCGACGGTCAACGCCGCCACGAGGGCCTCCCCCACGAGCCTCGCGCCATCCGGAGACACAAGAGAGCCCGTGTTTCCGCCTTCGCTCGTCACGACCCGCTTTCGGTCCGAGGGCCGTCCCCTTGCGACTCGAGCAAGGCGGCTTGGCGGTGCGTTCGAAGCGCCGTCACGAGCTCGTCGAGCTCGCCCATCATGATGCGGTCGAGCTTGTGCAACGTGAGCTGGATCCGGTGATCGCTCACGCGGTTCTGGGCGTAGTTGTACGTGCGAATCTTCTGGCTGCGTTCGCCCGTACCGACCATTCCGCGACGCTCCGCGCTGACTTGGGCGTCGCGTTTTTCCTTCTCGATGTCGAGGAGGCGGCTCTTCAAGACCTTCATGGCCTTGGCTTTGTTTTTGAGCTGCGAGCGCTCGTCTTGGCATTTGACGATGAGCCCCGACGGAATGTGGAGGATCTGCACGGCGCTGTTGGTCGTGTTGACGCCCTGGCCGCCGGGTCCACCGCTCGCGGCGATGCTGATCTGAAGGTCCTTGTCGTCGACCTGCACTTCGACGTCGTCGGCTTCGGGCAGCACGGCGACCGTGGCCGTGGACGTGTGGATGCGTCCTTGAGTTTCGGTGGCCGGCACGCGCTGCACGCGATGCACGCCGCCCTCGAAGCGCATCTGGGCGTAGACGTCTTTCCCCGACAGGAGAAAAATGCACTCTTTGTAGCCGCCGGTGGCGCTCTCGGAGAGCGAGACCACCTCGAGGACCCAGCTTCGGCTCTCGGAGAAGCGGGCGTACATGCGGAAAAGATCGGCCGCAAAGAGGGCCGCTTCTTCGCCACCTTCACCGGACCGAATCTCGATGATGGTGTTCTTTTTGTCGTCCGGATCCTGCGGAAGGAGCAAAAGCTCGATTTCGCGCGTGAGCTCGGCCACGGCGGCCTCGAGCTCCGGGATCTCGTGCTCGACGAGCTCGCGCAACTCGGGGTCTTGAAGGGCCTCGCGGTCCTCGGCGAGCTTCTTTTGGAGCTCGTTGTACCGGGCAAAAGCGAGGGCAATCGGCTCGATCTCGCTCCGCTCGCGGTTCAGCTTGGCAAGGCGTGCACGGTCGGCGAGCACATCCGGCTGGCAAAGCAGCTCGTCCATGTCGCGGTAGCGGCGCGCGAGATCGGCGAGTTTTTCGAGAGGGAGCATGCGGTCCCTGGGCGCTTAGCAGAACCCGAGCGTCAGGACGCGGGGTTTCGCAAAGCGTCTTGGGCGTAGAACTCGTCGTAGCTGCCGAAACGCACGTCGTCCGTGTCTTCCGCGGCCTTGCCGGTCTCGCGGAAAAGCGTGGCGCGAAGCGAGGCGAGGGCAATTTCGAGCTGGGAGTCGTCCGGCTCGATGGTCGTGACCTTCTGGACGAGAAATCCCGGGACCAGCACGAGGCGAAGCGGGCCCTTCGTGAAGTAACGCGCGAACACGCGCTGGATCTCGAACGTGATGGCGGCCAACACCGGCACGAAGGGCAGCTTCACGAGGAAAAAGACGATGTTGTCGAGCACTTGGCTGCCCGTGTGGATGCGGGGCACGAGGCTACCGACCGCCGTGAAGACGAGCACCGACACGATGGCCACCATGACGAGGAACGTGGTGCCGCAGCGCGGGTGAAGCGTGGTCTTTTTCCGGGCGTTTTCGACCGTGAGCTCTTCGCCGGCTTCGTAGGTGCTGATCGTCTTGTGCTCGGCCCCGTGGTACTGAAAAACCCGGCGAATGTCCGGGATGCGCCGAATGAGGAGCATGTACCCAATGACAATCGAGAGCTTGAAAATGCCCGTCATCGCCTGAAACTTCGGCGACTGAACCTCGAGGTCGAGGTGAAAGACACGGTTCATCAGCGCGGCGACGAGCTGCGGCAGGGCCACCATGAAGAGCACCATGACGGCGAGCATCACCGCCGGACCGCCCTTTTTTGCGGCGGGCGCTTCAGCCTCGTCCTTCTTGGTCGCGAGAGGGGCCTCGGGGCTCGCCTTCGGAGCCGTCGCGGTCTCTGGCTCGGGCTCGAGCGTGGCCATGAGAAAGAGCGAATAGCCAAGCGCGGACAGCGCCGAGAGGGCCTTCGTCTTCAGCTCTTCGGCCTTCGACGGGGCAGGGGCTTCGCTGTCGACCATGTCTTTTTCGGCTTGTTCGGCAGAAAAGCGCAGCGCCTCCCCACCGAGCCGAAGCGACTCGACCAGCGACGCCACGCCACGCACCAAGGGTAGGCGGGCAAATCCGCTGCGCGGGTCCGAGACGGCGCGCTCACGGACGTGGAGGCTTCCATCTTTGCGTCGAACGACGATCGCGAACGAGTGGGGAGCGCGCATCATGACGCCCTCCAAAACGGCCTGGCCTCCGATGTAAGGACGGGTGGGGGCAAGCGAGTCGGTCGGGGCGGCAGTCGGGGAGGGGGTCGGCATGTCGTCCGGACCAGTATAGATCCGATGCGCGCCATAGCGAGGGCTCCGCGAGCGACGCGGGTGGACAGCAGGAATTCTTCGGGGTACCCGGGCTCGATGCTCGGACT
>JAYUKI010000086.1:0-5887 GCA_043764595.1 Myxococcales bacterium | reverse complement strand
GTATCCCCCGAATAGAGGAAAGGTTCGTACGCCACGGCCACCAAGCCTGAGCTCGTGCGCTCGGTCACGCCGCTCGCCACATACGCGCCATTCTCGTGCGCAGCGAGGCTCATGAGCGGAGTGCCGAGGCCGTCCATATAGGCGAACGTGCGGCGCTTGTGGGAGATCGCCCCCTGAGGGTCACGCACGTAACCTTCGACCCGCGAAATAGGCTCGGCGTCGAAGTACTCGAATCGGGCGCGAGGCTCGACCTCGACTGTGAACGGGAGACTCGCGCTCGAGTCGAAGACCTTCGTCGGGCGCCCAAACGCGTCGAGCTCGACCGTGCTCAGCGTTCCCGAGCCGAGGACGGCGACGGGAATTCCAAATCCTCGGTCCCAATTTTGAGAGACCGCGACTTCGGCCCCAGAAGCAGCGCCGGCCGCCGTACAGCCATCGAGCGGGTGCGCCGAGAGCGTGGGGTAGTGCGAATATCCCCCATCGAACGACGTGGTCTCGCAGATCCGGCGATCCCCGGTGGTCGCGGCAAACACCGGACCAAGCGCCTTCGTCACGTTTCCGAAGGGATCGCGCCTGTATTCGGCGCGAACCTTCCAGCCATCGACCGAGGACCCAACCGGGTTCGGCGCCGTTGCGCCGGCCGGATTTCGACGGTTCAGCCCGCCTTGCGTCGCCAAGTAGCCCAACCTCCGTTCGAGGTCCGCCTCCTTGTACTCGTACATCTCCTGCCGCGGAAGGTGCCCTGGAGCCGAAAGGTCAGAGGTGGCGACGCGCCAAATCCAGCCGTGGCCCTTCGCAGAGGTGGTCGGCGTCCCGGCCGAATGCACCACGCTCCGCACCGAGAATGTGCGGTCGGTGGTAATCGGTTCGTCGATGGGCGACATGTCCGCTCCGACCTGGCCGTGGTCGGTGGCGTGATCGACATTGCCATGGAGGTCCATGTGCTGCGTGAAGCGAAGGACCTTCATTCCATCCGTGGACCAGAGCGGAATGTCTCGGGTTTCGGTTGTGGTTTCCTCGATTCCCTCCGTGGTTTGAACTGCTGCGGTATAGGAGCCCCCAGTGGGCGCCGCAGCGGTGTCGAACAGGAACACGAGGCGCTCGCTAAGGTACGTCGACGACACGGATCGCGGATCCGCCGACGGCATCAAGCGACGATTGGTGTAGTGGTACACGATGGTCGACAACGCCGGCACGTCGGGCCGAATGGCGCCGTCCAATCCGACTGGGTTTGCGGCGTACGTCGTCACCCACTCAGGCAACTGCGGTGGAGTAGCCACATATTCACTCGTGCTGGCGCAGCCGTCCCGCAGGTAACACGGGTGGTATCGAAAGTTCGCGACCTGGGTGGCGCCACCAGCGCGCGACGAGATGACCTGACGAAAGCCGAGGAACGCACGTGCCCACGGATCGTACGCCGGCAACCTGTACGAATAGTTGAACGTAGTCGATTGGCCCTGCGCGCCGGTCAGGCCATTCGAGACCTTGCGCTGCGTCACGACGTGGCGCACAACTTCGAGCTTGTTTTCCTCTTTGGGCTCGAATTGCAGCGAATGTTGCTGGTACGTTTGGTAAGAAAGCTCGGTGGTTGCGCCAAGCCCGTTCTTGATCTTGGTCAGCAGCCCAGGCTTTGCCTGATCCATGCTGCCAAAACCGAGCGTGTAGACGGAGGTCTCCGCCACGATGACAATGTCGTTCACGCCGCGCGCGCGCGTGTCGGCGAAGGTGATCTTCACATTGCCAAGCCCGAGCCCTGGCTGATTGGTTTCAACTACGCGAGGGTCCGTCGCGTCCGAGCACGTGGCGCCCGTCGGATCGTCCGCGCAATAGCGGTGAAAGCCGAACCCGGCGTCGTTGATGTAGATCCCGAAGGCGATTTCGTTATCGGAAACAAACTTCCCCGGGTACGGCGGGGCCTCGAAATGCTCCTTTTGACGCGCAACGATCACGTCCGCGAAGCCGTCGGCGTTCAAGTCCGCGAGAAACACTGGACGGTGAGGAAAGCCAGAGCGCCCACGCCAGATCGGAAAAGCCGCGGTCCCATTCAGCAACATCGGCATGGCCACCGGGCCATCGACGGTTGGTGACACCACGCGACGGAGCCCGAGGTCCATCGAACACTGCGGAAGTGGGGAATACGGGAGCTTCGTCGGGGAGCACTCGAATTTGCCCTGCCCGTTTCCTGCCATGTAGCCGAAATGCACGTCGCGCACGTACCCACCGGTCGAGCTGTCGATGGGGGCCGGATTCCGCATCAGGGTCGACGTGACGAAGTCGCCCACACCGTCGCCGTTCATATCGACGATGGCGCGGAACACATTTTCATAGGCTGGAGCAGGGGCGTTCGCTTGAATGGTAAACGGCGTCCCGTTCTCGTCGAAGAAGGCTCCCGTGCAGCCAGCGGCAGCGCAGTTCAGGCGTGCCACTTCAAGGTTGGTCGTCACGCGCTCAGCCAGGGGCGAAATGCGGCGCTCCGTCCCAAGGTTTCGGCGCGAATACCGAATGACGTTCACGCCCCCGGTAGCGTCTTGAGAACGCACGTAGCCATCCGGGAGGCCGTCGCCGTCGACGTCCCCCACCAGGAGCACACCATCACGCTGGCGGACTGGGGCCACCGCGGTCTGCGGAAACGGCGGGAGCCCTTGCCCTGGAAGGCCGCTGTTTGCCGGGACGAATTGCCATGAATTCCGAGCGTGTCCTCCGTATGCGGCTGTGCAGGCCCCTGGCTTGGGTCGGAGATTTGCCGCACCCCAGGTGTACCCAGGGCGGGTCGTGTCGGCGCCGCCCGGAATCGGTTCATTGTTCCGCCAAAGGAACGACAATCCCTCGCCTTGAAACCCGTAGACCGACTGGAGGGTCAACCCGTCCGAGCCGTGAAGGAAGGGCCGCCAGAGCGGCGGGTCCAGAAGCGGGTTCGAGAAGGGCGCGGGGGGTAGCCCGGGCGTTTCCACGCAGTCTTCCACGAACTCTGGGGGAAGGATCCCCGCGCTCCCCTGGTTTCGAAAGACCTTCCACCACCCCTCGACAAAGTCCGGCCTGCCGTCGCGGTCGACGTCGGCAACCGTGAGTCGGTCGTTCCGGCGAAAGACGAGGTTCTGCCGCCCGTCCGACCCAGTGGCGTTCGCTCTCGGGTGTGCCGCCGACTCGAGCGGCAGGAACGGCATGACCGTGGCTCGGGGGCTATACTCGAACGTCGTCGGGGGGAAGAGCGGGCATCCCGTGGCCACCGGGAAGGTGCCGGGAATGTCCTCGTTCTCGGAGCCCTCTTCGGGTGGGGAATCGCAGCGGCCTTCGAGCTGAACTTGCCAAAGGAACGAATGCCCGCGAAGCGGACCGTCGATCCCGTGGCGGTAGTCGCTGAGTGGCCCACCGGCGCCTTGGGGCTTGCCGTTCGTGTTGTGCACCAGGTATCGGAGGTGGTACCTCCGCACAAGCTGGCGGGGTTTTGTGATTTGGTCCGACTTCCCGGCCTTGGACGCAATATCCACACGGGCGAGACGCAGGTCGGGTGTGGCCAGCCACACGGGAGCGTAGTGCTGCTGGGGAAAGTCCGGCTCTTCCCAGGCCAGATGAACGTGAGTCTCATAGTTCGCCCCCGGGGAGTAGGCTTCGACGCCAATGTTGCTCCCTGAGGCCAACCCTGATGGGGTGTAGTAAATGTCGGACAGATACTTAAGTCCACGACGCCCTTGGACAAACGAGCCGTCCACAGCCATGGGCGTATTCCGCCAAAGATAGTGCACGACATTCGCGCGATGCGCGTCGAACACCTGGGACAGTCGCCACTTCACGCCGGTTTGGGTCAACCCTCGAACGGCGCTCTCCGTCGCCGAGGATCCGTAATATTCGGTGCGTCCCGACTTGTATTCGACGATCCAACCGCCGGGGCCATCGTGGGACTGCCCGTCTCGATAGAAGAAGCGCGCAAATACGGTGTCGTTCTTCAGGCGAAAGTAGCGCGTTCCGAGTTTGTCGTCCGTAAATGGCTCGTCGCCGGCGCACCCTGCGGTCACGGCCACGCACACTTGAACCAGGGGCGAGCCATTCCACTCGAAGCGGTCGTTCGGCCCCGGAAAGCTGTACACTGACGCGTGCGTATCGCTGGTGGGCGCAAGCGTGAACGCGTCGTTGTTGCGCACCCTACGAATGGACGGAAGGGAGAGCGACCAGCCCATGCCGGCCTCACCGTCGCCCGCCGCGGAGTTGTATCCAATGCCGAGCGACGGCGTAACGTCGCCGCGCGCCGACGGGAGCGCGAACGCCACACTGGTTCGGCCTGTGCCGCTGGACGTGTCGACGTCTGCAACCTGTCCCCCCTCGTTTGGCATTCCGCCGCCGCCGGTCAAAGCCGTGGAGGTGCTGATGTCGCCACGTGCAAACGTGGAGGTGAGAATGGACAGGCCCAGAATCGCGCAAGCCGCGGTCAAGCGCGGCGATGAAAACCTACTCGCCGGCTTCATTTGGCCGCCTCTTTGGTCGACGCAGTTCGCAAGCAGGACGCCTCGAGTCGTTGCGACTGCGCGGCGCAGGAAGCTGCCATTTTGGACTTCCCCTCTGCATCGAACTGCTTCGTCTCGAACGTCGCCTCGACCTCAGCCAGGCTCTTGGTCCCTGGAAAACACTGGCGCAGTTGCTCCGCGTAGTGTGTGCACTCCTCGGGCACGGTCGCGTACTTCTTCGGCTCGCGGCTGTCCCGTGTGGATGAGCAGGCCACGACGAGCAGAAGGGCCAGTGCCAAGTAGTGCAGCGGATTCCGGGAGATAGTCATTTCGCACCTTTGGGCGCACGAATGGCGCCGAGGGCACTTTCCCCGAAGATTTGACGTGGCGCTTTTGGAAAGCAGTGCAGGACACTATTCGGTGCGTGCAGCGATGCAACGGTATGGACCGCCACTTTCTGGGTAGTGGCCGGCGGTCACGATGGGCACAGGCAACCCGAGGGATTGGCCGAGGCAGAGTCCGGCCGTTGGAAACGCCCTTGTCGGAGCCCGTGGCGGAACGGCCATGCGCTCGAGCGTCGCAACGCGCTCGCAACGCCGCGTTCGTGTTCCTCACGAAGGGCCGCGTTCGCCGCATCGGCGTGGGGGCCATGCGGCAAGCTGACGAGGTAGTCGCGCGCCCCGTCCGCTCGAGCGTCGCAACGTCGAGGAAGACGTGGAGTGAACCGGAATGGACGTTCGCGAAACGGGGAGGGCGAACGCGCAAACCAGGAGCTCTTAAATGGTGACGCACAGCAGGTAGAGCTGGGCGAGGCGCCATCGAAGAGCGCCGGACGAATGGCTCACGGTCACTCCGGCAGAGACGTGCTGTTGGCCACGGCTCGAAGGACCATCATCAGGCCGATGAAGTCCTTGTACTTGCCGGCGGGGCCGTAGGAGCCGGCTACGCGCATGAACCGGAAACCGTCGTGTGTTCGGACCCGTAGGCCGCTAACTCCTTCGTTCCAGGACTTTCGTAGCCCACGATGTCTGCAAGGGCGATTCGCTCCGCCGCACCGCCTTCAACTGTCCAAATCGCGGTCGACGTAAAGACAAGCAGCGAGCTCTCCCAGGGCGTCGGATTCCGATACCAGCCGATCACGGATTCTCCGTCCGCAAGGCGGAGGTTCAAGGGCGGTCGGCTGCCTTCGTCGCAGAGCGTAAAGCCGCTCGTGTTCTTCATGTGGCGGCGCACCACGGAGTAGGTGAGCAGGGTCATCGACTTTTCCTCAGATTGAAGGTCATTCATTCCCGTCCGCCCACGCTGGAGTAGGTGCCCCCCAGCGCCGCTGTTTCTGACGCAGCGAACCTCTCTAAATCAGCGGTCGTGATTCTCGAGCATTCGGCAGGGCTACTTGGCATACCCTCAACTACAGGACCGGATCGATCCGTCCGGCAAAGTAGCCGTCG
>JAYUKI010000085.1:0-5896 GCA_043764595.1 Myxococcales bacterium | reverse complement strand
ACTGTGGGCTCGGACCAGTTCGTGTACTGGAACGCGCGCGACAGTCGGCGTTGTCTGTCGCCCGACGTCTTCGTGAAGCTTGACCGCGTGGCCCACGCTTTTGGCTCGTGGAAGACATGGGAGCAAGGCGGTCCGCCCAATTTGGCGCTCGAGATCGTGAGCCCCAACGAGGGCGATGGCGTCGCATGGGACGACAAGCTCGCGAGCTACCACGAGCTAGGTGTCACGGAGCTTCTTCGCTTCGATCCCGAAGCCCCCCAAGGCGCTCGGCTGCGCGCCTGGGACCGTATTCAAGACGACTTGATCGAGCGCGAGGTCGAGCACGACACGACCCCCTGCCAGACCCTTGGTCTTGTTTGGATCGTGCGCCCTCTCGAGCGCGTCCGCGACATCCCGACCTGCCTGCGCCTCGCCACCGTCGAAGGAGAGCTCGTGCTCGACGCACGGGAGGCGGAGTCCAAGCGTGCCGACGCCGAGGCCGCCGCCCGAGGAGTCGCCGAAGAGCGCATTCGGGTGCTTGAAGAAGAGCTGCGCCGACGGGGGTAGGTGTTTTGCGGGTTGTCGGACGCTGAGGCGCCTCGTTCGCCGTCACGTTTGGCCCGCGACCGTCGCACACTGGAGTCCGTCGCAAATCGTCGGCACGGCCACTGAGCGAACCGAGAGCCAAGACTGCCTGCAGAAGGGCACGTGGCCAGGAACGTTCTCTCTCAAGCATGGGGAATCAAGTGAGCTGCGCCCGACAACTGGTGGGGAGCCCGACCGCACCCTCCGCGCGGTCCGAATTTATTTGCGGCACGGCACGCAACGTTCCAATTGTCAGGCTTCAAAGCGCCCGTGCCTCTTGTTCTGGGACGTTCATTACGCCCGGACTAATCCTCACCGCCGCACATTGTTTTGACGACTATGACAGCGGCGACCTCGAAGTCGTCGGGCTCTACGGAGCGAAGGTCAAACGGGTCACCAAGTTTGGCCCGGGAGGGCCTCCCGAAACGGATGCTGAGGTGGTCCGTGTCGACCCACTGACCATCAAGGACGACGACTACCGTCGGTTCTTCGATGCAAAAATACGACGCCCATGGGCTTCGACACCCTTCGCCACCATCGACCTACTCGGTGGCTCAGAGGTTTCCGGCTTTGACTACCAGTCCAATGCCCGCCAGCGCGCAACGGTCACCGGCCTCGAACGGCGTCCTGGCGTGTGGATCGCGTACCACCCTTTCCTCACGCTCGGCAACTCGGGTGGTCCGCTCTATCGACTTGATCCCGACGGTGCCCGTCGGGCGTTTGGTGTCAGCAGCGAGACCGAGACATGGTCGACCTTTTGGGACGCTACCACGACGGAAAGCGTAAATTGGCTATCCAGCGCAGCTCGAGGCGACGACCGCACCCCAGCATGGCGCCGTCAACACGGCCGCACGCCGAACCAATGGTATGGCGAGCTCGACTATGCTGGCGCCTGCGATACCGTGCGCGACCCGGATTGCGACCACTGGTACCAGGAGCACGACAACTGCCCGACGCGATTCAACCCGGCCCAAGCCGACACCGACGACGACGGGCGTGGCGATGGTTGCGACAATTGCGCTCTTGTGGCCAATCCGTCGCAAAGCAACTGCAATGAAGTCGCCGAGCGGGCCGCGATGGTGCGGCGAGGCTCCTCCGTTTTTACGTCCGAGCCACCGGCAAGCGAAGAGGTGTACATCGTCGGGGACGCATGTGACCCCACCCCTTGCCCAGAGGCACGAAACGAATCGCGCGAGTGGATCAACACCACCTGTGCTCCGGATGGCCGCGGAAACAACGTCTGCTCCTCAAGAGTGCGGCAGAGCACATTTGGAGTCCGGACCCTTGGGTCGTTCGCTCAAGCGCCTCCAGATAGGCAGCCGGCCCAGACGGTCGTTCCGAACGTCGAAACGCAGTTTCGATTCTGCCAAACCGCCAATGACGTCGACTATGTGGTGGACTGCTTCAACGTCGACCTGATGGACAACTCGTACATCGACCGCGCGGAGGATCGCCGGAGCAACAACGCGCCTTGGCACCGCGTGCGGGTTGGTGCTGGACTGCCGCAAGGCGCGCCACGCGCATGGGACTACGGGACCACCGTCACGCGGCAGCGCTGGCATTTCGAGGAGGACGTCGCGACCTGGTTTGGGGGCGGGAATCGGGGCATCGTCCTGCCGCCCGAGTGCGGTGCTTCGGATCCGGCCGATTGTCTGGCCGGTAGGTTCTGGTTCCATGCCAAAACCCAGGTGGGCTTCCGGGAACGCCAGATTCGCAGCCTCAGCAATCGCTTCGAAAACGTCAAACCGCAGGGACCGGTGGTCAGCTACTGCCCAATGGCTCCCGAGGGAATCATCGTGCAGGAACCAGCCCGCTCGAGTTCGCCGTTCCGGGAAGTGGCCTTGAGCGGGGCTCGGGCAGCCTTTCTCGCCCCGGGCCGCTACGAAGGAGAGGGCGTTACGGCTCGGCCTAGCGTGCTCGTTGTCCCAACTCTAGCCAGTGCCGTGGCCAGGGTCGGGCCCGTGGCCGCGCTGCGGGACGACGGAAGCGTAGTGCCCTTGGCCTCGCCGGAGGAGGCGTGTGGAGCGCCCCAAGCGACGCCAAAGTTGACGGAACGGTTCCAGGGCACACGATGGGCGACTGCGGTCGAGCCAAACACATGGGCGGGCGTGACGGACCACCGTGTGCTCGCACTTGGAGTGAGTGAGGACTACACCCTTGACGCCATTGGTGTGGCCGAGGAAAAGGGCCTTGCGCTCGCCTCCGAGCTTGGAATCGTGCTCGCCAGCGGTTCGGAGAAGGGCCCTCGCAAGTCGCTTTCCGAACCGCAGCTCGTCTTCTCCCAGGCCGCAGGTGGGCTTTTTGTCCTCGGCGGCAACAAAGCGGGCTCGCCCTCTGCCGACGTTTGGTTTCATGCGATTCCGGGGCCTTGGTCTCGTCTCGACGTCAAGCTTCACGATGGCGAGAAGGTGCTCGCGGCCACCTATTCGTTCCGCGACCACGATCTTTGGGCCATCGTCGAAGGGCCAAGCACCGACACCATGTGGAACCTGGTGCGCATCGATCCGCGCACGGGCGAACGGGATCAGGTTTATGCCTTTCCCTACCGGGAAGGTGCTGTCCCCTGGCTTAGCATCGACCGCGACGGTGCTACCCTCGTGTCGATGGCCCGCTCGAACAGCACGGAGCAAGCGCGTTTCTGGGAAGAAGACGACAAGCTTCACGCCCAAAGGCTCCCGAGCATCGCCGGCCGACTTCACCGTCCGTTGATCATCGACGACATCGACTACGCGCAAGTCATCGAGCAAGGGCCCGAGCTGCGCGTGCACCGAACGACGAACCTTGTTCCCGAAGGTGCCAATCCAATCACGTGCCCTTGTGAGGGCTCGTTCGGAGAGCTTCTGTGACCCCCAAGCCCCTTTTGGCCGCGAGCCTGGCCACCGCCTTGGCGTACGTTCTGTTCGTGGCCACGGGGGGCACTTCGGCGGGCTGCAACGGCAGCCCAATCCCTGCGGCGTCGAGCGTCCCCGACGCCGCACGGTCCGACGCCTCGGATGGCGGTTTGGCGGACGCGGATCCTCCAGACGCCTTCGAGCCAACGCCACCCCGACCGGCTCACGTTCCGGACGGCTGGAACCTCTGGAACGGGTACCGAAAGGCGTGTCAAATCTACCTTCCAAGCCGCGCGAGTGTGCTGCCAGCTCCAGCCCAATGGGAGCCCTGCGAGTACGACTTTCGGTCGGGGGATGCGGGAGCGCCCGAGGGCTGCGAGCAGTGGGCCAAAGTCGAGCCGGGCCAAACGCGCGTCGGTGTGGGCCAATACGTGAGCACGGTCAACCGGGATGGAAAGCTCCTGGTTCACCAGGTTCGAGTCCGGGAAACCAACAACACGTGGGTGCTGGTCGACGCCATCACGGGCGCGCCTGAACAGTCGCTTTTTGTCGCCGCGCCCAAGGTTTGCGGCGCCTTTCCAAAGCCGCCGAGCCGTACGGGCAGCGTGTATGAGATCGTCGAGGGGTCCACCTCGCGCACGCGAGCGGCATTCTTTGCGCCGAACGAAGTGGGCGCGGCGACCTTCTCGTTCGTAAGCCAGGACGCCGCGACCGAGGCCGCGAGCTACACCATTGGGGAGACGCTCGCCACCGAGCTTCGCATCGGTATTGTTCGCCAAGGTCCGTGGTCCAATCCGAGGGCCACAGTGCTTTGGTACGAAGAAGGCAATGGCAGCGCGCCCTATCCCCGCTTTTACCGAAACGACGACCTCTATTTCTTCGGTGAGCTTGGCGGGCGACGCACATTCCATGTGGCACACCCGGGCAAGCCAATCGATCTTTGGTTCGACAACAACGCCGACAACTCGCGCTCCGTTCTCGCCGTGGGAACGGACGGAACCGACGTGGCGTGGACGCTCGCCGAAGGCTGCGGGACTTCGGGGTGCACCCGGGGCACGTTGTACACGGCCAAACACCCAGCACCCGGCGAACGGCCGGTAGGACGGCGTCTCCGAAGCGAGTCTCCATACGCGGACTACGATGTCGTCGGTTGTGGCTACGTCGCCTCTAGGACGGTCTACAAAGACTACCGAACCACACTTCGCGTGACTCGCCTCACGGATGGCACGTCATACGGGTTGTCCAACGACGCCTACCCAGGGCTCGACATTCTTCGGCCCGTCGGTGTCACGTGCGACCACGTGTATTTCACCATTTCCCCCGCCGGACCGCTGCGCTTCAACCTGGTGCGCATGAGGCTCGATCGTCTCGGCCCAGCCATCGCCCCGGATTGAGTGGCGGGCGCAAATCCAGGTTTGCATCGGAGTCTCCCTCGTTCCCGTTCCCGTTCCCGACACTCTTTGTAGAGGCCTTGCACGGTCTTCGGGAGCTCAATCCCTATCGACGCGCTCAACGGGCATCTTGAAGAGAACGCGAGCGGGAACGGTGTCCGCAAGTCACCCGCGTCGGATCACGCGCATTCTTACTCCGTGGCGTGGGCGCAGGGTGGCGCTTGGCTCGGGCTCGTCTTCGGCCATGGACTCGAAGTGGAAGCGCCGCAGCATCACCGCGAGGGCGAGCTGCGCTTCCATGTAGGCGAAGTGATTTCCCAGGCAAATGCGCGGGCCCGCACCGAACGGGAGGTACGCGTAGCGGTGCCTCTTGGCTTCGTTCTCGGGGGTGAAACGCGACGGATCGAAGCGCTCCGGATCGGGCCACACGAGGGGCGAGTGGTGCATGGCCCACGGCGAGGTCATCACGTTCGTGCGTCGCGGGAGCTCGTAGCCACCGACGACCACGTCCTCCGTGGAATCCCGACCGAACATGTAGACCGGCGGGTAGAGGCGAAGCGCTTCTTTGAACGCGCGTAAGCAGGCACCGAGCCGCGGAAGATCGGCGAGGGTCGGGGCGTCTCCGACGGCGTCGGCTTCGCGCTGCATCTCGGCGTAGGTCTCGGCGTTGCGGCACGCGAGGTACATCGTCCAGGCGAGCCCCGTCGCCGTGGTCTCGTGGCCGGCCACGAACAGAGTGAGGACTTCGTCGCGGATCTGGCGATCGCTCATGGCCTCGTCGCCTTCGTCGTCGCGCGCATCCAGCAGCTTCGACAAGAGATCGCCGTGCTTGTTCGGATCGTTGCGCCGAAGATCGATCATTTTCTGGACGTGCTCGTCCAGGTAGCGAATGGCCTTCGCGAATGCCTTCCCACGCTGTCCCGTCAAAAGGAGCGGCCCGGTGAGCCGCTTCGCGCACATCGCCGCGACCGTTTTGGCGGGCCCGGGTCCACGCTCGGAGAGCTCGTCGAAGGCGCGCTTCGTGAGAATCTGAACGAGGGCGCTCGGGCGTCCAATGACCCAACCGGTCCAATCGAGGGCCACGGTGAGCGCGTCGCCGATCTCGTCGGC
>JAYUKI010000084.1:0-22061 GCA_043764595.1 Myxococcales bacterium | reverse complement strand
TTACGCACCAGCGATCGTTCCAGGCCAATAGCAAAACCATCACGACTGCCGATCAGATGCTGCAAGAGCTCATGACGATCAAGCAGTGAGCTCGAGCACAACGGCTTTTGACGTAATGAAAAGCGAGCATTCGAAATGAGCGATCCCGTGGCTGCAACCACCGTCGACAACCCGCAAAGTGCGGCCGCACCACCCAAGCCATCGATGGTGGGCGGTGCAATGCGCATTTTCGTTCCCGCTCTGCTCGCGGCCGCCGCTTCGTATGGCGGAGCGCGGGCGGTGGCCTCGCATCCACCGCCCGCGCCCAAGGCCGAGCACGTGGTCGAAGCCCGGCCGCCGGGGCCGACGGTCGCCCTCGAGCCGTTCCTTCTCACCGTGGTCGACGGCAACAAGAAGGCGCACGCGATGCGCTTCACGGTCGCGGTCGAGTTCGAACAAACGCAAAAGGAGGAGGTAGCAAAGTCGTTCGTTTTGCGGATTCGAGATGCAATCCTCTCTCACATTCGCGCGCTTTCGTACGAAGACGCCACGAGCAACGTTCAGCTCGACAAGTTGCGCGCCGAAATTTTGGAGCGATGCCGGGTCGCCGGTGCCACGGGCGCAGAGCGTGTCCTCATTACCGACTTCGTCGTTCAATGAGCACACGTAGCGGTCTCGCACGGCTCGGGATCGGCGGCGAGCGAAGTCGGCGTGCAC
Organism: Myxococcales bacterium; assembly: GCA_043764595.1. Classification (GTDB taxonomy): domain Bacteria; phylum Myxococcota_A; class Polyangia; order Polyangiales; family Polyangiaceae; genus JAAFHV01. The sequence continues at coordinate 21,365 of JAYUKI010000084.1, read as the reverse complement.
AAGAGGGGTTCGGGCGGTCCTCGGCCGACCTCCTCGTGGCGCTGAGGCGCGCGCTGCCGTTTCTGGCACGCAAACGTGTAGGACTTACAGCGGAACCGCCCATATCCGCGCTCTTCTCCGAGCTCGATGCGGCGCTTCCGAACATGGCGTTCACGATGGCCTTTGGAGCCGGATCCGCTGGAGCGCGTGGCGTCCTTGCCATGGACTCGGCAGGCCTGGCGCGGATTCTCGATGGCGTTCTTGGCGCGGGCGATGCTCAAGCCACGGATTTGCCGGGAGGCCCACTGAGCTCGGCGCAAACTGCGCTTGCAGCCCACGTGTCCGTCGGAATTCTGGGGGCTTTTGCAGGCGCACTGCGCACGCAGCTGGGGCTCGTGATCGAAACCCCGAATAGCGGATGCAGTCCTCCGGAGACGGGAACCTGCGCCTTACTGTCTTTCGCCATGGAGGGAGGAGGCGTCGTCGCGCTAGCCTTGCCCTTGTCGGTTTTGAACGAGAGCGAAGTCATCGTTCCGAGCGACGGGGCCATCTCCGCGGCAATGGTCGACGTCGAAATCGACGTCGTGGCGGAGCTTGGAAAGGTCCGCGTACCGCTGTCGGCGCTGTCGGCGCTTGCCGTTGGCGACGTCCTTCCACTGCCGCTTTCTCTCGACGACCGCGCGCGCGTTTGTGCTGGTGGCGCGGTCTTGTTTCGCGGTCGGCCGACCGCCATAGGCTTGACGATCGGCATCGCAATCGAGCGGCACGGAACGTGAAGATGGCTGGCTGACAGGAGATTCCAGTGACTACTCCCAGCCAGCAAATTGACGCTCAAGACGAACACCCCGCAGCTCAACCCCCGGTCCGCCGGCCGACACTCGACCTTCTACGGGACGTCGAGGTGGAGGTTACGCTGGAAATTGGCCGCAAACGCATGCGGATTGGCGATCTGCTCAAGCTTGGCGCGGGTCAAACCCTCGAGCTTGACAAGGCCGCAGGCGAACCGCTCGAAATGATGGTGAATGGCCGCTTGATTGGTCGCGGTGAAGCCGTCGTGGTCGGTGACCACTACGCACTATCGATCACCGAGATCGTGGCACCGAGCACGGAGGAAGGAACATGACCCGAAGGACCTTCTCTCTCGGCGGCGTCATCGCGGTGACGCTCGCCGTCACCGCGACGTTCCTTCCCGTCACGGCCCTGGCCGAAGCGGCGCCAAAGGCGGCCCCAGTTGTCCAGCCCGCGCCGGCCCAGCCGAGTGTCGCGCTGGCCCCTCCGGCCCCGTTGGTCGCCCCGACTGTCGTCGCGCCGGCCGCGCCGGCCGCACCTGTAGCCCCTCCCGTTGAAGTCGCCGCGACACCCCTTTCCGTCCGGCCGACTCCCGCGACCCACCTCACGCTTGCCCCTTCGTCCGAAGGAATCGGAACGGGGCTCAAAGTCCTGGCGATTCTGGGAGTCGGGGGCGCTCTCGCCTTCTTCATCCGGAGGAAGCGTACCGCGACCTCCCTTCCGGCTTCCCGGATCTCCGTCGTTGCTCGCGAGAGCTTGGGAGTACGAAGTGAGGTCGTCGTCCTCGACGTCGAAGGAACCCGGCTCCTCGTCGGCCTGACGCCCACGACGATGCAAACCCTCGCAGTCCTCGACACTCCCGAAGAGGTTGGACAGGACGTCGTGGAAGAAGAAGAGCCCTTCCAAGCGAACGAGAGCTTCGGAGACCGTGTGCGGTCGCTTCTCGGCACTGTCGAGGCCTCGCCACCTCGCGTGGCCGCGAAGCCGCCACCCGCCAAACCACGGGCCGCGCCGTCGATGTCCAGACCGCTCCCGAGTACGAAGTCCAACAGGTCGAACCTGGCCATGCGCGACGTGGCAGGGCAGGCTCGCGGACTGCTGCTTTCGTCCGACGAGGGCGAGTGAGCCGCTCCGCCATCGTGAGGGGGGCCAAGCCTCTCGCTGCCGTGGTCGTGCTCGCCTTCGTGGTTCTCTTTTCGGCGAGCGTTCACGCCGCTCCTGCGGCTCCGACGGTGGACCTTCTCTCTTCGGCGTCCGGGCCCGGACTGGCCCCGCAGCTGAAGGTTCTCGCGCTCCTCACGCTCCTTTCCCTGCTGCCCGCGATCGTGCTCACGATGACTTCGTTCACGAGGTTCGTCGTGGTCCTGTCGTTCGTAAAGCAAGGGCTCGGAGCCCAGCAAACACCGCCGCCGCAAGTGCTGATCGGTATCGCGCTCTTCATGACGATGTTCACGATGGCCCCGGTCACCCAGGCCATCATGTCCGAAGCCTACGAGCCGTATGCGGCGGGCAAGATCGACGAGACTCAGGCCATGGCGAGGGCTTCCACCCCACTCCGTGCGTTCATGCTCCGTCAGACTCGTGAGGCGGATCTCGCGCTCTTCTACGACGCTGCCAGGCAACCGATGCCGGCGACGGAGGAAGAGGTTCCCATGCGGATTGCCTCGCCCGCGTTCGTCGTCAGCGAGCTCTCGACGGCCTTCCAAATGGGGGTGCTCGTTCTACTGCCGTTCTTGGTCATCGACCTCGCGGTGGCCTCGATCTTGATGGCCATGGGCATGATGATGGTACCGCCGTCGTCCATCAGCTTGCCACTCAAGCTCCTTCTGTTCGTCGTCGTGGATGGGTGGCACCTCCTGGTCGGATCCCTCCTTCGGAGCTTCGCATGACGCCCGAAGCAGCAACCACACTCATCGCCGATGCGCTCCGGGCGACCTTCATGGCCGCAGGCGCCGTCCTCGTGGCGGCACTCCTCGCGGGGCTCATCGTCGGAGTCGCGCAGACGGTCCTGCAAGTGAACGAAGCAAGCGTCAGCTTCGTAGTGAAGCTGCTCGCCATCACGGCCGTTCTCGTAGTGCTCGGGCCGGCGATCGGCACCCAGATGCTGGACTACACGCGCCGCTCGCTCGAAAATATCGCACTTGTCGTAAGGCGATGAAGTCGGGACACGCGACTCTGTGTCACTCGGCCGAAGGAGGCATGAACACGCAACAACGTCGCACACGACAGGCGTGTTCATGCCGATCGACCGAAGTGAGGGACGGATGAACCTTCCAGAGCCTTGGCTTGCCGAGGGGGCCACGTTCGCCCTCGCGTTCAGTCGACTTTCGGGAATGGTCGCGACCGCGCCATTTCCAGGAAATCACGTTCCTGCGCGCGTGAAGGTGGGGCTCTTGCTGACCATGGCTTGGCTCGCGTCCTCCGGCTTGCCCGTCGCAAAGTTGACGTTCGACCTTCGCTTGGCTGGGCTTGCGGCCGGTGAGCTAGCGCTCGGCCTCCTCGTGGGCATTACGTTCCGCATCACGTTCTCCTGCGCGGAAGTCATGGGCGCAAGCCTCTCCCAAAGCCTGGGTCTCACGTCGGCTCACGTATTCGATCCGATGCTGGAGAGCGACGATGGCGTGCCGGGGCGTTTGGCCACGATGCTCGCAATGCTGCTCGTTTTTGGCCTGGGCGCACATCGGGTCGCAATTGCCTATTTGCTCGAGTCATTCCGAGCCCTGCCCGTAGGCCAATCCATAGCGGTGACGCAGGCGACGCCGCTGCTCGTCGATTATGTAGGCGCCGCCATTGAAGCCGGGGTGCGGCTCGCGCTCCCCACGGCTGCAGTTGCGCTCGCCGTGCAAGTTACATTGGCGCTCACGGCCCGCGCTTCACCGTCCCTCCAGATCTTCAGTATTGGTCTGGCGCTCTCGGTGGGCGCTGGGCTCCTCGTGGTGTGGGCGAGCTTGGACGACATCGCGCTCGGTGTCGCCGTCGAGCTCGAACGGCTCGGTCCGCGGATCGACCAGGTGTTGGTCGCAGCGAAGGGAGCATCGCCGTGAGCGACTCCGGCGAGCGGAATCTCGATCCGACCGACGAGAGACGCGAGAAGTTTCGCAAGGATGGCCGATTCGCGAAGGCGCGTGACGCCGGAGGCGTGGCCGCCACGTTCGCCGTGGCGCTCGTTCTTGCTGGCTCGTCGGAGCGTCTCCTCCATCTCGTACGCGAGCTTTTTGCGCGCACATTCGGGGACCTCGGGGCCCTCGAGCGCGCTGGAGCGCGTGAAGTCATCCGCCTGGGAATCACGAGCACCATCGACCTCGCGGGGGCGGTGGTCCTCGCGGCGATGGGAGCCTCCGTGATCGTTGGGCTGGCCCAATCGGGATTCCGGCCGTACATCGAAATGCTCGAGATCAAGCCCGAGCGCCTCGACCCTCGCCAGGCGATCGGGAAGCTTTTTTCGCCAAAACGCGCAGGACAGGAAACCGCCGTGGCCATTTTGCGGCTCGGCGCCGTTGGCTACGTCGCATGGAGGGCGTTCGCCATAGAGCTCCCCCAACTCGCGGCTTTGTCGCGCGTGCCCATCTCGGCTGCACTCCCGGTCATGGGGGCCGCCCTCGGAAGGGTGATGGTGACGTCGACCGTCGCGCTCTTAGTCGTGGCTCTCGTGGACTATGGCCAGAGCTGGTTCACGCTTTCACGCGAGCTGAAGATGACCCGCAAAGAGCGCACCGACGACGCGCGCCAACAGGACGGGGATCCGAAAGCAAAGGCGCGAATGAAGGCGCGCTCGAGGGCCATCTCGCGCAAGCGCGCACTATCGAGCGTCAAAAATGCGGATGTGGTCGTCACGAACCCGACGCACGTAGCGGTGGCTCTCCGCTACGGACCGAAAGACCCCGCGCCGGTCGTGCTCGCCAAAGGACACGACGAAGTGGCCATGCTCATTCGTGCCCAAGCCCGCAAACACGGTATTCCAATCTTCGAGAACCGCAGACTGGCGCGTGCTCTCGATGCTGAAGTGAAGGTCGGACGGCCCGTGCCTCCCGCACACTTCGCGGCCGTCGCGAGGGTCCTGGCTTTCGTATACAGGCTCGGGAAACGTCGAGGCGGGCGGCGCGGCACGGGGCGTGCACCATCGTGATTCGTGAGCACCAAGACCGTCGCCGCGATGACGCCCCAAAGGTCCGACGCGATCGTTCCGTTGGCCATTATTGGCGTGGTCTTGATGATGGTGCTCCCGATTCCGCCCGGGCTGCTCGACGTCCTCATTTCCTTGTCGATGGCGCTCTCGATTGGAATCTTCCTTACGGCGCTCTTTATCGAGCACGCACTGGAGTTTTCGGCGTTTCCTGCGTTCGTGCTCATCGCGACGCTATTGCGTTTGAGCTTGAACGTAGCGACCACGCGACTGATTCTGCTCCACGGTGGTGAGGGCAACGGGTCTGCAGGCGGAGTGGTCGAGGCCTTCGGTCGCTTCGTCGTCGAAGGCAACGTCGTCGTCGGTCTCGTCGTATTCCTCATTCTGACCGTCATTAACTTCGTCGTCATTACGAAGGGCGCCGGGCGTGTCGCCGAGGTTGCGGCTCGCTTCACCCTCGATGCGATGCCTGGCAAGCAGATGGCCATCGACGCCGATCTCTCGTCCGGCTCGATCACGGTAGAGCAAGCGAAGGCACGCCGACGCGACCTCGAGCGCGAGGCCGACTTCTTCGGCGCGATGGACGGTGCGAGCAAGTTCGTGCACGGCGACGCCGTTGCTGGCCTTTTGATCATGGCCATCAACCTCATTGGTGGTCTCGTTCTCGGTGTCGCTCGCGGTATGGATGTCGCTCACGCTGCGGAGACGTTCTCCGTCCTCAGCATCGGTGATGGGTTGGCGTCGCAGGTCCCGGCGCTCCTCATCTCGGCGGCGTCGGGCGTGGTCGTCGTGCGAAGCGCCACCGGTGAGCCACTCGGGCGAGCTTTGACGCAGCAATTCTTGGGTCGTCGTCGTGCCGTCGCTCTCACCGCCGGAATCATGACGTTGCTGGGCCTCATGCCGGGCATGCCCGCGATGCCGTGCTTCGTTCTCGCGGCCGGTCTCGTCCTTTTGTCGCGTCGCGTTTCCGCTCCTGCCGAGGCCGCTTTCGCTGCTGCCAGGGCCGAGGAGACGTCGCGTGACGGCGACACGAAGCGAACGAGTGGTGAAGACATCGAGGGTGCACTCACTCTCCACGTTCTGTCCCTCGACGTAGGCTACGAGCTCGTCTCGGTCGTCGATGCGTCGCGCGGAGGCACTTTGCTCGACCGGGTCTCGAAGCTTCGGCACGAGATGGCGCGCGAGCTTGGGATTGTCGTTCCTCCCGTGCACGTGAGTGACGACCTTGCGCTCGACGCCGGCGCGTATCGCATCAACGTGCTTGGCGTGGAGGTCGGGAAGGGGGAGCTTGCCGCTGGGCGTCTTCTTGCCATCGATGCCAGTGGATCGGCTCCTCCCATCGAGGGCGAACGCACGCTCGACCCGACGTTCGGTATGCCGGCCTTCTGGATTGCCGAGCGTGACCGTGAGCTCGCCGAGGCCCTCGGATACGCCGTGGTGGAGCACGCCACCGTCCTCGCGACTCATTTGGGTGAAATCGTCCGTACCCACGCCCACCGATTGCTGGGAAGGCAAGAGGCGCAGCAGCTCATCGACGTGCTTGCCCGCACGAGCCCGAAGTTGGTCGATGACGTGGTCCCGACATTGCTCTCACTCGGAGACGTCGTGCGCATACTCCGAAATCTCGTCAAAGAAGGTATTTCGATTCGCGACATGCGGAGCATTCTCGAAGCCATTGGCGAGATTGCCATGCAGACCAAGGACCCCGAGCAGCTCACCGAAATGGTCCGGGAGCGCCTTGGTCCGCAAATTACGTCACGGTACCGGTCCAACGATGGGGTCGTCAACGCGGTGACGCTCGAGCCTCGCCTGGAACAGATTCTCCGCGCGTCCCTTACCGAAATTGCCAAAGGAACCGGCGGCGCGCTGGACCCAGATTTGCTTCGCCAAGTTGCTGCGAATGCGGAGGCGGCCGTGTCGAAGTTCGGTGTGCACGGCGCCTTGCCACTCGTCGTTGCCGCGCCCGACCTTCGCCGCTACGTGCGCGCCATTCTCGAACGCAAGCTTCCCCAGCTCCCGGTGGTTTCGTTTCGCGAGATCGAAGCGAACGCGCCACTCCGGGTGATTGAACGTCTCGCCGCATGAAGTCTTCGAAGGAGGTCACTTGATGAATCCAAATCCGTACCAAAACAGCGCCGCCAAGCCCCGCGTCGAGAACGTGCCCTTTTCGCGCGAGGTGTATCAGCCCGAGAGCGTTAGAAGCCCTCGAGAAGACTTGCTCGAAGCCATAGCTACGTTGCGCGCGGAAGTCCGAACCGAGGTCCGTGCGCTCCGGTCGGCGATGAATCGTCCGAAGGTGAGCTCGGAGCCGGGAGACCTTGGCGCACTCAGAGCAGACGTAGACGAGCTCATCGTGACCTCGACTCGTCGCGGCGCGTTCTCCACCCTTATCCGAGACCGCGGCATCGAGGGCTCGGCCGCGTTGGCGCTCGGCCGTCTTGGCAAGACGACAGGAAAATCCCGGTCCATCAGGCTGGAAGACCGTCTCGCGAGTGCCATCGCCACGCTCGTCACCGTGGCGCCGTGGCCCATCGCCAATGCGGGACCCAGCGTCGTCGCGCTCGTAGGGCCCGCGGGGGTCGGAAAGACGACGACGATTGCCAAATTGGGCGCGCGAATTCGGAGGTCTGGAAAGTCGGTCGCATTCGTCTCGTGCGACGGCTACCGCGTCGGTGCCATGGATCAGCTCCGTCGCTATGCCGAGATCATGGAATCCGATTTCCACGCAGCGACCACTCCCGAGGTGCTTCTGGCCATTGCCAGGCACAGCACGGCGGACGTCGTCCTCATTGATACTTCCGGTAGAGCGGTCGAGCCTGGGACCGTGGAAGCCGCGCTCGGCGATGCGCGTCTGCGCGGTCCGTCCAACAGACGCGTCGAGGTCATGCTTTGCACGCCCGCGGCCCTCCGAGCTGCCGACGCCGCACGCATCACATGTGGCTTCGCCCCAACCATGCCGACGTCCCTCTGCTTGACCAAGCTCGACGAGACCGACGCCCCGTCGGCGCTCTTGCACGCCCCGTTCGCGACCAAGCTTCCCCTCAGCACGCTTTGCTTCGGCCAGCGCGTTCCGGAGGACATCTCCGCCGCGTCGATCGCCGAGATTGTTGCCCGGCTCGCTCCAAGCCACGAGTCGCATTCCGAAGAGGCCGAGTGGACCCATGGTCCGCAGCACGGGAGGAACCGATGACGATGTCCCTTTCGGCGAAGAACCACACGCCCAGAAAGCTCACGCACTCCGAATACGAGCGGTATCTCCCTCTAGTACGGCGAACCGCGATGAAGTTGGCGCGGAGCCTGCCGGCGACGATCAGCGTGTCCGACCTCGTAAGCTACGGCTGGGTCGGGCTCCTCGAGGCGTTCGAACGCGCAAGCCCGGACATGGACGCCGACGAGTTCGAGGCCTACGCCCTCTATCGCATCCGAGGAGCGGCACTGGACCACGTGCGGCGCCTCGATCCGACGACACGTGGGGCGCGAGCATTGTCGCGGTCCGTGGCCCGATGCATTGCGACGCTCGGGAAGAAGCTCGGGCGCGCGCCCGAGGAAGAGGAGATCGCGGCGGGCATGTCGATGAGCGTCGAGGCCTATCGCACGGCCCTCGATCAGGTCGGTCGTGCGGGCATGGCAAGGCTCGAGATGCTCGACCTCGACGACGTGCATCTCGACGCTCGGGCGGAGCCCCCGGACGAAGGCGCAAGCAAAAAGGAGATGTGCGCTGCCGTCGTGGCCGCCATCGAGCAGCTTCCGCCGCGGCTGAAGCTCGTCCTCGCGCTTCACTACACCGAAGAGCGAACCTTACGCGAAATAGGCACCATCTTGGAGGTGACCGAGTCGCGTGCGTGCCAACTCCACTCGGAAGCCATTCACCGCCTGCGCGCCACCATCGGGAAGGACTGAGAAATGTCGCGAGGAATCTATGTCGCATTGAGTGGCGCCGTCGCTCAGGGCACTGCATTGGACACGACCGCCACGAACTTGGCGAATGCGGCGAGCAACGGGTTCCAACGGTTGCGCCCGGTATTTCGTGAAGTACTGAAAGGGGCCACTGCCAAACCGGGTTCCGGCCTGCACTATTCGACCGTCGAAAGAACCGCCCTCGACACGTCCCGTGGTGCCCTGCGTACGACCGGTCGCGCCCTCGACGTGGCCTTTCCCGAAGGTGTCTATTTGGGAGTCGAGACGGCACGAGGCGCGCGCTACACGCGGTCGGGCGCCCTCAAGGTCAACGCGTCCGGTTCGCTCACGACCGCATCGGGGGCCAGCGTCGTACGAGAGGACGGTCAGCCGATTACCGTCGATCCGTTACGAGACGTCGGCATTTCGCCGGAAGGGAACGTCCTTCAGGATGGAGCCGTCGTCGCGAAGCTGCGACTCGTGAAATTCGACCCGGCCTCCGGCCCGGAGCACGAGGGTGAAGGTCTGCTCGTGGGGCGCGGAGAAGCAATCCCCGCGGACGCTCGACTGGACGTTGGAGCTCTCGAAGACTCGAATGCTCCGGTGGTCGGATCGATGGTCGATTTGGTTACCGCCTCGCGCACCTTCGAGGCATTTCAACGCATGCTCGATACTTTCGGTGAAATCGACCGAAAAGTCCTGTCCACCGTACCCGGGCCCACGGAGTGATCGATGCGCCTCGAAGCCACAAGCGTTGCCAGTCCCATCTCGACCTCGCGCGAGGTCGAGCCACAGCTCACGCCCGCATCCCCCGACAAGCTTCGGGATGCCATCGCAAGGGCCTACAAGAAGCTGACTGGGCACGCGCCCAGTGCCGTAACCCTCGACGTCCTGACGGCGCAGGCTTCGCTCGAAACTGCGAGTGGCACGCGCATGTTCAACTTCAACTTCGGGGGCATCAAAGGCCGTGGACCGACGGGCGAGACCGCCCACTGCAAGACCCATGAGATCCTCGGCGGAAAGGACGTCACGATTCGCGACGGCTTTCGTGCTTACCGGACCCTCGACGATGGGGCGCTCGACTACGTGAAGCTCATGCGCGACCAGTTTCCGCGCGCGATGGAGCAAGCTGCGCACGGCAACGTTGCCGGATTTGCAAAAGCCCTCAAGCAATCCCACTACTACACGGCCGACGAGACGGTCTATGCGACGGCCCTCAACGGGCTCATGCCTGGTGGCGGAAACAATGGGGCGGTGTCGCTTCGTGCACCCTTGCCCAGCGGCCCAACCTTCTCCGTTTCGCCGGGGTCGATGGTCGGTCCTTCGTCAGCAGGCAGCTTCGTGGACGATGCGCAGCTCTCTCGCGTCATGGATGCCATTGGCCGCCACCGTACGACCCTCGAACCGGACGAGGACGAATGACGTCGTGTACGAAGGTGGGTTGGACTCGGCGACCATAGTGCAGTTGGGAACGGTTGCCATGGAGGGACCTTGAATCGTTTTTCGATAGTCGGTCCGGGCGCTTACGGACCAGGCCGTTGCGAAAAGGTCTTCACCCGAGCTTGCGGAAGCACTCAGCCATCCTTGGTGCATTCGTTCGTACGAACGCCTCGATGGGACACGTCCCCATGCGTCGCGGCCGCCTCGAGACACTCCAGCCCGTACAAAGAGACCCCGTCGCGAGAGCCGAGAACGACCGCATCGGAGCTCGTCGTGGCTTCTCGGTCGGTCCAAACGCTAAGGTATGGATAGCGCCGAACGCACGACGAACCAAGCGATTTCCGGACGCTTCATGCCTCCATGGCGTCGGATTGGACGGATTGTCCGAAATCGATTCAAGGTCCCCGAGGCCCCGCCGTTCCAAGAACCCGAGGGGGACGAGGCAGCCGAAACGAACCGGCCGCTGAATCCCGAACACCTCACTCGGCCAATCACAAGGAGTCAATCACATGGGTCTCGCAATCGCCACGAACGTCGCCTCGTTGACCGCTCAGAACTCGCTTTCCAAGACGCAAATGCACCTCAATACCTCGTTTGCTCGGCTGTCGAGCGGACAGCGTATCAACGGCGCAGGAGACGACGCGGCGGGGCTCGGTATCAGCAAGGCCATGAATGCCCAGATCCGCTCCTACGCGGTTGCCGAACGCAACACGAACGACGGCATCAGCATGCTCCAAACCGCCGACGGTGGTGCGGAAGAAATCCACGGTCTCATGACCCGCATGCGTGAGCTCGCGGTTCAGGCATCGAACGGAAGCCTCAGCGCGAACGACTACACCAACCTCGATGCCGAATATCAGCAGCACTCGGCGGAAATCGACCGCATCTCGGCCTCGGTGACCTTCAACGGCGCGAACTTGCTCGCCGGCGTTGCCGCGAACAAGAACTTCCAGGTCGGCATCGGAACGGCGGCCACGGACCGTATCGCGGTCAGCTTCGGTGGCGCCGACGTGACTCGCCTCCTCGGCGCCACGGCCACGGACGTTACGAGCTTCGCCCAGTCGCAGCTTGCCATCACCGCGCTCGACACCGGAATCCAGACCCTGAGCGGCGTACGCGCCGGATTTGGTTCCGCGATGAACCGGCTCTCCAGCACGATCTCGAACCTCCAGACCATGCAAACGAACACGGCGGCTTCGCTCAGCCGCATCGCCGATACCGACGTCGCGAAAGAGTCGGCAGCCCTCGCGAAGGGTCAAGTCCTCGCGCAAGCCGGTGCCGCGATTCTCGCCCAGGCGAACCAGAGCCCGCAGCTCGCCATGGGTCTCCTCCGCGGCTGATGACGAAGGTGGGAGCTCCCGTCGCGCCGAGCGGCGGGGGCCAGCCCCTTCGGCCTAGAGCACCCTTCGGGCCGAAAAATCACAGATACTCGCGACTCGAGCTTCGCCGGCGCGTCGCTCTCGCCCTCGAGATAGCAGAGTACCGCTGGTCAACGCTCGTGTTCACCACGGTACTTTCGCAGATAGCAATCGACCCTGGCGCTGCTCGTCCACCCACCGAAGTCCGTTGGGATGGTGCCGGGCGGCGCTCTAGTCAACGAGCTCGAAACGGAGAGATATCATGCCCGTGCAATTGACCGGTCTGGGAGGATTCGATTCCTCGAACGTCATCACCCAGCTCGTTGCGATTGCCAAGCAACCCATCGACGCCATCGATCAAAAGAAGGCGCAAGTCGACTCCGCTTCATCGACTCTGAGCACTTTCGCGGCGCGGCTCTCGACTCTGAAGGCCACGGCCAACGCCCTCTCCGATCTGGCTGGGTATTCGTCGTTCGCCGCAACGTCGAGTGACGCTTCGGTGGTCGCAAGCGCCGGCGGAGGAGCTCAGGCAGGTACTTACGACGTACAGATTACAACCCTCGCAGCCGTCCAGAAGCTGCGTGGCAGCACTCAGGCCTCGAGCGGTACGGCGCTCGGCCTCACCGGCTCGCTGTCGATTCAGGTAGGCAGTACCGCCGCCGTCCCGGTTGCCGTAACGGCGACCGACACCCTCGGTGACGTCGCCACGAAGATCGCGGCTAGTGGCGCACGAGTGACCGCGTCCGTCATCTACGACGGAAACACGTATCGCCTCTCCGTTCAGAGTGCAGACACTGGAATGGCCAACGCATTCACCATCACGCAGACAGGCTTCGATCTCGGCTTGTCGAACCCTGCGAACATCTACCAAACGGCCAGTGACGCCGCCTTCAAGGTCGACGGGCTCCCCATTACGGGGCCAACGAATCAAGTCACGGGGGTCATTCCCGGGGTGACCCTCGCGCTCACGAAGGTGGCTTCCGCGACCGTGCGCGTGACCAGTGACACGACCGCTCTGAAGCAGAAGCTCCAGGGCTTCGTCAGCGCCTACAACGACATCGTCAACGCAGGCCACACCGCCACGGGTTTCTCGGGCACGAAGGCGCAAAACCCGGTCCTCGCAGGCGAGACGTCGATACGTCGCTCCCTCGACTCTTTCGGGCGGCTCGTTGCCACTGCCGTGCCGGGCACGACGGGGGCCTACACCACGCTCGGCTCGGTGGGCGTGAAACTCGCCGCGAACGGGACACTATCTCTCGACACGGCAAAGTTGGACGCGGCCATCGCGAAGGACCCCGATGGAGTTCGTCGTCTCTTCGTGACGGATCCGGCGCTCGGCGCTACCGGTGTCATGAAGACCTTTGCAACGACCGCAGATTCCCTCGTTACCGGGGCCACTTCGCCAATCAAGGCTCGAATGACGGCACTCTCGACTCGAAGCCGTACGCTCGAGGAGTCCAAGGTAGCCAAACAAAAGCGCGTCGACCTCTACGAGAAGCAGCTGCGAAAGCAGTTCTCCGATCTCGACCAAGCCATGAGCCGATACAGCACGATGTCCTCCACCATCGGAAATATCAAGACCCCTACCTAGGAGACATAGATGAGCGCGCGAACGAACGTATCCGCGGCCGCTGCGAAGTACCGCGGAGTCCAGGTCGCGACTTGCTCTCCAATCCAGCTTTTGGTCATGCTCTACGACGGCGTCCTTCGATTCGTCGGCGAGGCCGACGACGCCATGGGGAAGAAGGATAGGGCGCGTGCCGGTGAGCGCATCGGCAAGGCTCTTGCCATTCTCGAGGAGCTCTCAGCGACACTCGACGTGGACCAGGCCCCCGAGCTCTGCAATACTTTGCTCGGCCTCTACACATTTTCCCGCGCCCACCTGCTCGAAGCCAACCTCCACCAAGACAACGCGCGGTTGGCCGCCGTGGTGGCCGTCATCACCCCCCTCCGAGAAGGCTTCGCCCAAAGTGCTGGAGCGGCAGCGTCGCCGCAGCCCAAGGAAACCTAGTCCACGGGCCGTCATCCGTTTGACGGTATCGCATGGCATGGACAGTGCTTCGTCCGACAAGGAACCGATGCACGCGAACACACTCTCCGAAACGAACGCGAACGATTCGACTCCCGAGAGGCGTGGGCCGACCGTGGACTGCATGGGCCTCTACATGCCGCTCGTGCACCGGGTCGTTTCGCGCATGATGCGGCGCCTGCCGAGCAGTGTCTTGCGCGACGATCTCGTGGCAGCAGGAACCCTGGGGCTCTTGTGCGCATTCCGATCGAGCACCCATACGTGCAGGGAGATGTTCGTGGTCTATGCACGCATTCGCGTCCAAGGCGCCATCCTCGACGAGCTGAGAAAACACGATTGGTCGCCCCGCCGGCGAAGGGTACCGCGTGAGGGACCGTCGGGAGAGCCGTCGGAGCACCATGTGACCCCTCCGATTTCGGTGGTTCGCTTCGACGATCTGCCGGACGGGGCTTCTCCGTTCGCCCTCCCCGCCGAGGGAGCTTCTCCCCTCGATGCCCTCATTTCGCGACGTGCGCGTACGGCGCTCCACGGCGCGCTCCGTACTCTTCCCGAGCGCGAGGCCTTCGTGGTGCGGATGCGCTATTTCGACGACATGCCGAGCAAGGCGATTGCGGCGGCGATGAGCGTAAGCGAGGCGCGGGTTTCGCAGCTGAACGCGCGCGCCACTTCGCGCTTGAGAGCCTACCTCGGTGACGAGCCCGCCGAATCCCGCGCCGCGTGAGCACGCGAAGGAGCCGGAGTCAGGCCTAGGCCCAAGCGGAGTGGGAGGCAAGACCTGCGGTGGCCCAATCACGTCCATCGGAGCGGGAGGCGCCAGGCCCGTGCCGATCGCTCGAACGGAGATTCCTACGGTCGGCATCGACAGGCCAGTAGTAGCCATGGAACGGAACGTGGCCCTTCGACCCGCCGGATGGCTGGGGCGCGAAGGACGGCTAGGAACGGCCCACTTTGCGTGCGTGAAGCGTCGGCGGAACCTCGTAGAGTCCGTCGAGGGTCGCGACCATCGGGACCGAGACGAACGAATCGGGTCGGGCTCGGACGTCACTCCGGCACGCCATTGGTGTGACGCTCCGTCAACTGCAGCAACCCGAATGGGGTTTCATGACTCCGCCCCCTATGCCGAGACCTAAGGTCGATAGCGTTTCGGAGGCAGTCGAGCGATGGCAAGATGCCCAAATCAACGGTCATCGAGGAACGCCTGACTGCGCGTTTGGCGCTGCGAAGGCGGGTGGGTGCCAGTTCGAACCTACGCGAGAGGCGCGGTTTGTTTGGATTGACGGTGGTCTCGGACGTCCCGAACGAGCTCGTGGCACGGGCCCTGCAAAGAGCTCGTCCCAATGCCGTCTACGAAGGACACGAAGATCGAACCGACCCGTCTCCCATTCAAGCGGGTCCGTGCCGTGGATGTGGCAAACGAGTGCCGGAGTGCCGCGCTATCCTTCATGAACGAGGCGCCGCTCTGGACCAAGACGACCTTCGCAGTGTGGCTTGCCGGGCCCTATGCGGCCGTCTCGGATCGGGTGCAGGCGCCCGCGCCATGGCAGTCTCTGCCCCTCTACGACGCGATTGACTCCCGGATGGTCACGCGCCTGCTTCGCAGTGCCTACTCCGAAGTCCGGAAGGCCCTGTTCCGTGCCACACGTGAGCAAGGTATGCCGACATTCGCATCGGCGATGTACCAAGGGCGCTTCGTCACGGACCGCACGGATGTCGAAGGCACGACGGGGTATGCTCCCACGCTCGCCGCGAGACGCCTCCCGGACGTCGTTCTGGCGCTCTTCGCTGCAGACTGCCTCTTTCGACCAGGAGATTACATGAACGCTCTCGCCTTCTGCGGAAGATGCCAAGTCCTTGGGTTCGATCGCGACACCCGAACGCGGGGGCATTGCTCGAGGCACGTGGGCATGTTCGCGGCCGCAAGTCCGCCAGGGAGCCTGCCCCAGCTTCGGGAGGGTGCATGATTCGCATCGTTCCATTGCCTTTCGGTGCGGCATCATGAAGCGCCAACCCATTCTGGTGGTAGAGGACGACCCGCAAGTTCGGAATCTACTCGAACGGGTCCTATGCGACGCTGGACACGAAGTTCGCGTCAGCGACGACGCCGAGCACGCACTTGCTGCTCTCGCGAACGAGGTGTTCGGGGTGGTCGTGAGCGACATTGCGATGCCAGGTCTGTCGGGCATCGATCTCTTGCGCGAGCTGCGCCGACGAGACATGGACATCCCCGTCGTTCTGGTTACGGGCACTCCGCACCTCGACACTGCCGTCGAAGCCGTGGAGTGCGGCGCGTTTCGGTATTTGGCAAAGCCCGTGGACATCGTCACGTTCATTGCTGCCGTCACCCGAGCCGAATCGCTCTCCCGCCTCGCGCGCATGAGAGCCACACGCGATCATTCCGAGGGCCATGAAGCCTTGCTCGGCGATCCGGCGTCGCTCGAGGCGCGCTTCGAGTTGGCATGTCGTTCCGTGTGGATGGCATTTCAACCGATCGTGTCCCAGCGAGAAGGGGCCATCGTTGCTTTCGAGGCCCTCCTCCGCACCGAAGAGCCCACGCTGGCGTCACCCGCCGCGCTCGTGGGGGCAGCCGAGCGTCTCGGACGCCTCGAGGAGCTCGGTCGCCTCGTGCGGGCGGAGACGGCGCGCGCCCTCGAGAATGCACCACCCGGAGTCGAGGTTTTCGTGAACCTCCACGCGTACGACATCGCCGACGACGAATTGGCGAGCCCGGAGGCGCCACTCTCCCGCTTCGCCTCTCGCATCGTACTCGAGCTCACCGAGCGCGCATCTCTCGACCGCGTGAAGGATGCGAAGGCTCGAATCCAGACGCTTCGTGCCCTGGGCTTCCGAATCGCAATCGACGATCTTGGCGCCGGATACGCCGGGTTGAGCTGGCTTGCGACCTTCGTCCCCGAGGTTGTCAAGATCGACATGGGGCTCGTTCGAGACGTGGACAAGGACTCGACCAGGCAACGCGTGGTCTACTCCCTCCTCGACCTTTGCCGACAGCTCGACATCCGCGTCGTCTTGGAGGGCGTCGAGACGGAAGCAGAGCGAAACGCCATCGTCTGGCTCGGTGGGGACGTCATGCAGGGCTACCACTTCGCGCGTCCCGGGCGGGGCTTTGGCCAGGTTTCGGCCGAAGCGTGGGGGGTGGCGCAGGCGAGCCCAGCCTGAGTATTTCGCACGATTCGAGGCCCAGGTCGCAAAACACGAATGCAAACGCGCACTTGGGATTGACAAAAGCGCGAGGTGTCCGTTTTGGCGTACAGGCGAGCAGGGTGGCAACGAAGAGTGCCAGGTACCGAGACGGTACGAACCCTGTCAATGCCACGGAGGATCCCTTCGATGAGCCGAAAAGAGACACGGGTGAATCGTTCGACTGAGGAGCACCAAGGGCTTGCGGCGTTGTGCCGTACCCTCGGCATTCGTCGCGCAGCCGGCCACGAATGGCTCGAAAGCCTTCGCCAGGAGGGGTGTGCGGGAATCGAGTCCCGGAGCCGTCGCCCTGGACTGGGACCATCGCGGACTGCGTCCGACGTAGTGGCGGCGGTGCTGGACGCCATGGACGCGAATCCCGCTTTGGGCCCGGAGCGGCTTTGCGCCTACCTCCGCCCTAGCCTCCTTTCGGCGACACCGACCCCCATGGACATTCGCCGGATCCTTCGGAGTCGCGGTCGAGAGCGACGAGCAGCGGCCTGACGCTGAATGGAGTGTCTGTCAGGCACGCGCCCGTCGGGTCGTCACGGACGGCTCCGGCGGGCGATGAATTGGCAACTCGCACGGGAGCTGCAGACCGCGTCGACGAGGCCGTGCAGGGAGGCTTTCTCTGGGCTTGGCCTCGCCGGAGTGCTTCGTCTCGGTTCGGAGATTGGGACAAAGAGAAGCCCTCGAACCTTTGGGTTCGAGGGCTTTGGCCCGAGCTTCAGTGGAACCGTGCCGACAGAGGCGGTCCGGAAATGAGACCATTCGGAGGGACCAAGACCGGATCGATGGGGCACTCAAGCTGCGCGGTCGTCGGAAGCCTCACCGGTATCTTCGGGATCGCACTCCAATGGACGATCGCTTCGCGTCGTTCGGGCAACCAATTGAATCCCCAGGTCACGCTTGGGACGCGCGCGAAAGAACTCCTCGAGCGCCGAGGGGCGCCGCTGTTGCGAGACCAGCTCGCAAAGCGGAACGCCCGAAGTCGTCCCGATCTGACCGCGGTACACGGTCTCGAGCGTTGCGTCCTCTTCGACGGCTTCTTCGTAGTGGAACCGGAGCGTCGGCTCGTCGTCCTCGTCCGAGCCAAGAGCGACGAGCGGGTCGTCGTCAAGTAGCCTATCGAAAGAATCTCGAGCATCCATGATTTACTTTGTCTCCAAGTTCTTGAACGGTGCGGCGCCCGCGTTCGTTAGATGGAAATCGTTCCGTCAGAGTGACCAGTAGCGAATGCCGCGGTCGATGAGCGCGGGCTTCATGATGCTCTTTGCGTCGACGACGACACCGCCGTGGCGAACGAGTGAGAGGAGCTTTTCCTGTCCCATCTCGCGGTAAGCGCGATGGCCCACGGCGACGATGAGCCCATCCAAGTTCCGAATCTCCTCCCACGGCGAGAGTTTGATGCCGTATTCGTGCTTGGCTTCGCCCGGATCTGCGTGGGGATCGTGGACGATCGTGTCGATCCCGAAGGCAGCGAGCTCCTTCATGACCTCGGGCACCTTGCTGTTGCGGAGATCGTTCACGTCCTCTTTGAACGTGAGGCCCAGGATCCCGACGCGGGCCCGCTTCACGGGGATGTCGTTTTCGATGAGCAGCTTGGCCATCTTCTGGCCCAAAAACGGCGCAATTCCGTTGTTGATGCGTCGCCCAGCGAGAATCACTTCCGGCAGATATCCGACCTCCTGCGCCTTCGCGGTAAGGTAGTAGGGATCGACTCCGATGCAGTGGCCGCCGACGAGGCCCGGGCGGAACGGCAAGAAGTTCCACTTGGTCCCCGCGGCCTCGAGGACGTCCAACGTGCGAATTCCGATGCGGTCGAAGATGACGGCAAGCTCGTTCATCAGCGCAATGTTGAGATCGCGCTGTGTGTTTTCAATCACCTTGGCAGCCTCTGCCACTCTGATCGAAGTGGCCTTGTAGACGCCTGCGGGCACTACCGCGCCATACGCGCTCGAGACCCGCTCCAAGGTTTCCATGTCCTCGCCGGAAACGATCTTGACGACGTTTTCGAGAGTGTGGACCGTATCGCCGGGATTGATGCGTTCCGGTGAATAGGCAAGCTTGAAGTCGGTCCCGCGCTTCAGTGCGCTCATCTTTTCGAGAATCGGACCGCAAATCTCCTCGGTCGCCCCGGGATACACCGTCGACTCGTAACAAACGATTGCGCCGGGCTTGAGGTGCTTTCCGACGAGCTCGGAGGCCTTCACGAGTGGGGAGAGGTCCGGCACGTTGTTCGCGGCCACCGGCGTGGGCACCGCCACGACGAAAAGAGTCGCGTTTTCAAGGCGCTTCGGATCGCACGTGAGCTCGATCGAGCTCTGCACGAGGGCCTCTTTCGACGTTTCGGCGTTTCGGTCGAGGCCACGCTCGAGCTCTTCGATACGAGTCCGATTGACGTCGAATCCGACGGTCTCCGGGAACTTGCGCGCGAAGGCGAGAGCGATGGGCAGTCCAACGTATCCGAGCCCAATGACGGCGATCTTCTCTTGCATGACGACTCCTCTGAACGGTGAGTGGCGTCGCCGCGCTTTGCAGCAAGTGGGCCGAAGCCGATGGGTCGGGGAAATGCCGACGAATCGCCGCTGGAAGGCGTGGAGCACTGTCATTCGCATGACGGACGAGCCAACCGAATGACGAGGAAGGAGGAACGGGTCCCACCGTCCCGAGCTCGCTGCCACGGATTCGACGCTTTCCGACCAAGCACCTCGAAAAGATGTGTTGGCACGGAACGTGAAATGCGCCGGCTGCTCTCTGCAATCGAGACCGGGGTGGTCTTGCGGAGCTTGCCAATCGGGGCTCGAAAGGGGTCGAGCCTCGGTGTCCGAACGGCCCCCACTTGGAGCACGTCATGCATCCGTCCCGTCGCCGCCCTCCCTCCTCTCCTCTTCTCGAGGCCGTACGAGATGCCGGCCCGGGCCCCACCTCCGAGGTTCGACTCCGTGCGTCTGCACCGCTCAGGGTGGTGTCCCCCCGCGAGCCGGAGACCCTCGAGGCCCTTCGGCAAGAAAATGGGCGGCTCGCTTCCGAACGCGCGCTCTTGATGGCAAAGGTCCGCACCCTTCGGTCCGAGCAGCGAGACACGCTTCGGAAGTGCGTCGATTCGGAGGAGGCGCAGCGGCAAAAGAACGAGCTCCTCCTCCGCACTTCCCACGAGCTCCGAAGCCCAATCAACTCGATGATCGGATTCACCGAGCTCGTCCTCGAGGAGGCTGCGCTCTCCGACGAACACCAGAAATTCCTCGGAGATGCGGTGAAGAGCGCCCGCCACCTTCTTTCCGTCATTCGTGACCTCATGGATCTCGCGAAGCTCGACGCTGGTGCCTCGGTCCTGGAGCGAAGGCTGGTTTCGATCGGTGATGTCGTGGCCGAAGCATGCGATTTGGCTTCGGGCCAAGGCCTGAAGAGGCGGGTCGTCGTCGAGCGAACGATTCGTACGAAACGCACCGTCAGCGCCGATCCCAGGCGCCTATTGCAGGTGCTCCTCAACCTTCTCGCGAATGCCATCTCCTTTTCGCCGGACAAAGGAGTCGTGCACGTTCGCGTCGTGGAGGACGCCGAAGGGGTCGTGGTCCACGTCGACGACGAAGGTCCCGGCGTTCCGGAGGGCCTTGTATCGCAACTCTTCTTGCCGTTCTCTCGACTCGAGGGCCATCGCTCTCGGCACGTCGAGGGAACCGGACTCGGGCTCGCGATATCGAAGAAGATTCTCGAGCTCCACGGCGCCACGATTGGGTGCACCCGCGCGCCGACAGGCGGAGCGCGGTTTTCCTTCCGGCTCGTCGGCGCCCAGGGCGTCGTCGCCGGTCCCGTAGCTCGAGTGGGCGCACCCAACGGTGTCGTGCGGGCCATTCGTTGAGGAGCTCATGCAAAACGAACGTCGACTCCTAACAAGCCTGATAGTCGGAATGGCCGTGGCCTGTGGTGGCGGCGCGGACGACCTGCTCGAGCCCGCAAGTGCCGAGCCCCCGCTTCTGGGCGACGATGGCTCGGAACCCGACTCGGGAACGCCCGCCGAGCCTCCAGAGCAACTGTGTGTGCTCACGGGGCCGCCGGTTCCGTCGATGGGAGATGTTTTGGTGTACGAAGACACCTTCTCCGGGAGCGCAGTGGATCCGCTCAAGTGGACCATTTCGAAGGGCTATCGTGGACACGGGCCCATTCTCAACACGACGGAACCGGAGAATGCCGTCGTCGACCAAGGACTCTTGTCGATCGTCACCGAGCGCAGCAACTCGGACCCACGGTACCCCTACATTTCCGGCTACCTAGACTCCCTCGGGAAGTTCGCCCGAACGTACGGACGGATCGAATTTCGCGCTCGTTTTCCGCATGTCCCGGGGGTCTGGTTCGCGATTTGGGGTAGACCCTGGTCGCATCCTTTTCCCGAAATCGACATCGAAGTGCTGAACTCCGTGAAGGCGAACCGGAGCCAACTCTACTTCGTCAACCATTGGGGGGCGCCGCCACTTCCCGCTGCGATTCGACGAACGTTCGCGCTGGTGGACGACCTCGACCTATCGCAGTTTCACGACTACACCATCGATTGGAA
>JAYUKI010000083.1:0-1780 GCA_043764595.1 Myxococcales bacterium | reverse complement strand
GTTTCGACGAGGGGTGCGGGCTTATCGGTCTCCACAGGAGCGCAGCATGAGGATTCCCAAGGGTTTTTCGTTCGCGGCCACGAACTGCGGCATCAAGGCCCACAAAAAGGACATGGCGCTCGTCTACAGCGCCGAGCCCTGTTCCGCCGCGGGTGTGTTCACCGTGAACCGCGCCAAGGCCCCACCGGTCGAAGACGCCGAGAAGCGAATTCCCGGAACGGGCTTTCGCGCCATCGTGGCGAACAGCGGCAATGCCAACGCGCTCACGGGCGATCCAGGACGCGCGGACGTTTCGGCCATTCACGCCGCCATGGGCAAAGCCCTCGGAGTCGCCGCGGACTCCATCGTCTCGGCCTCCACGGGCGTCATCGGAGTGCGTCTCCCCGTCCAGAAGCTCGTGGCCGCGTGCGACGTCTTGGCCCGCGGAAAAAGCGACGCCATCGTCGGTGCCGCCGAAGCCATCATGACCACCGATACTCGTGTAAAGCTCACGCATCGGACGGTCGTCGTGGGCGGTGTCACGGTCACCATCGCCGCGTTCGCCAAGGGCTCCGGCATGGTCGCCCCCGAGATGGCCACGGTGCTCGGTTTCATCATGACGGACGCAGCCATCGAGCCCGACGTCATGCAGGCCATGCTCGTGCGCTCCACGGACGCGAGCTTCCACTCGCTCGTGATCGACAACGACATGAGCACGAACGACGCGGTCTTCATGCTCGCGAATGGTGCGTCCGGCGCACCACCCCTTCGCGAGGCGGCCGATCTGGCCACGTTCGAAACCGCACTCAGGAGCCTGTGCGTCGAGATGGCCCGTGCGATCGCCGAGGACGGCGAAGGCGCCACGAAGCTCGTCGAGGTGCGCGTCACCGGCACGCCGAGCGTCGACATCGCGAGGGACCTCGCGAAGATGGTCGCTGGCTCGAACCTGGTGAAAGCAGCCATTTTTGGCTCGGATCCGAACTGGGGACGCGTGCTCGCTGCCCTCGGCTCGCGCATCGGCTCGAAGAAGTACCCCATCGATCCGAACGGCGCGAAGGTCACTCTCCAGGGGGAGGTCGTGTTCGACGACGGTGGCCCGAAGCTCTCGGAGCTTGCGCCCCTTCGCGCGAAAATGCGCGAGCCCCAAGTGAAGATCGACGTGGACCTTCGCTCGGGCCCTGCCGAGGCCATCGCGTGGGGCTGCGATCTTTCGTACGACTACGTGAAGATCAACGCCGACTACACGAGCTTCACCATCGCTGCCCCCGACGGCATCGTGGCGAAGGACGATCGTCTCACGAACTACAGCCCGTCGTTCAAACGCTCGCTCCTCGTCGAAGCCCTCTCGTACATCGACAAATTCTCCAAAAAACGAGCCGTCGTGAAATACGGCGGCGCGGCCATGGTGAAAGACTCGCTCAAAGCGAGCTTCGCCAACGACATCAACTTGCTCCGCTCTGCCGGTCTTTTGCCCGTCGTCGTGCACGGCGGTGGCCCCGAGATTTCCCGCACGCTCGAGAAGCTCGGCCAGGGCAAGAGCGAGTTCGTGGACGGCGTCCGCATCACGGGCGTCGAGGACGTGAAGGTCGTGGAGATGGTCCTCACGGGCCGCATCAACACCGAGCTCGTCTCTCTCTTGAACCAGCGCAGCGCGAACGCCGTGGGCGTATCGGGCAAAGACGCGGGCCTCCTCCGCGCCAAGCGGCTCTACGGAAAAGAAGGTCGGGACCTCGGCATGGTCGGCGAGATCACGCACGTGAACCGCGACTACCTCGAGATGCTCCTCGAGAAGGGCTACGTG
>JAYUKI010000082.1:0-1783 GCA_043764595.1 Myxococcales bacterium | reverse complement strand
CGTTCGACGCGGCTTGGCATGCCAAACCTCGTCGACGAGGCCGGCACCTATTCCTATGACGCATCTGCCCCGTTCGACAGCCCATCGGGAGAGCTCGTTTCCACGGTTCACGGTCCCGAGACACCCGGCCGAATGTTCGCCCCCAAGCGAGAATCTGGCCCCGTCCGCTACGAGTATCTGGACGACGTCAGCGGTGGGCGCTGGATCGAGCATCTCCCAAATGGCCACAAGCGCTACTACGGGGCAGATCCATTCGCGGCGCAGTCGGCGCGAATAAAGACCGAGCTTGGCACCTTCGCGTGGCTGCTTCTCCGGGAGGAAGACCCGTTCGGCAACGACATCACCTACCGGTACCACAACATCGAAGACCAGGATCGGCCCGAAAAGCACCTTGCTTCGCGCACCCAAGTACTCAAATCCATCGCGTGGGGCGGGCATCGGCCCTCCGGGCTCGCGCCCGCGTTCGTCGCGGAAACAGTGCTTGGCACTCAAGAGGGCCCACTCTCTGCGCTTGACGGCAACACGTTGCTGACGTCACGCGTGGACCGAATCCGCGTGTCGAGCACGAGCGGGACGCTGTATTGGTCGTACGTACTGGGGTATTCGACAAGCGTCGATTCGGGCCGCCCCTTGCTTACGTCCGTAACGCGAGAAGCCCCGTTGGAGCCCCCTTTCGTAACGACCTTCGCGTATTCGCAGAACACGAACGGCCTCAAGTTCGGCCCCACCCGCGATCTTGCTCCACCACTACGCGACGAGTTCGTCGAGCGAAGGGCATTTGGCGACTCGCATCCCTACGATCCGGAATGGAACGCTCTTGACACTTCACTCGGACAACATGGACTTGGCTCTGGCTTTCAGTTCGCGAATCTTGACGGCCAGAACGGCAACGATGCAGTCTACCTTCCCGTAGGCATCTCCGCTCCGCAATCACTTTTGAGCGGCGCGAAGACGTTCCTGCTCGAGCCTGGAAACGCCCGCCCACTCGCCGCGAGTGGCGTGACCATCGCACGGGACACGTTGCTGAAGTCCCTCGCCGACATGGACGGCGATGGCGACCTCGACGGAGTGTCGTTCCCTCTCGCGTACAAAGTCGCCGGAATCAACGGGCCGTCTTTTCCGCTCCGCGACTTTTCGCCAATGGCGCAATGCCTGAGCCCGGACTTTTGGAAGTCGTGCGAAAAGGCAGAACCGTACAGGCCCTCCGTCAGCAACATGGGAGACGCCTCCTGCCGCGGCGTGGTCTCAGGCTGCCTCACGCCACACTTCAATCAGCCGCAGGCTGCAACGGTGGGGAAGCAGCTCTTTCACATCGCCCGAAACAGCCGGTTTTCTGGCAGCCCCGTTCAAACCACGAGCATCCTAAACGACTGGCCAGAGAGCGCGTTTCAGCAACTCCACATCGTTCCAACCTACGCCCAACCCGGCCCAGCCGAGATGACGACGGTCAGCTACGCGGGCAAAACGATCCGTGACTTTCAGGCGCCCGTCGTCGACATCAATGGCGACGGGAAGCCCGACGTGGTCCTTCTCAAACAGCGGGTTCATTCGGACCCGTTCTCGGAGACGTTGGAGGGCACCTTCCGGGCTCGCGTGGTAGAAGCCGCGACGAGGCGGGACAGGTCGCCGGATGCGCTCCTCGACTTCCTCGCTTGGTTTCGCAACGTCGAGAGCGAGAAGGATTGGCGCAATCGAAAGAAGGCGCCCGAGCTTCTTGTCCTATGCGACCGCCTGAACATCTCTCTCGAGCAGGTGGACGCCTTCTGGACGTCCGTCGTGTACG
>JAYUKI010000081.1:0-1784 GCA_043764595.1 Myxococcales bacterium | reverse complement strand
TACCGTGCTCGCATGGTGAAGCCGAACGAGTTTCGTGCGCTCGCACTCGCATTTCCGGAAACCGAAGAGCTGTCCCATTTCGGAAAGCCAGACTTTCGCGTCCGCGGGAAGATCTTCGCCGGGCTCTCGGCGGACGAGCACGTTGGCACTCTCAAGCTTTCCCCCGAAGTCCAAACGAGCCTCGTCGGACCGAGCGAAGAAGACCCGTTTTTCCCATGTTCGGGGGCGTGGGGACAGAAAGGCTGGACCCACGTCCGGCTGGCCCACGTCGATCGTGCCGTTCTGCGGGAGCTCTTGGAAGAGGCTTATCGCCTCGTGGCCCCCAAAGGATTGGTCGCCGGTCTCGAAGCACCCACCACTCCCCCGAAGGCTGTCCAACCGAAGGCACGACCCAAGGCGAAACGGGCTTCGAACAAGGAATCGAGCACCCGCCGTTCTCGGGGGTAGAATGGCCAAATGAGCATCTGCTGGGGCTGCGTGGTCACCGCCTCGTCGTTCGTGAGCATCTACGGGCTCGGTCACGTGACCGCCCTGGTTCGGTCCGTAGGCCGCGCCCGTGCCATGCGTGCCGTCGAGGAAGCGGCGACGAGCACCGCGCCGAACCGCATCGAGGAACCCGCCTCCTGCATTTTGGAAGAACCTTCGTTTTCTACCGAAAGCGCATGGCCATCCCGATAGGCACAAAAGGAACACGGGCCGAAGGTGAGCCCCTTCGAGCTCACCCAAAGTCTACAATCATCGGCCCCTGCCGGCTGGCCGACCTTCGTTCAAGAGGGGGTGCCCTTCGCGCATCAGCCGTTCCAAATCGAGAGCACCCTGCCCGGCGACGTCAACTTTGGGGCCGTAGGCGCGGAGCGCCGCCTCTTGACCGCCAAAAGGGACGTGCGGTTCTCCTGGGCGAGCCACTGATCCCAAGTGATCGACCTCGACGATCCCATGCTCGGGAGCCTGTATGCCGTCCTTTTGGACTTCCCTCAGAACTCGGCGGCGACGGGCAGCTCGCTTTGTTTGTCTCCAGTCAAATAGCGGTCCAAAAAGCCCCAAAAGTCGAACGGTACGGCTTCGCCCAACACGCCAAGGGACGCATCGAGGTCTTGAATCGAGATCTCGCTCGGGTCCGGCCTTCGCTTTCCTTTCCCCTTTTGGTTCCTCGTAAAGCACCAGCCCGACTCCCCATTTTGGCCCGTGCCTCGCGTGAAGCGAAACAGGTCGGGAGTGCTCAGAGATTCGGCAGCGTCGGTCGGGCTCACGTTGGGCACGGCCACCCGCAAGGACGGCTGGACACCGGGATCGAACCCCGTCCATCCAAACTCGGCACATAGGACGCCCATTCCATTGTGTCGCGTGTAGAGCTCACGCAAAGGCTCGGGCAGGTCCCAGCCAGGAACGGCTGCTTTCGCGTGAGGCTCGGGCGCGCCACAGACCCACAGTTCCGAACCGTAGGACGCCTTCAGGGCATACACGAGAAAGAAGCCACCCAAGTCCGAGGCCTCCGCCGACGTGTGCCGGCACGCGACCACATGTTCCGCGCCGCCCAGTTTTTCCACCAGCTTGGGCAAGCGCCTGGCAAGCGGACCAAAGGCTTTGCGCGCGACGTCGCCGGCCGAGAGCCCCTGAGGCCAGGGGCAATCCGGGGCGTCGAGCTCGACCACCTCGGCGTTCCACGTGGCGTGCTCGGTCGCCAGGAGCGCCCGGATGCCGTTCGAGCCATGCTCGCGAACGAGCTTTTTGCGCAGAATCGGGCCTGTTTTTTTGGCTTTGAGCTCGCGGACGAGGACGTCGAC
>JAYUKI010000080.1:0-1784 GCA_043764595.1 Myxococcales bacterium | reverse complement strand
GTGTCACCGTTCCCGCGATCCGGATACGCCAAATGCGATGCGTGTGGCGACCACGGAACCTTCACGTCGCGTGCTCAACATCGAGCAGTAGTGTTAGCAAGCGGGCTCGCGACCGTTCGCGATTCGATTTCCATGGATGATACGACGCGCCAAGAAAGGCGCGTCATTCGACGACACGTTCGTTTCGTACGTTCGTGCGGCGGAAGAAAGAGGACTCGAACCCCAAGCGCCTTTCGACGCTCCCACTGTTTTCGAAACAGGTCCGACCCCATGGTCGGGATTTCTTCCAGGTTGCCGGACAGAGGTGCGCCGGCGAAAAGGGGCGATGGACCCCGAGCATTGCCATCGACGAGAGTTGGGCGACCGTCGGCGTGTCGACCATGGTGCCGAGCGAGTCGTTCGTTCGGCGACCGTGGCCTACGTTCCCCCGCTTCGCGTGGTTTCCCACGACGGAGCTCACGAAGACTCCCTTTGCCCCGCGACCGGCGCGGAACCGAAGAAGAGGCGTCACTACCTTAGGACCGTTATAGTTACGATGGAGTCGACCCGAGCATTCGATAGCGTTCCCGACGCGAGCGTCGGGCGATTAGACCTTCATGGCGTGCTCCTTGGTATTTGGACGTTGAGAGGAAGACAGGGGACTCGAACCCCACGCGAAAGGACGCGCGCGCCGCGTTCCAGGCGGCCCTCGACCCTGTCGAGATTGTCTTCCGGTTGCGTCCGCGGTGGCGGACAGGTCAAGGCGACAGGAGTTGCACCTGCGATCTCTGGCTCCCCGAGCCAGCGCTTTGGCTACTAAGCTACGCCCTGAAAGAAAGTGCCGATTCCGGTCACCGGAATGGCCCTTGGGAATAAACGCCCCGGTTTAACGTCTCGGGGCAAGACGTCGGGGCCGCCAGGCCCGTGGACGCACGCTCGCTCTTCAAACCAACTGCCCCTTCGTCACGAGACCTTCGCAGTAGGGAATCCAGGTCTCGGGCACGTCGAGCGGAATGGCACGGAACGAGGGCGCCACGGGCAAGGACTTCGGCACGACGGGCTTCTTCAGCAGCGCCATACCGGCCTCCTCGGGAGTGCGGCCTCCTTTACGATCGTTGCACGCGTAGCAGGATGTCACGATGTTCTCCCACGTGGTTCGTCCGCCCTTCGCGCGGGGAACGACGTGGTCGTAGTTGAGCTCCCTCGTCACCTTTCGCTCGCCGCAGTATTGGCATCGAAAGGAGTCCCGAGTGTAGACGTTCACTCGGGAGAAACGAACCACTTTCTTGTGGCGTGGTCCGCCCTTCCGGAGGCGCACGATCGACGGCGTGGGGAGCGAGAGGTTCCGCGAGCGGACCTCGTCGTCGTAGGCACAAATGACGTCGACCTTTCCGAGGACACAGAGGACGATGGCTCGCTCCCAGGAAATGATCTTGTGGGGCGACATCCAAGGGGTCAAAAGCAGCGTGCGCATGATTCACCGTCCTTCGTCTACGATGGTCTCTTTCGGGGTATGGGTTCCTCCATGGGGTTTCCGTCTCGCGAATTCGAGAGTGGGAGTCCTGGCGGTGCGGCGCGCGAGAATCGAACTCGCCTGAGACTGCTTGTCGAGCAGTTGAATTCACCAGAATTCGAGCGCCGCGAAAGTTTATGTTTGGAATCGCGCACGGCTGCGCGTAGTGCCGAGTGCGGGCGTTCGCGCACAGGTTGGAGCAGAATGGGAAAATGGTCTGGGTGGCAGGATTCGAACCTGCGGCCTCTCGGATCCGAACCGAGCGCTCTGGAAACCAGGCTGAGCTACACCC
>JAYUKI010000079.1:0-1786 GCA_043764595.1 Myxococcales bacterium | reverse complement strand
GTCCGGGCGCCCGGACTTTTGCGTCATTTGCGTCAATTTGGCCCTCGCACGGTTTGAACAGTCGACCGCTCTTGCCACGCGAAGCCGACCGAACGACTCTCGCCAGCGTGACCGTGGCACGAACGACTGGCAACCTTCGCGCCCTCCTTCGGCTCGCCCGTCCAAAAGGAGGCGCTGCTCTTCTTGCCTATCCGCTGGTGGGCTATGGGTTCGCCCTATGGGACCTCTCCATCGACGTGGTCGGACTGCGCGAGATCGGCGTCGTGTGTCTCGCTTGGTTCGTGGCCAGTGCCGGCACCATGTGGCTGAACGCGAGCCTGGACGGCGAAGAGGAGAGTGCCCTCTTCGTTGACCAAGCCGCGATCCAAAAGCCCCTCGAGAGCGCCCACCTTGCGGCCTGGGGATACGCCGGCATCGCCATCGGAGTGGGACTTTCCGCATTTGCGGGCTCGCGCATTTTGGGACTATGTGTGGCCTGCGCCCTTCTGTCCGTGGCCTATTCACACCCGCGGACACGCTGGAAGGGACACCCCGTCTTGGGGCCGGCGGTCAATGCGCTAGGGTATGGCTTGCTCTCACCGTTGGCCGGTTTTTTCGCGGCAGGCGTCCCCATCACGCCCCGAGCCTGCGTCGTCCTCGCCTGCATGTCGCTCTGGACTCTCGGGGCAACGTTTGCGGCGCAAGCGTTCCAGCAAGACGACGACGCGCGACGCGGATACCGCACACTCGTCGTGACGCACGGCCCCGAGGTCTGCTTGAAGGCGTGCCGTGCGATCACCCTAGTGCCTATCGGGGTGCTCGTAGGGATGTCGGCCGCAGGCTTCTTGCCTCGCGTGCTTTTGGCGGGTGCACCATTCTTCGTGCTCGTGGATCGTTACCTCGCGCGCTGGGTCCGCGTTCCGAACGGTGGCACCTCCACGTGGGCGGCGGGCTACATGGCCAGAATGCTCGCCGGGGGCGTTCTCTTCGTCGGCCTGGCGACGGCCGATTTTCTGTACGACTTCTTGGCCGATAGGCCCGCCGGGGGGGTGGCCACGGCGCGAGGGCGGACGGAGCTTTGAGCGCTCAGCCGACCGCCGACCTATCGGGCCACACGCGTGGCACGAGCGGCTCTGGGACCTGAGTGACGTAGCCGATGGCCTCTTCGGGATGCGCCTCGAGGCGCGGTCGCGCGCGGTACGCTTCGTAGAACAGCTCGGTTTGGCCCGACGGCTCGGGCAAGGGCTCGCCCGTGAGATCACCATGGCTTCCCACGTGCGCGAGGAAGAGCGCGTGCCATCTCTGCTCGTCCACCCACGCTTCGGGGGACAGGGCGAAGACGACCCAGGTCCACGGGCGATCCGTCGCGATCACGTTCGGATCGTGGATCACCATGCGGCAGGGCCGCCCGGCGTACCGCACCATGGCGTCGATCGGACCGTCGTACCAATCGTTTATCCAGAGCATGCGAAGGTCCGAGACGTCGAGCTCGGACAACGTCGCGAGAGGAATGGGCGCATCCACGAGGCGAATGTAGCTCGATTCTCGCCCTCGAGCCCTGTCGCACGCCTCGCGGGGTGAGCGACCTCGGGCAACGGTGCGTATTGCGTCAATTGCGTCATGCGACATGCGACGCGCGACCACCGGCAAGAGCCCATCGCGCCCGTAGGCAGGCAAAGCGGGTTGTGGGAGAATGCGAGCCTTTCGTTTTCGACCCCAAAACCCCCGAGCCATCCCATGCCGCAAGCCCTCCCTACGATTGGTCACTGGATCGACGGCCAGAACGTCACTGGCGAGCACCGCTCCC
>JAYUKI010000078.1:0-1788 GCA_043764595.1 Myxococcales bacterium | reverse complement strand
ACGAGAATGGCGCGTATGTGGCGAGCGGCGTGACCGAGCGCACGAGCTCAGGCTTGGTGGCCGTGGCGTACGAACCTTTCCTCTATTCGGGGGATACGACCAATCCGTCGTTTGCGCCACCGACGGCAACCAATAGGGTCGTCATCGGCCACGATTGGTTCGACCGTCCGATAACCGTGGCCGATGGCTACGGAGCATCGGCCAAGCAGGTCGGGCGAACCGACTACAAGCCTCTCGAAGTGACCGAATGGGACGCGGAGGACCTGCTCGTGGGGGGGACGCACCAGGGGACCCCTGGAAACGCCGTTATGGACGGCCACGGCCGCGTGAAATGGGCCCACGCCGTTCGCAAGGTTTCTGGCGGCGCCCTGGAGCACACGTATACCCAATATTCCTACTTGCCTTCAGGCGAGGTCTGGTTCGCGGCGCGCGGAAGCCTCGAGGGTATGACCGCCACCTACCGTTCTCGAAACTTCGACAGCTTCGGACGAATGGCGAACCAGGCTGAGCCAAACAGCACCAATGGAACGCATCAATGGTCGTACGTCTACAACGACGCCGACATGCTGGTGGGAACGAGCGACGCGCGCGGTTGCGGACAAAACCTGCACTACGACGGAAGTGGCCGCAAGAAGGCCACGGACCTGTCGCCCTGCCTCGAGAGTCATCCGGGGTACACCGAGCCGAACCTCGTGACGGGAGACGGAACGGAGTCGTTCCAATGGTACGACTCCCCTCCGCCCGGCGAGCCCGCGGCCGCCTACGGAAACGCTCTCGCGCTTCCGGGCCGACTCTTGGCCAGCTTCGACCGAGGGGCGGCTACCCGGTTCAGCTACGATCTCCGAGGACGCTCGACGGGCGTTCGGCGACGCATCGTGCGCCCGGGAGCCCCCGCCGAGTCGCTGGCGGCGAGGTACACGGACCACACGTTCGAGGCCGGCACGGCGTACGACGCCAACGATCGCCCCATCGCTGAAACCACGGGCGCAGACGTAGCCGAGCTCATGGGAGGCGACGGCCTAGCGCGGGTGACCTTCGCATACGGCGTGCGCGGTCAGCTTTCCGAGCTGGGCTCGAGCTACGGGCAGATCCTGTCCCAAGCGAGCTATCGCGTCGACGGAAAGCCGAGCCAAATGGTCTATGGCGACGCCGCGGCCACGACTGTGTCGTTCACGTACGCGCCCACGCTGAGCGCGGACCTCGAAGAAGTGAAGGTCGAACGAGCAGGATCGCCCACGTGGGCCATTGCGCCGTTGCCTTCGAGCTTGGAGCCCACGCAGCAACCCCTCCTGGCGAAGACCCGATACACCCACGACGCCGTGGGCAACGTCAAGACCATCACGGAAGACATTCCGCACGCCCAATGGCCAGTAGGCGCGAAACCTTCGACCAAGAGCGTCACGTACGACGACTTCTACCGTGTGACCGGAGTGACCACGGACTTCGCCGGGGGAGCGCTCGGACACGACGAACAGAAGTCTCCGTTTCAGCGCGAAGCGAGCGCCACACGAGCGGTTCCGCGTGCCCTCGTGGGCGTTCGCAAGCGCTCCGAAACGCTGGAATACGACTACCTCGGGAACATCACCCGCTCGGAGGACGACACCTCCACGCGGTACGATCGCTCCCTCGGGGTCGAAGTGGGAGAGCCGGGAATCCCCGAGCGTCTGTCCTCTGCCGAAGGCGTATCGGTTCACTACGACGAAGCCGGAAACATGGTGGACCTTTTGGTCCAGCGACCGGGAACGTGCGAGGCCTCGCGTCCGTGCAACCAGCGCTTCGTCTACGACT